>DDUU01000010.1 GCA_002344965.1 Candidatus Tepidiaquacellales bacterium UBA2330 | reverse complement strand
AACTTAAATCCGTAACTCGTAACTTATAACTTTTTATTTGTAATTGTCTGAATCACGGATTGTATGGTTTTAAGGATTACACGAATTTTAAGCAACCGATCTGTTTTTTACTAACTATTAACTATTAACTACTTCAACAGCATCATCCTCTTCGTATGAGTAAATCCGCCTGCCCGTATTGTGTAATAATAAATCCCGCTCGAAAGGTCTGTGCCGCTGAATCCGGTTTCATGACCTTCGTCGTTTCCTCAGCCCTCGCCTTAATATGTGGTGGGCAAGGCGGAGTCCAAAGTAATATTTTTGTTAGCCGAAAGTCATACAGCTACCAAAGCACGTTTCGGTTTATTGTTGGTCACGCTCGCTACGCTCACTAAGACCAACAACGGCTGAATATGATATACAAGATATATATAAGAGTAGAAAAAAAATTATATCCCAGGGCAAAGTCTCGGCGGCTTTATCGCCGGACTCTGATTTGAAAAAGATATAAAATAAAAATCCCGCAAAGTATCTCTCTCTGCAGGAAAATCTTATATAAAAATTCTTAATTCCTAATTTTTAATTTCTAATTATTTGAGAAGCATCATCTTCCTCACCTGCTCAAAATCTCCGGCGGCGTTTCCTCAGCCCTCGCCTTAATATGTGGTGGGCAAGGCGGAGTCCAAAGTAATATTTTTGTTAGCCGAAAGTCATACCGCTTCCAAAGCACGTTTCGGTTTATAAAAATCCTGCAAAGTATCTCTCTCTGCGGGAAAATTTATTTAAAACTTTTTAAAAGAGATTTTTAAGGACCTCTTGTCATTCTGTCTATTCTTCTTTTATTTCAAAAGCACAAACTTCTTGTTATCCATTATTTTATTATTGATATAAAGAGAGTAAAAATAAATTCCAGAACTTAAATCTGAAGCGTCAAAATCTATTCCATAATTACCAGTATTCTGTTTTTTATTTATTAATGTTTTTATTTCTTTGCCTGATAAATCAATAATATTAATTCGTATAAATGCCTCTTTTCCTATTTTATAATATATCTTTGTTTTCGAATTAAATGGGTTGGGAAAATTTTGTGATATGGAATATCCTGTTGATTCAATATTGCTCGAACTTATAATATTAACCAAAGTCTGTCCTCCGGTAGTTGTTCCATATATTTTAGCTTCTCCTCCAACAATCCAACCAACCATATTGTCATACAAAAACATAGAAATAATTTCATTTGGAGGGAACGAGGAAGTATTTTCCCTGACCCAATTTTCTCCGCCATTCGTAGATTTAAAAAGATAACCCTGCTCTCCCCCCACATAGCCGGTGTTTTCATCTATGAATTCTATACAACGCATTTGAGGACTGACTGCCATTGAGTCAAAATAGAACCAAGTATCCCCAAAATCCGTGGTTTTGAAAATACGACGGTCTGAACCCGCAACCCATCCGGTTAAATCATATACAAAAGTTAATTTATAAAAATCAGGAATTCTAAATCCAATTGGCATAACTATATTATTCCAGCTCAATCCACCATTTGTTGTTTTAAACATATCTGTTCCTGATCCGGTCACGATACCTGTCAGAGCATCTTTGAAATACATATCATACAGATTTCCTGCAAAGAGATAATCAGTAGTAATGGAATCACCGCCGTTTGTAGTCCTTAAAACTTTCTGACCTGTTCCAGCTATCCAGCCCGTATTTTCATCTATAAAAAAAACTGCATTATAACTTGATCCAAATCCCCAGCCGTTATTTCTGATGACTATCCAGGAAATGCCTCCGTCTGTAGTTTTTATAATCGTTTCAAACCAACCAACGACATAGCAGACATTAGAATCTACAATATGAATACTTGACAATGGTTTTCCTACAGCAGGGTTTGGTACGTGATTCCAGTTAGTTCCTCCGTTTGTTGTTTTTAAAATCGTTCCGCCGTCGCCGACTGCCCAGCCGGTATTCCTGTTATAAAACTCAACATCATATAAATTGTTATTAGTAAATGAGTTTTGAAGTATCCACTGCGCTTCAGATATTGAAAATGTAAGAGTGTATAAGAAAAGAATTAAAATTATCTTTTTCATATTTGCATCATATTAATGTTATGATTTTTTCAGACGTTCTCGTTTGGGCGGGAAAATCTTTTTTTGTACTTTGATATAATTATATATAAAAAAAAAAAAATACAAGTTAATTTCTTGTGCAAGATGTTTTTTTTTCAGTCACAGCAGAGTTATCCCGTAGAATTTTTATCTTAAGGTTTTAAGTTAAGTTCAGGCGGAACCTGATCTGCATATGCATTACCAATCAGAAAGACTGACAGTCTGAAAACATAGACAACCTATTAAAGTCTTAAAGACTAAATTAAAAAAAAAATTAAAATTAAATTACTTTGAGCTGTATAGATAGTTTAAATAAATTTGTTCTCGGACAGTCTGAAAGATTGTTAACGGGCAGTTATAAAAATCCCGCAAAGTATCTCTCTCTGCGGTATAAAATATTTTTATGTAATTTGAAATTCGTAACTCGTAACTCGTAACTCGTAATTCGTAATTATTTAAGAAGAATCATCTTCCTCACCTGCTCAAAATCTCCGGCTTTTATTTTATAATAATAAATCCCGCTCGAAAGGTCTGTGCCGCTGAATTTTCAGTTTCATGACCTTCGTCGTTTCCTCAGCCCTCGCCTTAATATGTGGTGGGCAAGGCGGAGTCCAAAGTAATATTTTTGTTAGCCGAAAGTCATACCGCTTCCAAAGCACGTTTCGGTTTGTTGTTGTTCACGCCCGACGGCTGAAAAACAATTTACTTTTTTGGGAGGCATTTTTTTCCAACTTCTTTTTACACACTTTTATGAATGCTTACAAAATAATTTCTGCGGAAGAGAAAACACTTAAAAATGTTGATTTATGTTTCTGTGCCAAAATCTTGTCTGATAATATATTCCTTTAAAGATATACCCGTAAAACAGAAAAAGCCTGATAAATTTTATCAGGCTTTAATATTATTAATATAAAATGAAATATTTACATCATTTCATCCACATCAGTATATTTGAATTTAAATGCGTCAGCAACTCCTTTATAAGTGATCTCTCCGTTTATAATGTTAAGACCGAGTTTGAGTTCCGGATTTTCCGTACACGCTTTATGCCAGCCTTTATTCGCAAGCTCTACTGCATATGGAAGAGTAGCGTTTGTAAGAGCGATAGTAGAAGTAAAAGGAACTGCTCCCGGCATATTCGCAACGCAATAATGAAGGACATCATTTACTACATAAGTCGGATTCGCGTGAGTGGTCGGTCTGCAGGTTTCGATGCATCCTCCCTGATCCACAGAGACATCCACTACTACCGAACCGGGTCTCATAAGCTTCAGCATATTTTTTGTGATAAGTTTCGGAGCTTTTGCTCCCGCTATCAATACAGCTCCGATAACAAGATCGGCGGTTTTGATTGCTTCTCTGATATTAAAAGGATTGCTCATCATAGTAGTAACATTCCTCGGCATAACATCATCGAGATATCTGAGTCTGTAAAGATTATTATCCATAATAGTTACCTTTGCTCCGAAACCTGCGGCTATTTTTGCGGCATTTGTTCCAACGATACCTCCGCCAAGTACAATCACATTTGCAGGTTCAGTTCCCGGGACTCCTCCGAGCAGCACGCCTCTTCCGCCCATTGTCCTCTCCAGATATTTCGCGCCTTCCTGCGGAGCCATCCTGCCGGCTACTTCGCTCATCGGAATGAGCAGAGGCAGAGACAGATCCTCTTTTTGAACGGTTTCGTAAGCGATTGCAATACATTTTGATTTTATCATTGCTTCGGTAAGATCTTTTGAAGACGCGAAATGAAAGTAAGTAAAGACAACCTGATTTTTTCTGATCAGACCGTATTCCTGTTTTATTGGTTCTTTTACTTTCATAATCATATCAGCGGTATCAAAAACTTCTTTAGCTTTTTTAAGAATTACAGCACCGGCTTTTTTATATTCTGAATCAGAAAATCCGCTTCCTGTGCCGGCGTTTGTTTCTATATATACTTTGTGTCCGTGTCTTTTTAAAACTTCCGCACCGACAGGAGTAAGAGCTATTCGGTTCTCATTCGGCTTGATTTCTTTTGGTACACCTATTTTCATTTGATTGATTTAATGTTTTAAGAATAAACAAAAATATGCTATTTGATTCTGTTATTCAATTCAGATTATATGTTAGCGCAAGTCTTTGCTGACGCTGAGTTCGATAAGCTTTTCATAATTATCATGTTTTCCGGATTTATTCGTTTTTTCAAAACCGCATTTGACGCACCTGTGAATAATTATATAGTCGCCTGAAGATATTTTCAACCCGACGGGTTTCATAATACCACCGCAGTCAGACATTCTGTCTCCGGGATTTATATCTACATGTCTGCTGTAAAGACATTCGGGACAATGATTTGTATATCCGTCGCCTGAAACTTTGCAGCCGCAGTAAAGACATGTAAAATCCTCTTTCGTTTTTTGAAATTTTCTGCTCATTTAAAAAAATCCGATCAGGCAAACATATACCTGATTTTTTATTTAATCAATTTAAAACAGACATATAAAATTAGAAACTCATATTAATTATTCAAAAATGGCAGGTATTTTTATAATGTAAATTCATAAAATTAAATTTAAAACGTGCATAAGCTTTTAAACACTGACAATAAAATTTAAAATTTTTATCTTATGAAAACATAATTTTGAAAAAAAATAATACAACATTAACGGATGAATTCAATGAATTCGTTGAGATTGTCAAAAAACTAAGGACTGATTGTCCGTGGGACAGGATACAGACACATTTGTCATTAAGAAGGTGTCTGCTTGAAGAAACATATGAAGTGCTTGAAGCTATTGACAATAATAACCCGGAAGAACTAAAAAAAGAACTTGGAGATTTACTTCTTCAGGTGGTTTTCCATTCAAATATAGCTGAAGAAGAAAAAGAATTTACGCTGAAAGATGTCATTGAATCTGAAACACTGAAACTAATAAACAGACACCCTCACGTATTCGGTGATGTGAAAGTGAAAGACAGTGATGAAGTAAAACGCAACTGGGAAAATCTGAAAAAGAAAGAAGGCAGAAAATCCGTGATCGAAGGAATCCCCGAACAGCTGCCGGCGTTACTTAAAGCATACAGGATACAGGAGAAAGCATCTAAAGTCGGCTTTGACTGGAAAGACGAAGTGCCGGTGTTTGATAAAATACGCGAAGAGCTGGAAGAATTAAAAGTCAATGTCAGTTTGAATAAATCGCATAAGGAAATCGAAGATGAATTCGGCGATGTCCTGTTTTCAATAGTTAACTTTGCGAGGTTTCATAAAATAAATCCCGAAGACGCATTGAGAAGGACTGTCGGTAAATTCAAAGAGAGATTTAACAGCATTGAAAAATTTGCAGAGGAGAATAAAATTGCTATCGAAGACATGACTCTTGAAGAAATGGATGTAATCTGGAATAAAGCAAAAAAGTAAAACGAATTTTAAAAACAATTGAACATTAAGAAGGACAGATCGATCGGCGTGATTATTTTTCATATGAAACCGGGAAAGCCGGTATTTCTGATAATCAAACACAGGCAGGGTCACTGGGCATTTCCGAAAGGGCATAAAGAAAAAGGAGAAACCGATATACAGACTGCAATACGCGAACTGAAAGAAGAAACAGGAATTACTAATGTAAAATTTATTTCGGACAGAATCGAATTAAGCGAGGTGTATAAATTTAACTCAGGGAAAAATCACAGAGTAGAAAAGTCGGTTGATTATTTTATAGCAGAAGTTTTTTCTGAAACAGTTTATATAGATAAAAAGGAAATAGTAAATTTTCAGTGGTGCGGTCTGGAGGAAGGGTTAAATCTTGTAACATTTTCCGAATCCGAAAACTTACTGAAAAAAGCTTATAAAAAAATTTTAAACAAGAATGACAAAGAATTTTCTTAAATCAGAAACACCAAAACAAATTTTTTCAAAAGCAGTACTGCTGATTCTCATTACCATTTTTATTATTCCTGCAGGATCCCGGGCAAAGGATAACGTTGATATACTTGCAGAGAACATTGAGCTTATACTAAGCGGTATCAACTGCACAGTTTCCGTGCAGGTTGCGAGTGCAGAAAAGTATGATCTCTTATACGAGAAAAATCCCAGGATTAAAATGATACCTGCATCCATTACCAAAATGATCACGGCAGCAATTGCTCTGGAGTATCTAGGTAAAGATCATAATTTCCGTACGGTAATATATACAGACGACAGTAATATCAGTGACGGAATAGTAGACGGGAATATTTATTTAAAGGGATACGGAGATCCGGATCTTAATTCATCCGATATAAGCTATCTTGCTAAATTATTTTCTGAAAAAAATATCAGGGCAGTTACAGGAAATATAGTATATGATGAATCTTATCTGGATAACCAGTATTTCGGATTATCAAATTATTATCAGGGTGATACAAAGAGCAATTACTGGCCTTATGTCAGCGCACTTAATTTAAATAAAAATCCCGGCAATTATGATCCTGCGGCATCTGCGGGCAATCTGCTTGCGGATGAGTTAATGGCGCTTAATATAAAACTTAACGGAATTGTAATCTCAGGTGTGACTCCGGCAGGCGCAAAGGAAGTAGCTGAAGTTTCGCATTCCATGTATAATGTTTTGGCGCAGATGAATAAGGAAAGTGATAACCATTCAGCAATTACAGTTTTTAAAGTTGCAGGCGCGGCATTTGATTCGCCTCCCGGAAGTCTGGATAAAGGAGAATCAGCCGTGATTAATTTTCTGACTGCAATGGGAAATGACAGGAACACCTTTGAAATACTGGAAGGTTCCGGTCTTACAAGATTTAATACGGTTAATTCCGATCTGTATATCCGTCTGCTGAAATATATGTATGATGATCTGAAGACATTTGATTATTTTTACGGATCGCTCGCCATAGCCGGCAAAGACGGCACTCTGAGAAACAGAATGATCGGCACTGAAGCTGAAAGTAATGTTCATGCCAAAACAGGCACGCTGAATTCAGTAAGTGCGCTTTCGGGCTATGCGGTATCGAGAGATAACGAACTGCTTCTGTTTTATATTGTTATGAACGGATTCGGCAGCGGGAGAGAATTACCGAGAAGTATTCAGGATCAGATCTGCGAACAGCTTTGCATGTTTTCGAGGAATTAAATTTTATGAATAGTACAATTACAGAAACCGAATATAATTCAACTGATAAAAATGCAGTCCTGCATAAGCTTATACTTTTTAATTCAAACCATATCTGGGACGATGTTATAATTCAGCTGAGAAAAGCAACCGGATATAGTAACATACAATGCGAACAGATTGCCATTATCGCTCACACAAGAGGCAAAGCGGTTGTAAGCACTGGTGAAATTCCAAAATTGAACTACATAAATTCTGTTCTGAAAGAAATAAATCTCATTACTGAAATAAGCTGAATTTTACCGTCGAAGACAAATATTAAATTCCCAAACCTGAAAAAATAAAGAGTTTTTATTTCTTCAAACCATGGCAGCCCATTAACATTAAATTAATAAATAAAGAAATTAATCCGACTTATATTGAATTTTAAACTTGAATCCAAATACAAGCCTGCCGGTGATCAGCCGAGAGCGATCAAGGAACTGACAGAAGGAATTATAAGAGGCGATAAGTATCAGACTTTTCTCGGTGTGACCGGTTCGGGAAAAACTTATTCCATTTCAAATGTAATAGAGAATATCGGCAAACCGGTCCTTGTAATGTCTCACAACAAGACACTTGCAGCGCAGCTTTACGGAGAGTTTAAAAGATTTTTTCCGAACAACCGCG
This sequence comes from Candidatus Tepidiaquacellales bacterium UBA2330, assembly GCA_002344965.1. GTDB lineage: Bacteria > Bacteroidota > Ignavibacteria > Tepidaquicellales > Tepidaquicellaceae > UBA2330. The sequence goes on along the minus strand of DDUU01000010.1, from coordinate 61,955 downwards.
TAGAGTTTTTTATATCTTATTACGATTATTATCAGCCCGAGGCATATATTCCATCTTCAGATACTTACATTCAAAAAGACCTTTCAATTAACGAAGAGATAGACAGACTGCGGTTAAGAGCGACTGCATCCATTCTTGAAGGAAGGAAAGATGTAATAGTCGTTTCGTCTGTCAGCTGTATATACGGTATCGGCGCGCCGGAAGAATATGCAGAGCAGATGCTGCTTCTTAAAACCGGTGACAGGATATCGAGAAAAGCATTAATGTCAAAGCTTGTAAATATTCATTATGTAAGGAATGACACTGATTTTCTAAGAGGCACGTTCAGAGTAAGAGGTGATAATATTGATCTAATCCCGGCTTATGAAAATAATACCGGTGTGAGAATCGAGATCTTTGATAACACGATTGAAAAAATATCTTATATAAACAGGGAAGACGGAAAGGTGACAGGAAATGATATCAGCGTAGTTATATATCCGGCGAAATATTTTCTCACAAGTCAGGATAAAGTTGACGCAGCGATAGTTGATATCCGTCAGGAGCTTGAGAAGCAGATAGAATATTTCAAAGCTCAGGGTAAAATGATCGAGGCACAGAGGATTGAACAGCGGACTAACTTTGACATTGAAATGATACAGGAGATCGGCTACTGCAACGGCATTGAAAATTACTCCAGACACATGGACAGACGCGCTCCGGGTACAAGACCGTCGTGTCTGTTTGATTATTTTCCAAAAGATTTTCTGCTTGTGGTGGACGAATCGCATGTAACTATACCCCAGATCAGAGGAATGTATAACGGTGACAGGATGAGAAAAAAAACATTAGTAGAGTACGGATTTCGTCTGCCGTCGGCGCTTGACAACAGGCCTATGACATTTGAAGAATGGGAATCAATGATAAAACAGGCTGTCTTTGTCAGCGCAACGCCGAGCAATTATGAGTTTGAAAAAAGCGAAGGAGTTGTAGTCGAGCAAATCATAAGACCGACAGGACTGCTTGATCCTGAAATACAGGTGAGACCTGTTAAAAATCAGATAGATGATCTGATCAACGAAGTCAGGGTGAGAAGCAAAAGAGGCGAAAGAGTTCTGGTAACAACACTTACGAAAAGAATGAGCGAGGATCTTACTGATTACCTTGAAGGTATCGGGATAAGAGTCAAATATATGCACTCTGAAGTTGATACTCTCGACCGTGTGGAAATACTGAGAAGTCTGAGACTGGGAAATTTCGATGTTCTGGTCGGAGTAAATCTTTTAAGAGAGGGTCTTGATCTGCCGGAGGTATCTTTGGTTGCAATACTTGATGCGGATAAAGAAGGATTTCTCCGTTCGGAAAAATCTCTGATGCAGACAGCGGGAAGAACGGCAAGAAATGTGAACGGACTTGTAATCATGTATGCGGATAAAGTAACCGAATCGATGGATAAGGTAATAAAGGAAACTGCGAGAAGAAGAGAAATACAGATACAATATAATAAGGAACACAAAATAACTCCCGAGACTGTGCTTAAAACCTTAGAGGAAATCATGTCAGCGACAATTGTCGCGGATTCAAAATCAAATAACGAATACAACAAGAAAGGAAAGGAAGAAAAAAAATCAGCATTAAGCATAATAACCGATCCTGTGAATAAGAAAATAAATTCAGAGCAGAGAAAAGAATTGATAGAACAGTTAAGAAAAGAAATGATCAACGCCGCGAAAGACCTGGAATTTGAGAGAGCTGCGGAACTGCGTGACGAGATTTTAAAGCTGGATAAGTAAAAAAAATTTAACCGCAAACCTGTTTAAAAACTCTAAGAAAATTCAATCCGAGTATTTTTTTTATTTCTTCAGGATTATAACCTTTTTCAAATAATTTTTTAGTAAGCTCAGGATACTGCGTTGCGTCCTGAAGATCTGATGGTGCAGAAATACCGCCGTCAAAATCCGATCCGATGCCGATATAATCCACTCCGGCTATACTTTTAATATGATCTATATGTCTGATAATATCATCAATACTGGCTCCGTATTTTTTACCGCCCTTTACAAGAAATTCATCATAAAAATTTATGCCGATATATCCATTGCTTTCAGCAATTGCTTTGATCTGTTCGTCAGTAAGATTTCTGTAATGTGGATTTAAGGAATAGCAGTTCGAATGTGAAGCGATCACCGGATCGGAGGAAATTTCCATCACATCCCAGAATGCCGCTTCACTCAGATGAGAAACGTCTATCAGCATCCCGGTTTCATTCATTTTCTTAACAACTTCTTTTCCATATTCAGTAAGTCCGCTGCTTTTACCTGCGGTAACTGCATCTTTAGCGGAGGTTGCAATGAGATTAGAATTATTCCATGTAAGTCCTATATATCTTACGCCTTCATCAAAAAACCTCCGGACATTTTCAACATCACTTTCAACGGCTGTACCTCCTTCAATTCCTATCAGTCCGCATATTTTTTTATTGCCGGTAATTCTCATTATATCATCATAAGATTTTGCAAATTCAAATTCACCGTTGCTTTCAGTCTGAAATTTTTTCAGCCTTTCTATCTGAGACATTGTAAAATCAAACGAGCTTTTTGCTTTATTCAGCGGTATCCATACTGCAAAGACCTGGATATCAAGTCCGCCTTCTCTGAATTTAAAAATATCAGAATGCGTAAAACTATTACGGACATTAAAATCCGCTCCTTTATTATATACCTGCCATATCAGGTCATTATGCGTGTCGACCAGCAAAGCATCGAAATGCAGCTTTACGGGATCTTCATAGACTGTGCTGTCCGTCATTTCTGTAAGTTTTAATTCTGAATTATTCTCATACTGCGGCAAACTTATTCCGGCATTGTTTATGACGGAATGCAATTCCGTCATACCGCCTCCGCCAAAATTCCCCCTGTTCATATACACCACCGCTCCTATCACTGCAAGCGGCACAAAAAACTTTATCAAATTTTTTATTCTCATGTTTCTCATTTCTTTTTGAAAAATTTTCCCCGTCAATATTCCATATCATCCTCAAAAAACGAAGACTTGTCCGTATTTATAGCTACCTTTGCAATTTCTATATCTTTCTCATGAACAAAAAATTTTATAGGTCTTTTAAGCGCCATTCTGCCGAGCTCAGTATTGAATGTTTCCATAGACATTGCAATATTAAAATCACCCGTCACTTCAAACTGTATCTCTTCATCGCTTAATTTTGCTTTTATAAGACTTGCTTCCATCGGATCATATGTAGTGTAAACTTCCTGAAATCCTTCCATCGGTTATTTTCCCTGACTAAAATTTAAAAGTGGAGTAAGCTTTTGATCATATGGCGCTATTATGAAAGAATTGTTCGGAGAGTTTACCAGTTCTTTAAGAGTTTCTATATATTTCCACTGAAGATATGAATTACTTATAGTGCTGTTAATTATCTTCTGCGCTTCGGCTACGCCAGTTGCTTCAACTGTTTTTCTTTCAGCTTCCTGTCTTTCTTTCTGTAGTATATAAACCATTTGCTGTGCTCTCTGCTCAGCAGATATTTTTTCATCTATAGCTTCCCTTACTTTCTGCGGCAGCTCCACATTTCTCAGCAGAACTTTTTCGAGTATTATGCCTCTTCCCTGAAATGACGTCTCAAGTTTTTTTGAAACAAAATTCACATAATCATCTCTCTTTGATGAATAAATATCCGTAGCTACAAAGTTAACAGCTACGTCTCTGATTGCCGTCCTGATTGCAGGAAGCACAATTTTAGATTCGTAATCAATTCCGATATTTCTTATCAGATCAGGAGTAGCTTCAGCATCGATCCTGTACCAGACAGTTACATCCAGTATAAGCGTCAGTCCGTCAGAAGAAAGCGTCTGAATCGGATCGCTTTTTTTAATTTTAATTTCATTGTTATCCTGATCATTAAGACCGCTCATTGTATATGCCTGAGTTTTGATGTCAAGTTCCTGAACTTCAACCAGCGGATTTACGAAATTCAGTCCGCTCCTGAGCACTTTGTTCTGCACATTACCGAATAAAATCTGCACGCCGACTTCTCCGGGACCAATCTGCACAACAGACGCAAATAAAACTGCGAGGAGAATTCCTATACCTGCTGCTAATCTGAGAGTGTTTATAATTTTATCAAAATGTATATTCTCCTTAAACTGACCTTTGAGAATAGTCATTAAAATTATTATTACTACTAAAAATATTATAAAGGATATCATGACAGTGATATTTAATTATTAAAATTCCAGTTCGTCTGCAGAACTGTATGCCGTGTTAATTGCTGTATTCAGATCTTTATCAATGACGGTTATATGTCCCATTTTCCTGCCGGCTCTTGTGAGCTTTTTACCGTAAATATGAAGGTAAGTATTTTTTAACGAGAGTACTTTTCCCGTTCTTCTTATTTTACTCTCACCGTCTCTCTTTCCCAGAAGATTTATCATCACGCAATTTTCCGAAATTTTTTCAGTATTTCCCAGCGGCAGGTCAAGCACCGCTCTTATATGATTTTCAAACTGCGAAGTATAAGAACCTTCTATGGTATAATGTCCTGAGTTATGAACTCTCGGCGCTAACTCATTTACTAAAATTTCATTACCTCTGAGAAACATTTCAATCCCCATCACTCCGGTATATTTTAAATCCGATACTATCCTGACTGCAATTTCATTTACTCTTTCTGTTATCTCCTTATTAAATTTAGCTGATGAAATAACAAGCTCGCATATATGATTTTTCTGTATTGTCTCCACTACAGGATAGACTTTTATCTCTCCGGATTTATTTCTTACAACCTGAGTTGCAATTTCTTTATCAAAATTTACAAACTTTTCACACATCAGCTCGCCTCTTTCTCTCAACTCTCCGAAAGCTTTTTCAATTTCAGATTCAGAATTCAGAGTGATGTTGCCTTTGCCGTCATAACCCATTGTTCTTGACTTGAGAATAAGAGGGAAGCCGTTCTTTTTCGAAAAATCAGTTATATCCGAAACTTCATTTACCTTAATAAAATCCGCAACCGGAATTCCGGATGCGTGAAGAGTTTTTTTCTGAATATATTTATCCTGTATGAGCTTGATATTTTCCGGACAGGGGAAAACTTTTTTACCCGTATTTTCGATCGCCTCTAATTTTTTATAATCTATAAATTCATTTTCAAGCGTAATGATATCGCATTTACCGGCAAACTCCTTTAAAATATTCTCATCATTCCAGTCGCCTTCAGTTTCATACTTTGTAATCTGTCCTGCGGGAGAATTTTTTTCATTCGAAAGCACATAAAATTCAAATGCATATTTATTGCATTCTTCAATTATCATCCTTGCAAGCTGACCGCCTCCGAGTATGCCAATCTTCATCTAACTGAACTGTTTCTTTTATTTATTTAATCTTTATTACTTCCCCAGTATTGCTCTGTACTGAACCGGATCTTCAAGTATTTTTTTTGATTCAATAACCATTTTATCATAAGTTAAAGCTGTTCTCATCTGATCTTTTTCATTGATTATTCTTTTATTAATTTCATCTGTGATTTTTAAAATAACAGCGTTTCTGGATGCTTCAAGTTCAGCAGATTCTCCAGCATTTGCTTCAAACTCAAGCTTGTCCAAAAGATCCTTCATTTCAGACCCGTAATTTTTTTCAGATGCAAGCTCTTCTATCTCTTTTATTTTTCTTTCAATGCCAGAATTATAATTGAAATTCTGTTCACGTAAAAATTCCTTAAACTGAACAAACAAATTTTCATCAGGGAATATACTCGTAACGCCGGGATTATTTTTAATATAGGCATCTGCAAATTTAAAATACATATCCTTTGAAAGCAGAGCAAAATGTATTTCGCTTTCAGGGTCAGTTGTTATTTCCAGATCAGGTGTAATTCCTCCGAATGCTTTTACTATTCTTCCTCCCAGAGTTTTGAATTCCGTCTGATTGTATTTTTCCTTATCAATGAACACACCGTATTTGTTTTCCTTGAAATAATCTTTCTCCTGAATCCATCGTCCTGAAGGAGTATAATATCTTGAACTTGTGATTTTCATCTGCGCTTTTTTATCCAGATCTTTGATCTGCTGAACAAGACCTTTGCCGAAAGATTTATTGCCGACTATTACTCCCCTGTCAAGATCCTGCACTGCTCCTGCAACTATTTCAGATGCTGACGCAGATTTATTATTTATTATTACCGCTACCGGTATCTGAGAACCTACCATCGGTTCTTCTTTTGAAAAATATTTTTTTTCCGAATCAGCTCTTTTTCCTTTAGTGATCACCAGTAGACTGTTCTTATCCACAATCTTATTAAGAATTCCTGTTGCAGCATCGAGCAGACCTCCGAGATTATCTCTGAGATCGATCACAAGTCCTTTCATTTCTCTTTCACTTTTCAGCGTCTTGATTGCATTTTCCACTTCGCTTTCGGATATATTTGTAAATCTGTCAAGCTTAATATATGCAATGCCGTCACTCTCAGGTTCAAGATATCCGTAATAAGAAACGTTCTTTAAAATAATTTCCTGTCTTGTGAGCACAAAGTCAAGTATCTCATCACCTCTCTGAATTTTTACATTCACTTCAGTCCCGACAGGACCTCTTACAAAACTTCTCATGTTTTTTACTTTATCGCTTTCCATTTTCACGCCGTCGATCTCCAGAAAAATATCACCGGCTCTCAGTCCTTTTTTCTGCGCTTCATATCCGTTCATAACTTCAGATATAACTACCTGACTGTCTCTGACATTTACTGTAATGCCGATACCGCCGTATTTTCCCGTAGTTATCAGATCTATCTGATCGCGGCTGTTTTCATCCACATAGTTTGTATAAGGATCGAGAGTTGACAGCATACCTTCTATGCCGGCTGTCATAAATTTATCCGCGTCAATCTCATCCACATAGTTAAGCGCGATCTCGCGGTAAACCTGACCGAAGAGTTCCATGTTCCTGTTGATCTTCTGATAAATATCGTCGTCGCCTCTGAGAGTGAATCCGGCAAACAATGCAATGCCGGCAGTAATCAGAACAGGATATGCATTCTTTAATTTACTTTTTAAATAATTCATTTTTATTGGTATTATACTTTCTTAATTTTTTTTAAATGCTTTATAATAACAGAATGGATTTCGTCAATTGTCTTACTGCCGTCTATTACAACAAATCTTTTCTTATTGTTTCGGGATATTTTCAGATAACCTTTAATAACTTTCTTATAATAAGCGATATCCTTCTGTTCTATTCTGTCTTCGTCTTTATTTATAAGTTTTTTTCTTCTTACAAACTCATCAGATGTAATATTGATCAGAAACGTAATATCAGGAACAAGTTTTCCGGTTGCTATTTTATTGACTTTGTAAATACTCTTAAGATCCGTCTTTCCGCCGAATCCCTGGTAAGCTGTCGATGAGTCGTAATACCTGTCACAGAGAACAAAATATTTCTTTTTTAATTTCGGAATTATTATTTCATTTGTAAGCTGGTATCTCGAAGCTGAAAACAGCAGAAATTCCGTAACATACTCCATATGAAGATTCATTTTGTCAAGCAGAATATCTCTTATTTTTTCCGAGATCTCTGTGCCGCCGGGTTCACGCACCGAAATTACTTTTTTGTTTATACTTTTTAAATATTCTTCAAGCAGTCTTATCTGTGTGGATTTTCCGCTGAGATCAATTCCTTCGAAAGTTATGAACATTAATTTATATTAAGACTGTTTTGAGAATAAACATTCCGCATAGCAGATTTCAAAAATTTTTGGATTATGTTTTACTTAAATTATAAAATAGAATTACTCATTACAATTTCAATATTTATCTCGGAGCTTTGACAATTATATTAGAAAGCCGGGATTGATTACTGCAATAAAATATTTCTTAAAGTTGAATAGATAAAATAATTTGGAATTACTGTTCCATTAAAGCAAAACGAAAAAGGAAAGAGATAATTATCTGAGCAGTCAGAAGAATCAGTAAGGTATAAGGAGTTTACTAACTTATACTTTGTATAACGACTTAAAAATTTTTATTAATACAAATTAATAAAGTCCGGCAAGCCGGACTTTATTTTAAATTTTATTTTGTAAGGATCATTTTCATCGTATTGGCATAATTATCTGCAGTCAGTTTGTAAAAATATACTCCTGAAGCTGCATTCATTCCATTATCAGTCCTGCCGTCCCAGACAGCGCTGTGAGAACCGGAATTTTGTTTCTCTTCGTTTACAATTGTCCTGATTTCATTCCCTAAAACATCATAAATTTTCAGAGATACTATAGAGGATTTTGGAACTGAATACCTTATAGTTGTAACAGGATTAAAAGGATTGGGATAGTTTTGTTCAAGCGAATAATTTTCCGGTATAGCAGAATTTGTGTTTGAAATCCCCACAAGTCCGGGATACTCAAAACCATATCTTAATACTCTTACGATCTGTCCACCGGGAGAAAAATTCCATACGATATTTCCAGCAGAGTTTACTTCAAACAAATTTCCGCTGGTAGATTCTGAAATCATTGTATTTCCGTTTGGGAGGCGCTGAAGACCCCCGAGATGATTTGAATAAAAACCGGATGCGCTGTAGCTCCACGTGTGTGTCGCAGGTCCGTATGCCGTTCCGGGAGCCAGGTAAAAAAATCCAAGACTGTCCTGCGGCGGTATGATCTCAACGACCATTGATGCATTTGTTCCTTCTCTGTTATTAAATGCCATTAAATTTCCACCACCCGGTACACTGTCAGGAACCCATGAGCCGCTGTGCACTACATTAAAAATCTGTGGTCCGGGCGCACCATAATTAGAAGGCCGTCCCCATCTGTAAAGTATATCCCCTCCTTTACCGTATCTGCCGCCTGTATGCCCGGCAGCTTCTTCTGTAGTTGTACTGTGATCAATAACATAAATTTCATCAAGCTCATGTGAAGAAATTACTATCTGATCAAGTCTCTCATTGTAGCTGATTCCGTTAATATGCATCCAGTCCCCTGATCCTGCGCTGCCTTCATTTATATTTAATAGTTCGGGATGATCAGCAACAACTCCGTAATTTGCTTTTGTCGAATCAAAGTCCTGAATCAGATGATCCCAGAAATGCCATTTCCAGACTATAGTCCCGCCGTTACTTCCTGACGGCTGAACTTCAATAATATGATCCGGCCAGATCACAGCACTGTGATTAAGTCCGGCAGCAACTGCTTCAGCAGCTGTTTTGACTTCCCAGGCTATAAGAAGTACATTACCATTCGGCATAGGACAGATGTCATGATGTGTTCTGTATGTATTGCTGCTGTAAGTAAATTCCCAAATAAGTGATCCGCTCCAGGAATATTTCTGAACAATACCTGCTGCAGCTCCGCCGTTTATAGGCGATCCAGTAGAAGCAGCCGGACGCATCAGATCACCGTTTCTCAATAAATATACCGAATAACCGCCGCTCCTTGTGTGTGTCCAGAATTTTACGATATTGTTATTTAAGTCAAGAAGATTTGTTCTCGTTGAACTCGCCGTATATAATGTATATCCCGGATATGGCTGCGAAACTGCAGTATTATTTTCAAATATTAATGTAAAAAATAATAAAGCTAATATTATGTTAAATTTGAATTTAGGCATTTGAATAACTTAAGTTTTAATTATTATTTTTAAAAATATTTTCTTCTAAATACCGGAATTTATTTTTTTAAAAAATCCCGGTCATTTTTCTTTTTCCCGTAGACTGATTATTTTATTAGCAGCATTTTTTTTGTAACACCCGAACCGTTAATTTCAAGTTTATAAAAGTATAATCCGCTCGGCAGAGCAGCGCCGTCAAATACAGTTTCATAACTTCCCGAATTCAACTTTTCTTTTACAAGTGTTTTTATTTCATCACCTTTAATGTTAAATACCTTAAGCGTTACAAATCCTGTTTGATTCAGTTCGAATTTTATTTTAGTTTCAGGGTTAAACGGATTCGGAAAATTCTGATATAAATTAAAATTAATTATTCCGGTTTCATTTCCGTAAATACCAGTCTCACAGTTTATTCCGAGAGTATTTAGTTGTGATAACACACTGGTTCTCCTTGCTGAAATAAAAGATTTCAGACCCGGCTTTCTGCTTCCGGAAATAATCAGATCTGTACTGATGTTTGTTTCAAACTGTGAATTTGAATACATCTTTCTCGGATCTTCATAAACTGAAGTTCGGATAATATTTGCTATACTGTCAATTTTAGGATACAGCTTTGCTGTAGTAAAATCATTATAAAACATATTACAGAACGCATTAAGATATTCCGTTCTCAGCGCCGGATCATTAATGATCCTTCCGAATAAAGGTCTTCCTGTATCGCTGCTGACGTAAGTAACAGGCAAAGTTTCAGGATTGGACGGTCCTCCCGGCAGTGCGCCGAAACTCAGGCTTGCATCTCATACTATCCAGTTCAGTTTATATTCCGGATGATAAAAATAAATGTAATAGTTTCTTCCGTTATAAACATAAGCATCAAGATTTCCCATAAGTATATCAGCAGACATTGCTTTGTAAAATGCATTAAGATTGACAAGCGAAGACAATGAAGAATGTATATTCGCTGAATGATTAAGCGTGTCTATAAAATTTACCAGTCTCCTCCATGGCGAAGTTTCAAGCTCTGATTTCAGCTCATAACGGTTTGTATATAAAGCTGTATCATTTCCATACCATCTGAAATCAGACACTATATGACTTGTAGATCCGTATGCATCCACAGCTTTGAATTCATCTCCGTCTTCATTGCCGTATTTTGCATCAAGAAATGTTTTGTCCACATGTTCTATCAGAGAATAAAATGCAAACAATGTATCATTAATATAGACACGTACATAATTTGCCCGCGGTGCTGTAATGCCTGCATTCTGACAATAGTCTAAATGAAGTTTTTCCCTGATGAATGTCGGATCGTTCCAGAAATTATTCAAATGAACTCCCTTAAGTCCGTCCCATTTCTGACCGCTTACAAATTCATTGAAACTAAGCCGGAATGATTTTTTATTGTTGGGATGAGTGTAAGAAGAATTTCCTTTCAGCCTCACTCCGACATTATTAAAAGTAATTCCGTTTGCTATGACAGTTGCGGCAAGATACTGCTCATCCCCCTGTTCATAATAATATACAAGCGAGTCCCAGTAATTCGGCTGGGAAAAAATCATGTTTAGAGTATGAATTTTTATTCCGGAAAATAAACTGTCTCCCGGAGCTGCTTTAGAATTTTCTGAAATCAAAGAAACTGAAATCAGCAGGAGAAGTTTTAAAGCAAGCTGAATGAAGCACTTTTTAAATTTTAACATCTGGTTAAATTTTTAGATTAATATAAAAATATATTTCCGGAAAAAATGACCGGAAAAAAGTAGCGTCTGATTTATTTAATCAGAATTAACTTCTTTGTTTCTTTGAAAAATTTTCCCCCTTCTCCATTCAGTTCAAGAGAATAAAAATAAACGCCGGACATTAAATTACCTGCGTTAAATTTAACAGAATAAAGTCCCGCATGAAAATAACCGTTTAGAATTACAGCTGCTTCTTCACCCAGAATATTCATAATCTTTAATTTTAATACTCCGCTTACAGGTATTTCAAAATCTATGTTTGTAGAAGGATTGAACGGGTTCGGATAATTCTGATTGAGCGAAAATTTTTCCGGAATTGTGTTGTCAAATTTCACAGAGAGGATTATATCCTGTGACGATAATCGTATCGGCGATACTAAACCGCCTGACGGATTTATTGTACTGGTTCCGCTTGGCCAGATACCGTCATCATCAGTATTAAAATTTGCAATTGAACCGTCTGAGATTCTGTGAACATTTACGCGTCTTACACCTGTCGATAGAATGTTCGGAATCATAGTTCCCCATCTTCCGTTTCGTGAATCCACACTATCCTTATAAAATACTGCAAGCGATGAAATTACATTAGTGTCAAGACCTTCATTTTCAACATAGACCATTGTTAAAGGTCTTCCTGAATTATTTACATTATCATAAACAGAAACAATATTTTTCGGGCTTGCAAGAGAAATTCCGTAAAATCCTGTACAGGAATTAGAATTAGCCGAATCTGAAAACCCGAGAACTTTTATAGAGTCGTTTAATGCAAATCTGTATTTTGCAGATCCGTTACCGGCACTGTCAAGAGTAATGGTAGGTATAACATAATTTCCCGCTGTAAATCTTGCATTACCTGTATTCACAATTCCAAACCAGCCGGTGTATGAACCTGATGCATCTGTCGTGATGGAATCATATCCTGAAGGATTGCCGAGATTAGTGGATGTAGAGTATCTGTAGTTTGATCCGTTTATAAAAATCGGATTTCCTGCACCGGAATTCGTGCCTCCGAAATCAGTATATCTGCAGGCATTAGAATAATATCTGTATTTAGTGAAAGGCTCAAGACCTGTTACCGTCGCTCTGTAAATAAACGGAAGTCTTGAAGATGTACCTGATCCAATATAAGAAGGAACGAGTACACCTGTAAAATTTGACTGTACAAGCTGCGCATCTGATTCAGCCGATATCATTATCATAATTGCCAGAAGTAAAATTATTTTTTTCATGAATATTTATTTAAAGTTTTATTGTTAGACAAAATTTATTGAATCTCGATTTCATTTCAATAAGATCATTTTTTTTACCAAAGAGAAATCTGCAGATTCCATTCTGTAAAAATAAGATCCGCTTGGAAAATCTGTTCCGTCGAAAGTTACATTATAACTTCCTGTACTGTGAAACTGATTAACAATGTCAGTCAATTTTTTTCCTGAGATATCAAATACAGAGATTTTCACATTTCCGGATTTTAAAACTTCATATGAAATATTTGTAACCGGATTGAATGGATTGGGATAATTCTGTTTGAGATTATACTCTGCAGGTGTTTCAGAGCTTAACTGACTTATACCTGTTATATCCGTCAGACTTCTTTTCCAGACAGCGTTGCCTTCTGTTCCCGCAAATATAAAACCGTCTTTTACAAGCAATCCGAAAATATTCTGATTACCTAAATTTTGATTTCTCTGTAGCCAGGTTTGTCCGTTATCGGCTGAAACAAAAATTCCGTTTTCATAAGAACCGGCAAAAATATATTCATTATAAACTGCGAGAGAATATATATCCCTGTTATTCAGAGCCGTCTGCGCCCAGTCTGTTCCGCCGTTATTTGAAATAAATACTCCGCTGAAACTTGTACCGGCAATTAAAGTGCTGCCGTTAACAAGTAACGTGTTAACTATTTCACCGCTTAGTGAAGTCTGTGTCCAGCTTGCCGCATTATCCGTTGAATAGAATACTCCGTTATATGTGCCGGCATATAAAGTATTTCCGCTGTAAACCAGGGAGAGACAAACCTGCTGAAAGGAAGTACCTTCCCATGTATTCCCTGCGTCCGAAGAAAAATGAAATCCGTAACCGCCGCCGGCAAATACATAATTTCCATTTACAGCGAGTGAAAATACAAGTTCGTTTGTTATAGAAGACAGGCTGAATGTCGCACCGTTATCAGAAGAAATATAAACTCCGTTTTCTGCGCCGGCATAAATTTTATTATTTCCGAATGCAAGCGAGGCAACTGTCTTGTCATTAAATGAGGACTGATTCCAGACTGAACCTCCGTCATCACTGAAATAAATTCCGTTTTCTCCGGATCCGGAAAATATCCTGCCTCCCAGATCTTTTATTGTAAATACGGAAACATTGTGCAGCTGACTTTTGGTCCAGTTTATACTTGTAACCGGCGTGTGATAAATTCCTCGTTTACTCCCTGCAAAAAAATCATTTCCCGATGATGCAATACCCTGAACAATCTGTCCTGCAAGCCCTGTCTGATTCCAGCTTATTCCTGCATCAGAAGAAACAAATACTCCGTTTTCTGTGCCTGCATAAATATTTGATCCTGATCCTGACAGCGAATATACAATTGCGCTATTAAATGATGACTGTGTCCAGTTGCTTCCATTGTTTGTTGATATGTATATTCCGTAATTTCTCGTGCCTGCCCATAAAAAATTGCCTTGAGCAAGCAGTGAAAATACCGCTCTGTTGTTAAGTGTAGTCTGTGTCCAATTTGCGCCGTTGTTAGATGATAAATATACACCTGCTTCAAATCCTACACCTGCATAAAGAAAACTACCGGAAGCTGTAACTGAATAAATTTCATTTGAATTTAGACCTGCCGGATTCCAGCTGCTCCCGTTATTTGAACTTACATATACACCTTCATTTGTACCTGCATAAATAATTGTTCCGGCGGAGTAAAGAGAAAATACCGATTGTGAATTCAAAGAAGTCTGTGTCCAGCTAATTCCGTTATCACTTGAAACATAAATTCCGAACAGATTTGTGCCTGCACAGATCACATTTCCATTTGAGGTGAGAGAGTAAATTGTTCTGTTATTCAGTGAAGTCTGATCCCATGTCAAACCGTTGTTTCCGGACTTGTACACACCATAAAGACTTGTACCGGCAAAGACATTATTTCCGTATGCTGCGACTGAAAACACATCTCCGCCATTAATGCCGGCTGAGCTCTGAGACCATTGAGCATCAGATCCTGAATTTATTGAGAAAAGAAAAACACATGTCAATAAAAACTTTGTAAAAAATTTCATATGATTTTTTTAAATTATTTTTCTAAAAATATATTATGTTATAAATGCTGATTTTTATTTCAGCAGCAACATTTCCCTGCTTCTTGAATAATCTCCCGCTTCGAGTTTATAAAAATAATAACCGCTTCCGAAATTTGTTCCGTCAAATATTACTGTGTATTCACCTGCTGTCTGTCTTTTATCAATTAGCTTTAAAAGTTCTTTTCCGTGAATATCATAAATTGTCAATCTGACATTTGAGCTTGCAGGTATTTTATATTTAATATTTGTAAAGGGATTAAACGGATTAGGATAATTCTGCTCCAGATAATAACCGTCTGCTTCATACTGCGGATCGAGTATCACAGTCGGGGCTGTAATTCCTATAGTATATGTTCCGTCATAACCTCCGTTAGCATTCGGCTCTGCTGTCATTCTAAGATACTGCGGATCCGGGCTGTTAAATATTCCGTCACCTGCATTAGTAGTTGGATTAGGTCCTCTGCCTGAATATAAAGGTGTTGCGTATATAACATTATTAACACTGTCAAGGAAACAGTATTGAGATGTTACAAATGTTGTGGAATTTAAACGAACCTTGAAATGAACATGAGTGGCTCTTCCCGGATACCACCCCGGATAACTTGTTATAAAATTCGAAACACCTTTTACATTGGTCATCTGTATTCCTCTCATAAAATCGTGACCTACATAATTTCCGCCGGGCTGCGAATATCCTGAATAAATTCCGTCCTTATTACAATGCCATACATCGACCAAAACATTCTGCACGGGATTACAGTCAATATCTATTACAGTGATTGCCATATTCAGCTGTATGCCGTCGTGAAATACATTATTATTTGTGCTTATCCTGATATCACTTCTCATGAGATTCGGATTGAAATAGTAGGGACCTTCTGTTTTCTGCGGTGTAAGCCAGCAAATGGGAGAACCTTTATATAATGAAGGCAGCTTTGAAATATCAGTAATTTCATTATCCGCAGAAAAAGTTTTTGCCGGTAAAATTCCGGATATTGCGGAGCCGACGCTAATTGCGCCGAGACTTTTTAAAAGATCTCTTCTGTTGATTTTCTTTTCCATGATAGTATAATTTTTTACAAATATAATTAATTTGGTGTGAATTATTGAGAACTATTTTAAACGCTTCTTTTTTCTATCTTCTTGTAAATAAGTCTTGTTTTCAAAAATCCTTATCCATAACTTTCTATAAATAAAAAAGGAGAAGTTATGAAGAATCATATTACTGCTCTTAAAAATGCTTGCTTGCTTGCTTAAACATTCTCAATCCTGCGCCATCTTTCAGTCAGCTTACTTATCCGGTCAGATATCCGACAGCAGTAATTCCGCATAACAGCGATGGTCACAGATTATTTTTTCTTTACATGCCGATGATATATGAGGATTATGAAGTGCAGGATACTTTTAAAATGTATTATCTCAATAGCAATTCCTGGGATAAAAGATATCTAGCTCGGTCAACTGATTATGGTATTACTTGGGCAGATACTCAAAGAGTTTATACTGATACTATGTATGAATCGATAGTATTAAATCCGGATTCAATGAAAATGTATATGGGATATAATGATTGGAGAGTTGTTAGTCTTAAAAATAGATCATACTTTTATTCTATGTTCTCAACTGATGGTGGATTTAATTTTTCGAATAAAACTCAAGTAATGGAACTTGGAGAGGATAAATCTTTTATATGGAATGAAGACACTTATGAATATTGGCGATATGTCAGACCTTATAATATAGAACCGTCTTGTTGTTTCACTTCCGGATGTATATCATTCGGTAACGGGGTTAGAAAAATTGCATTAATGAAAAACAGTATGCATTTTGCAAATTCAGGTGACTGGAGTAACAGAAAAACAATAGTAGAAATTGATACTATGGAATATATAAATTCAGGTTCGCCCGATTTCAGAACACAAATTTATTATATGCAGGTTTTCCGGAATGGTGATGACTGGTGGGGCTTAGTTGGAATGTATAGAGTAGGTAATAATGGAGGTGAGACTAATGATTATCCATATACTTACCCCGAATATACATCAGATGTTGAATTAGTTTGGTCAGACAATGGTGAGGATTGGCACAGAACAAATAACAGACAGCCTTTTATGGCTTTACACGATTCAATAAATACAATTTATTCTGTAGGTACAATTGTAGGAGATTCAGTTTATTTTTATTCATCCGAAAGCACTCTTTTACATGCTACATATAGAACTGGCGGTTGTAATGGTTCAATCAATTTTTCTGAAATTAATGGAAAGTATTATAATATTCATCTATATAAAATGAGCATTGATAAATTAAATGAATGGAGACCTCCTTCAGTTGTAAGTATAAATTGTGCGGTAGAAGGCTTTTTAAATACCGGAACCGGAAAGCATAATTTACGCGACACTTTATCCGCGCAGTTAAGAAATTCGACTACTCCTTACGGTATTGCTTCCGAAGTAAAATCCGTGATTGATTCTGTAACATTCCTTGGTAATTTTAATTTTCCGCATGTAACTCCGGGGAATTATTATGTTGCCGTATTTGGAAGAAATTCTCTTGAGACATGGAGCTCGGGTACAATTTCAATTTCTAACGGCGCTGTCGCAAATTATGATTTTACTACCGGATATTCCGCCGCCTACGGAGGGAATTTGGTAAATGCAGGGAGCGAATATTGCATTTTTTCAGGAGATGTGAATAATGATAATTTTATTGATATTAAAGATGTCGGGATAATTGATGTCGACGTTTTTAATTCTGTAACCGGTTATGTTAAATCTGATTTAACCGGAGATTATATCGTCGATATAGATGATTTAAGTATAGTTGAAACTAATTCTTATAACTTTGTAACAACAGTTAAACCATAATAAAAAATTTTTTATTAACTTTTTTAAAAATAACGGAGTATTTATGAAAAGCCCAAACAAACTAATATTAATCTTTATTCTTACTTTCGCCTGTTCGATTTCCCTAAAGTCAAATCCAATTAATCAATTTATCAATACTGTATCTCCTCCAATGAACGCTAATAGCGTAGTTAAGTCATCGGACATTGTCATTACTTTCGCTCAGCTTATGAACGGTTCACTAATGACCGCCGAAAATATAAAAGTATTCGGTTATCAGACGGGACTGATGACGGCATCATTAGATTATAATTCAGTTTCAAATACGCTGACAATAAATCCTGTAAATCAATTTAAGAACGGTGAGAAAATAAGCGTTACTCTTACTTCAGGATTAAAGACAATTTCAAACGAAAGCATAACGCCTTTTGTGTATTCATTCAGAGCGAAAGCTATAGGGGGAACGGGGAGTTTTATAAAATCATCCGGAATTGTTTCTCCGCTGGCAAATAGTTTATTAGCGGGAGATCTAGACTCAGACGGGGATGTTGATCTTATTATTAATGAAAAAACATATAAAAATAACGGAGCAGCGGTATTCACTTATTTTTCATCTTTGCCGGAAGCCGGATATTCAATATTGGCTGATTTTGATAATGACGGTGATCTTGATATCATAGTGAGAAGAGATAATATTTTTGACAATTATTATTTTATAAATGACGGCTTTGGTAACTTCAGTTTTTTATCTACTTTCCAAGGTGGATTGGGAAATTTTGGGGATTTAAATGGAGACGGATTTCTTGATTATTGTTATTATCTTTCAAACAGTGATATAAAAATGGTTTTCAATATAAGTGGTAATTTTATTCCTGATACTTCATATTATCTTCTTTCACAATGTAATAATAATTCAGCAAACTATATTGAAGAAACTCCTTTGTTAGAAGATCTTAATAATGATGGTACTCTTGATATAGTTGGTATTAATGGATTTCGTGAGGGCAATAGTATTACATTTTATAATCTTTGTAAAACATACTTTACATTATCAAATGTAGGAGAGGGTGAATTTACAAACCAAACTATTTATTCACATAATTTAGGACCGGCAGGTCCGTTTATCTTATTTGTAAAAGATTCAAAGTTATTCGATTATAATAATGATGGATATATTGACTTAATATCTCCAGGCGTTAATATTAAAAATAATGGAACCGGATTATTTATTGAAAATGGTTTTTTTTCTATTTTCCATAATTCTTTGGATGATGATTTTAACGCTGATGGGTTTTTAGATTTTATTACAATATTTGAAGCTTCTCCTTTACTTCAATACTTTAATAATGGAGATGGTACATTTACTTATATAGTACACAATAGTGTTAATTATGCTCCATTATCTGTCTCAGCAGATTTCGATAATGACGGAGATATTGATATTGCCGTTAAAGAATATAATACAGACGAAGTTGCAATCCTCCTCAACGGCGACAGTCCTTTGCCGGTAGAGCTTTCGTCATTTACTTCGAGCGTAATCCTAAATTCCGTAAAACTTAGCTGGTCTACTTCTCTTGAACAAAATAATTCCGGTTTTGAAATTCAGAGATCGGATAATGACGCCGCAGGTCAGGAAGCGTGGAAGAAAGCGGGCTTTGTAAACGGCGCGGGAAATTCAAGTTCGCAGAATAATTATACATACGATGACAAAAATCTTTCTTCAGGAAAATACAAATACCGTTTGAAGCAGATCGATTTCAACGGCGGTTTTGAATACATCAATCTTTCGAATGAAGTCGTGATAGGAATTCCGGCTACGACCGAGCTTATGCAGAATTATCCGAATCCATTTAATCCCGTCACAAATATTTCCTACAGACTTTCGGAAAATGGATTTATTACTTTAAAAGTGTTTGATAACTCCGGACGCGAAGTTAAGACTCTAGTAAATGAATTCAAAGAAGCCGGATATTATAAATCCGTATTTGACGGCAGCGGACTTGCAAGCGGAATTTATTTCTGCAAGCTCGCCGCGGATAATTTTAACCAGACAAAGAAGCTGTCGCTGGTGAAGTAAATTCTCTGTAAAGTCCAAACGTTTACAAATATATTGATCATTAATAATTGACTAAACCGCATTAGCGGTTTAGTTAACCTCTTAGAGTGAAAATAAAAAACCCATAAAAAAAAATTACGGGTTCCTTTATTTATTAATAAAATTTCTTCGGGTTATTTGACCAATAACATTCGCTTCGACTGAACAAACTCACCTACTTCAATACAGTAAAATAAACTCAGCTTCATAACTTCCCGCTTCCTGATTACAGTTCAGCAGTTGGGCAACTTCATTTGTTTAATCCGAAACCTGTCATACAATACTATTAACTTTAAAAAAGCAGACATTCAGCTTTTGAGCGAAGACACTTAAATTGAAAAAGCAGACATTTAACTTTCGAGCGAAGACTGCAAACATCTAAATGAAGAAATATAACATGGAAACAAAGACAATTAACATTAAGTTGAAGACAATTAATATCAAAACATAAACTGTTAACATCCAAACATAGAATGTTAATAAAAAAGAACCGAGTGCAGAATAAATTAAATTTTTCATAGAAATGACAAAGCTGCAAGGCGTTCACTTCTGAAGTAATTAAAACCATTCAAGCCGGACTTAAACAATTTATTTATCGATGTAAAATTCTTCCCTGAAGACAAATCATATCATTGATTTTTTAATCTAATAATGGTAGTTTTAACGCTTACTAAAAATCGATATGAAATCTGGAATAAAAAAGACAAACAGGATCACAAAATTCTCGACCCGGTCAGAAAATTCAAACAAATGGTTCGTAGTGGATGCAGAAGGTAAAATCCTCGGAAGACTTGCAAGTGAAGTTGCAAAAAGAATCAGAGGAAAATACAATCCGCAGTATACGCCGAATGCAGATACAGGCGACTGGGTGGTAGTGTTAAACGCAGACAAAATCAAGATCGCAGATAAAAGAGCCGAACAGAAAGTATATCTCACTCACACTCTTTATCCCGGAGGTCAGAAAAAAAGAACATTCAATGAAATGATGCAGAAACATCCGGACAGGGTTATAAGACTTGCAGTCAAGAGAATGCTTCCAAAGACCAAACTCGGAAATAAACTTATTAATAAACTTAAAGTATATTCAGGCACGGATCATCCGCATTCAGCGCAGAATCCAGCTGTACTTGAGCTGTAATATCCGGAGTTAATCAAAGTTAAGAATTTTAATTTATTTATATAAACATACACATGAGTTCAAACTCAACATTAAAAGTAGGCAGGAGAAAGACAGCAACCGCCCGCGTTTTATTAAAACCGGGAAACGGACTGATCAGAATCAACAATAAAGAGGCTAAGGATTATTTTAAAACTGAAAATCTTTATACCGAGATCATACAGCCGTTTCAGGTAACAAATACATCAGGAACATTCGATGCGCAGGTAAATGTCAACGGCGGCGGATTTACCGGTCAGGCAGGAGCTATAAAACTTGGGATTGCAAGAGCTTTGGTAGAAACCAATGAAGAATTAAAAAGTCCTCTTAGAAAAGCAGGACTTATGACGCGTGATCCGAGAGCCGTAGAAAGAAAAAAATGCGGACAGCCGAAAGCAAGAAAGAAATTTCAGTTCTCTAAAAGATAAAAACAGAGATTCATTTTATTCCGGAATTTATATTCCGTCTGTTTTAAAAGATTTATTATTAACACTATTTAAAAATACATATTCCCTGATCCTGTTTTACCAGTGTCCGCTTTCAGCGGATGTAAAACCGGAGATGACGGGGGTAGAAGAAAAAACAAAAGTCAATTCTTTATTGATGATAAACTCATTATCTAAATCTCCTTCCCGGAGATTTTAAATTCCAACTATTTGAGTTCTGCAATTCTGATTCGGCTTTTTAAACCCTAGGAGGATTAATCTTGACAAAAGTACAAATCGAGGATCTGTTACTGGCAGGTTCACATTTCGGTCATCTTACAAGAAGATGGGATCCGAAAATGAAGAAATTCATTTTTATGGAGAGAAACGGCATCCATATTATTGATCTCAAAAAAACACTCGAACTTCTCGAGGAAGCGTGCAACTCAATCTCAAAGATCTCTACAGAAGGAAAGAAAGTTCTTTTCATCGGCACAAAAAAGCAGGCTAAGCAGATAATAAAAGACCAGGCTGAAAGAAGCGGATCCTTTTATGTCTGCGAAAGATGGCTCGGCGGTATGCTTACAAATTTTAACACTGTAAGAAAAAGTATTAAGAAGCTTACCAATATTCAGAAGATGGAGACTGACGGAACGATTGATCAGTTTGTAAAAAAGGAAAGACTTATTTTATCAAGAGATAAGGAGAAGCTTGAAAAAGTTCTGAACGGAATTGTCAACATGACTAAAATCCCCGGAGCTATTTTCGTGGTCGATATCAAAAAGGAACATATTGCAATCAGCGAAGCGAGAAAACTGAATATCCCTGTTTACGCAATTGTAGATACAAACTGTGATCCTGACCTTGTGGACTACCCTATTCCCGCAAATGATGACGCAGTAAAATCTATTGAAATTATTACAAAGGCAATTGCTGACGCAGCCATTATAGGAAATCAGGTTGCAAAGATAAAAGCAGAGGACGAGTCGGAAGAGATGAAAGAAAAACTGGAACAGAATTAATATATAAATTAAAACAAATTCACTTATAATTATGGAGATTACTTTAGATCTAATAAAAGAATTAAGAAATAAGACTGGCGCGGGTATCAATGACTGTAAAAAAGCTCTTGAAGAAACCGGCGGCGACATTAATAAAGCAATTGATGTACTCAGAAAAAAAGGCGCAGCAATGGCTGTGAAAAGAGCTGATAAGATTACTAATGAAGGAGCTGTTAAGTTAAAGATATCCGATGATAAAAAAACAGGCGCTTTGATAGAAGTAAACTGCGAAACTGACTTTGTATCCAAAGGCGATGAATTCCAGAATTTCGCTGAAAGCATTGCAGCTGCGGCTTTAAGCATTAATTCTGATAAAGTTGAAGATATTTTATCTTCAAAAAGCAGTGACGGACTTACTGTTAAAGAAAAAATTGATGAGATCATGGGAAAGGTAGGCGAGAGAACAGAACTGAAAAGAGCTAAAATTATAAATGCTCCGGACGGATTTGTATCCGGCTATATTCACTTCGGCAGCAAACTCGGATCATTAGTCGGATTCAAAGGAACATTTGACGAAAAAGCCGACTCGCTCGGAAAAAATATTGCTATGCAGGTAGTAGCAATGAATCCTGCCGCCGTAAACCGTGACGGGATTGCCAAGGAAATTATTGAAAAGGAAAAGGAAATATACTTATCACAGGCAAAAAATGAAAACAAACCTGACAACATTGCGCAGACAATAGTTAACAATAAAGTGGAAAGATATTTTCAGGATAACTGTCTTCTCGAACAGGAATACATAAACGAATCCGGCAAGTCGATCAAGGACATTATTTCTGATTTCAATAAAACAAACGGCAACAATATTGAAATAGTAAGCATGGTCAGATTTCAGCTCGGTGAAGAGAATAAATAAACCTGAAAAATTTACATGCCTTTAAAATATAAAAGGATCATACTCAAGCTCAGCGGTGAATCGCTGATGGGAAAACAGAATTACGGAATTGATTCCGAAGTGCTTGAAACAATTTCTTCCGAATTGCTGAGCATTTCCAAACTCGGAATCGAGATCGGAATTGTAATCGGAGGAGGAAATATTTACAGAGGTTTGTCAGCGCATGAACAGGGAGTGGACAGAGTAACCGGTGATCAGATGGGAATGCTTGCAACTGTAATCAACTCTCTTGCAATTCAGAACTCTCTCGAAAAAAGAGGAATATATACAAGAGTGCAGTCTGCAATAAAGATGGATGAAATAGCGGAGCCGTTTATACTCAGGAAAGCGTTAAGGCATATTGAAAAAAAGCGTGTCGTAATTTTTTCTTCAGGTACGGGAAGTCCTTATTTTACAACTGATACAGCCGCTGCGCTAAGAGCAATAGAAATTAAAGCTGATATAATTATTAAAGGCACGAGAGTAAACGGAGTTTATGATTCTGATCCTGAAAAAAATCCCAAAGCTAAAATGTTCAGAAAATTATCTTATCTGGATGTACTTGAAAAAGACCTAAGGGTTATGGATCTTACTGCAATTACTTTATGTCAGGAAAACGGCCTCCCGATAAAGGTTTTCAATATGAACGTTAAAGGCAATCTTAAGAAGCTTGTCATGGGTGAAAACATCGGAACTCTTGTTTGTTAGAATAATTTAAAATTAATTTTAATTTTATGATAAAGGATATTTTAAAAAGCTCATCCGATAAAATGGAAAAGGCGGTTGATCATGTCCATCAGGAATTAATAAAGATCCGAACCGGAAAAGCTACAACCAATCTTCTTGACGGTGTAAAAGTAGATTATTACGGAACTCCTACTGCGCTGAATCAGCTTGGAAATGTCAGTACACCAGATTACCATACAATCACGGTACAAGCCTGGGACAAGACAGCCATTCCAATGATAGAGAAAGCGATTCAATCGGCAAATCTGGGACTGAATCCTTCAAACGACGGAAACCTGATAAGAATACCGATTCCGCCGCTGAATGAAGAAAGAAGAAAAGAGATAGTAAAGCTTGTTAAAAAATTCGGCGAAGACGGAAAGATCGCGGTCAGAAATTTAAGAAGGGACGCTATTGAGCATTTGAAAAAAGCCGAGAAGGAAGATCACTTTTCTGAAGATGAAAGAAAGCACGGTGAAGCGGAAATTCAGAAGCTGACAGACAAATTTATAAAAGGTATTGACACTATACTTGCACAGAAAGAGAAAGATATAATGGAAGTCTGATTTCTAAGTCTATTTACAAAGTCTAACTACCCGGAGCCGTGAAAAAATTCTGGTATATAATATATAACACAATTGGCATTCCGGCAATATGGTTTTTTTTCAGGATCTATTCGGTTTTTAATTCAAAAGTTAAAGAAGGTTTAAAAGGCAGAAGAGATTTATTCAGTGAACTGGATAAATCTCTTTCTGCATTCAGCCCTAAAAAAGCAGTGATAATACATTCATCTTCACTGGGAGAATATCAGCAGGCGCTTCCTCTTGTGCAGGAATTTATTAAAAAAAATTACAATGTTGTGTTATCATTTTTTTCACCATCCGGATTTAACAATTCCGGGATCATAAATGAGAACGTGATAAAAACCTATCTTCCGTTTGACTCAATTTCAAATCAGAAAAAGTTTCTTGAAATGATAAGACCGGAAATTATTATTTTTATGAGATACGATCTCTGGTATAATATTTTAAATGAAGCGGGTAAAACCGGAATTAAAAGAGTTCTGGCAAACGCAAGGTATGATGAGAATGATTCCACATGGAATATACCGGTTATAAGTTCATTCAAAAAAAATCTTTACGGTATGATCGATACCGCATTTGTAATAGATGACTTTGATGAGAAAAATTACAAAGAGAAACTTGGAAAGGAAAAAACAGATATTATAAAGATCGGAGATTCCAAATTTGAAAGAGTACTTCAGACAGCAGGAAACAAGACAGGTGAAGAAATTTTACCTTCCTTTGTCAAAGACGGAAAAAAAATATTCGTAATGGGAAGTTCATGGAAAGAAGATGAGGATATCATTTTACCTGCGATAGATAAAACACTTAACTTTGAAAAAAATCTGCTGACAATTCTTGTTCCTCATGAGCCAAAAGAAACAAAAATATCCGCAATAGAAAAAATGATAGGTGAAAGATACGGGAATATTAAAACCATTCGTTTCGGTAATCTGAATAATTATAACGGAGAAAATCTTATCATAGTGGACAGGATCGGATTACTTTCAAAACTTTACGGCGCGGCATATCTGAGTTATGTCGGAGGCGGATTCAAAACGGGACTTCATAATATTCTTGAACCCGCTATATTTAATATGCCGATTTTATTTTCTAATAAAGTGAAAAATTCCGATGAAGATGAAATACTTATCGAAAAGGGGTGCGGAATTGTTATAAAAGATACAAGACAGTTTTACCGCGTCTTCAGAGAATTTCTCAAAGATAAAAAACTCCGGGATGATACCGGCATGAAAAGTAAACTTGTGTTTGAAAATTCAATCGGCATTGCCGAAAATATCGTAAATCAAATAACATAATAAATATGTTTGACAGAAAAGAATTTATCGAAACATCATTAACCGAAAGCGCTGATACCAAGCGGCTGATTTTTGAAAAATGTTTTGACAGTATATGCGAAGCAGCCGACCTGTTAACTGATTCTGTAAGAAACGGAAAAAAAATTCTGCTTTGCGGAAACGGCGGCAGCGCCGCTGACTGTCAGCATCTTGCTACTGAATTTATGATCAGACTCTCGCATGATATCGACAGACCTGCAATTGCAGCTATTGCGCTCACAACTGATACGTCAAATCTCACTGCCGGAGGAAATGATATTGGATTTGAAAATGTATTCTCGAGAAATATTGAAGGACTGGGCACCGGCGGAGATATACTGATAGCGATTTCAACAAGCGGAAACTCTCCGAATATCATTAAAGCCGTGATGAAAGCAAAAGATAAAGGAATGAAAATAATCGGACTTCTCGGAAAAAACAAAGGTGGAAAACTTAAAGATATTTGTGACGTGCCAATCATAATACCATCTGAAAATACTCAAAGGATTCAGGAAGGACATATTACAGTCGGACATATCTTATGTGAAATTACAGAGAGAGAGCTATATCAGAATTAAGTAAGCCGAAAAAATCTTTCTGCTTTTTCCCGGAATTTCCGGAAAAAATTAATTTGAAAAACTTACCTTTGGAAATTCAGATTTTTTACCTGAATTATCTTCCGCGCTGAAATACACTTTAAAGTCATCCATGTTCCTGTCTAATTTAATCACAGCCGAGTATTTTCCTGAATTGGTTTTCTCATCAGTCACAGATACGAGATCCATATTCATGCTTTCAAAATTTTTACCGTTATCGAAACTAAAATTCATTTTTACTGAACTGACATCAACAATATCCTTTGATGCAAGATAAGTTGATATCTTTAATTCATCATTTTTAATTTTTTCAACTGTAAAATCATTACTCCATATCATACCGTGATAAAGCATTGCATCATATGCATTGACCATCCCCCAGCCGAGCGTATTGTCAGGTGTGCCTGACTGTGAAGCCGTATTTCTGATTGCATCTCTTACCTGCATCGGAGTCAGTTCGGGATGCGCTGAAAGTATCAGCGCGCAAATACCGGCTACGATAGGCGTAGAGAATGAAGTCCCGCTTGAATATTCATATGTTGAGGTATTTCCTGAAACATCTTTCATGGTGGCTGTATAAACGTTTACACCGGGTGCAACTACATCTGGTTTGGTTCTGCCATCTTTAGTCGGACCGTTTGAAGTAAAGCTTGCCGGATCTCCGGAGAAAGTTACTGCGCCAACTGATATAATGGAGTCAGCGTCAGCAGCCGAGCCGAGTGACGGTTCATCAGTCTGAAAGTAATTACCCATTGCCTGACATACAACTATCCCAAGATAAGCAGCCCTGTCGGCTGCGTTTGTAATTATTGCAGTGTTTCCGTCAAAGTTATCATAAGCATAAGAGTTGTTATTGTATGGGGCATCGTATTTTTTATAAATCAGCGAGCTTGTAATGATATCAACTCCTTTTGCCTCAGCCCACTCAGTCGCTTCAAGCCAGAAGTCTTCTTCCATCGGAGTTTCAGTATCTATGTATTCGGTCTTGGCAAGAATAATTTCTGAATCAAAAGCCGGTCCGATCAGATATCCTTCTTTAAATCCGCTCATTGAGGAAACTGTTGCAGTACCGTGAGATCCCTGCTTCTTCGAATCTTTATACTTCTGATTTTTTTCAGGGAAAGTATTACCGTCTTTATTTATAAAATCATATTCGTCAGTAATATTCAGTTCCGAAAGACTTTCGTGATTTCTCCAGTCAAATCCGTCATCAAAACTTGCTATTAAAACTCCTTTGCCTGTAATGTTAAGATTGTGAACTTTCGGAACATTCACCGATTCCATTTGTCTGAGGGACTTGCCGTAATTTAATTTATTAAGTGTGTCTGACTTTTCTGATCCGCCGGATTCCTGATCATGTTCTATTATCTGTTTAACTAAAGTGTTTACAAACATCAGGTGATCTACAAAATCCAGTCCTATAATTTTTTCCGCTTCCGCTGCTGACAAATAAGCGCTTACACCGTTCAGCCATCTTGACTGAGCAATAATGTCAACGCCGTTTTCCTTAATTTTTTTGACATAAGAATTTTCAAGCGGAAGATCTGCATAGTCAATTAAGTTTTCTTCTGTCAGAACTTTAAGTCTTCTCTGAACAGCTCTTTCGGTCAGAAGTTTTTTTCCTTCTTCATACGCTTTACTGCCGGGCGTAATTTTTTCGCCGGGATCAAATTCACCTTTGTCTTTAAAAATTATCCAGTATTTTGTATCAGCATCAGACTGTGAGAAAGCATTCTTGTCCGAAAGAAAAAATATAAAAAGTAACTGCAGTATAATTAACAAGCGTATTTTAGTCATAAGGAAAAAATAAATTTATATTGTTTAAAAAAGAAAAGGGAATAAAAATTCTTTATTCCCTTTTATCAACGCGACATACGAATTTAAAGTTTATAACTTTCGAGATAATGCGCAATCTTCATTACAAACATACCGCCGAGAGCACCGTCAACAAGTCTGTGATCAAATGACAAAGTAATATACATTGTCTTTCTCGGAACGATAAAATCACCTTCACCTGTCTCTACGACTACCGGTCTTTTCTTTATGGATCCGAGTCCGAGTATCGCTACCTGCGGCTGATTGATGATCGGAATTCCGATATCATTTCCAAAAACTCCGAAATTTGTAATGGAGAAAGTGCCTCCCTGAATTTCATTCAGAGTAAGTTTTTTGATCCTTGCTCGCTTTGCAAGATCATTAAGACTCCTTGCTATGCCGATCAGATTCATTCCGTCTGAATTGTGAATGACGGGTACAATAAGTCCGCCGTTATCCATAGCAACGGCAATGCCGAGATTTATGGAATTTCTTGTTATTGCTTTATAAGGAACTGACGAGTCATCTATAACTGAATTTATCAGTGGAAAATCTTTTAATGCTCTGATTACCGCTTCACAGATAAACGGCATGTAAGTCAGATTGAAACCTTCCTTCTGAATAAACTCATCCTTCATAGCTGCGCGCACCTTATCAACGTTTGTAAGATCACATTCGGCAACAGCCTGAACGTGAGGCGAGATCTTCACTGAAGTTATCATATGCTCAGCCATTTTCTGTCTGATATTATCAAACTCCATGACGGAAAGACCTTCTTCATTATAATCGATCTTCGTATGCGGAATTTCAATTTTCCTTTCGGCTGCAGCAGGTTTGCTTTCTTTGGTTTCAAGTTTAATTTCTACTGATTTCATCGGTGGTTCCGCAGCTGGTACCGGAGCAGCTTTTCTGTTTTTAAGATATGCAAGAATGTCTTTCTTGGAAACTCTTCCTGCGATACCTGTTCCCGGAATTTTCTCAAGTTCGGAAAATCCAATTCCTTCAGTCTTTGCAATATTCATTACAAGCGGTGAATAAAATCTGCCTCCGTCCGGAATATCTTGAGACTGTGATGACTCTTCTTTTTTCGGTTCTTCAGCAGCTTTAAAATCAGGTACAGGATCCGGCGCAGTTTTCACAGGCGCATTTACGGGAATAGTTTCGGAAGTTTTGGTATCAGATTTTTCCGCACCTGAGGAAGCGACTCCGTTGGAGCCGAGACGCGCAATTACTTTTCCGACTTCGACCACGTCACCTTCGTTAAACAGGATCTCTGATATTACGCCGGCTTCAGGCGACGGAACTTCGGTATCTACTTTATCAGTGGAGATCTCGAGAATAGTTTCATCAACTTCCACACTGTCACCCGGCTTTTTATGCCATTTTAAAATAGTACCTTCCATTATTGATTCGCCCATCTTCGGCATTATTATGTCAACACTCATTATATAATTTTAAATTTGATTAAATATAGTTTTATCAGGAATTAATTTTAGGGAAAATAGGAATATGATATGTTGCTTTCAATCCAAATTACAAAGCTTTATCCACATCAAAGAGAGAACTGATAGACTGGTTTCTGTTTGTTCTGTAAATAGATTTTCCGAAAATTTCAGCTACGGAAACTACTTCAATTTTTTTTGAGAAATGCGTCAAAGGCAGAGTATCGGTGACGTATAGTTTTTTCAGAGCAGACTTATTAATTCTTTCAAGAGATTCTCCTGAAAATACTGCATGAGTACAGGCTCCGAAAATATTATTCGCGCCTTCCTCTTTGAGAGCGTTGACTGCATTTACAAACGTTCCGCCTGTATCAATAAGATCATCTATAATAATAATATTTTTTCCTTTAGCATCACCTATGATGTCCATTACTTCAGCTACATTCGGCTTTGGTCTTCTTTTGTCAATTACAATTAAATCCGCATGAAGTCTTTTGGCGTAAGCTCTGGCCATTTTTATACCGCCTACATCCGGAGATACAACAGCGACATTCGGTATATTAAGTTTTCTGAATTTTTTCATGAAGACAGCAGATCCGTATAAGTGATCTACCGGAATATCGAAAAATCCCTGTATCTGGGAAGCGTGAAGATCCATTGAGATAACTCTGTCAGCGCCTGCTTCGGTAATAAGATTCGCGACGAGCTTTGCTGTTATGGAAACCCGCGGCTGATCCTTTCTGTCCTGCCTTGCATAACCGAAATAAGGAATGACTGCATTGACGCGTCTTGCCGAAGCTCTCTTTGCTGCATCTATCATAATTAGGAGTTCCATCAGATTATCTGCGGGAGGAATTGTGGACTGCACTATGAATACATCCGAACCGCGGATGTTTTCATTGTATTTCACCCAAATCTCTCCGTCCTTAAAGTTCCGTATCGAACACTTGCCGAGAGGTACCTTCATGCTTGCTGCGATTTTCTTACCGAGTTTACTCGAAAATCTTCCGGCAAAAATTTTCAGATCTGACATTCTAATTTTTTATGTGGGAATGAAGTACGGCAAATTAAATAAATATGAAGTGTAAATCAATTTAGAAGAAGATAGCTTTATAAAAAAGTATAAATAAATTTTAAAAATATTACTCTTCATCACTCATAAAAAAACAAATAAAACAGACTCATAGATAATGTCTGACTCGTTAGAATAAGCAGCAAAAGCACGGCAATATATTTTAAAATTGTCCTGAATCTGTTCCCTCCGAAAAAACCGACAAAGGCATATCCGAAATAAATTATCCACAGCAAATAATATATTCCTACGCCGATCGTCCAGTTTGATTTTGTAAAGTAAATCATCGGAGTCAGCACAATATAGAATACCGTTCTCTCCGCCGCAATAAAAGTTTGAAATATAAGATTTTCAGCATAGTTATATCCCGACTTTCTGAAAATCAATCTTGAATAAGCGGCGGCAACTGGTACGCTTACAAATAGTATGATATTGAAATATTTGTAAATGAAATTATTGAAAAGTATGAAGAATCTTTGCTGTTCGGTAATCCCTTTTATCAGATCAGGGTTTATGTTTGGACCGAACAGTGTAAATTTAACGGCAAGAAATGTAGCCGCTGCTATTGCAAGTATAAGGAACTGAAAAGGATTGAAATATTTCTTTCTTTTGCCGTCTAGATATTCTCTTACTACTGTTCCCGGACGGAACAGAAGCTCTTTCATCAGAAAAAATATTCCCGAGTCAAGATGAGTAAATGAGTGGAAAAAATTATGCGTGATCTCACGAAGTGTTATTCTGCCGTGAATTTTTTTCTGTCCGCAATTACTGCAGAAGATGCCTGTGAATTCGCTGCCGCAATTTTTACAGACAACAGACTGATTCAATTCAATTTATATTAATAAAAAAAGAGAGTCCGTTAAATAGCGAACTCTCTTTTAAAAAAAATAAAGATTACTGATTCTGATATGTTGCTAATCCGAGCGCCTGAACTCCTGTTCCGCCCGGAACGCCTTTTGCTATTACAGTATAAATTTTTCCGGCTACAAGATCCTGGTCTATAAGAGTAGCCAGTGTATTACTTGTTCCGGCCTGATTCATATAAAGATCATATATACCGCCAACGACAGGTCTGAAATCAGCTACCTGTCCGTATGTGTAAAACGGAAACCACGGAGTAGTTTTACCGACAGCGCCGATATCCAATGCTGCTGTACCCGGAGCAAGGTGAATAAATCTGACTGATGCGTTTGTGGATCCGGGTGACGTTAGATTATCAGTTGTTATCAAAGCAATTACATTTCCTGCATTTTCATAAACAAATACGGAGTAATATTTATTTTCAGAAAGGAAAATTGTTGTATCTATCACTGTTGTGCTGCCCGCTAATATTTTCAGATTATTATTGCCTGAAGTCAGCTGCTGATACCCCAGTCTTTGAAGATATGTTACTCCGGATGCTGCTACGGTTCCGTTAATTTCAATATTGACAGCAGGTCCGCCCGCAAGCGTATGATAAACGCTCATGTAACCGTAGCTGACAACCGGATTCACCGGATTATCTTCTTCACAGCCATAGAAATTAAGAGAGGAAGCAATAACAGACAGTGATAATAAAAAGTATTTTGTTAAACCTAGATTTTTAAATTTCATTTTGCGCTTTTTTAATTAAGTTTAAGAATAGTTTGCAATTTAAAATGATATATATTAAATAAAAGTTAAAATTTTATGTCATTTTAAGCCGATATTTCTGATGACTTCGCTTATCTCAATGCCGTTTTCAAAATTACAAACTTCCTTATCGCTGCTGCAGTTCAGATCACAGAATTCCTTACTGACTTCCAGATTGACAGCGATATTTCCCAAAGCACCCCAGTGTTTAGCGCAATTCATCGGTCTGTGACAATATAGTCCGACGGTCTTTATATTCAGCGCTGACGCAATATGAAGCGGACCGGTGGATGAAGCTATCAGGAGATCAGAGTTAGAAATGATCTTTATTAAATCTCTTAACCTGCGGACTGACTGATCTGCAAAAAAAATATTACTGTTTTTCAATGCGTTGATTTTATTTCGAAATGATGAAGTCATTTCCTTAGCTGTAAGAATAATTTGTGATGATGGTTTAATCCGGATTATTTCCTTTATCAGTAAAGAATACTTTTCTTCACTCCAGTTGCGTGATGAATTTCCCGAGCCGGTGTGAATTATAATTTTTTCACTGTCCTCTTTACATCCGATACTGTTTAGTATCTCAAATCCTTCCATAATTTCTTCATCACTCAAGAAAATCTCAGGAGTAAGATCATTCGTAACAACGCCGAGTTTTCTTGCAAGATCCATACAGTAGTCAGCTTCATGACGGAGAGGAATGTATTTATTTCTCGATACGCTTTTCATTAATGTAATAACTTCGTAAAGCTTTCTTCCGACGCCTATGCGGTTTCTAACTCCTGCCAGAAACATCTGATAAGCCGCCCGCTCTGTCGGCATAATGAGAAGTCCGTCAGTGAATTTATATGATCTTAGCTCTTTTACAACTTTCGTAAAAGTATCTTTCCTCATACTGTCTTTTATGATCACATCAAGATTCGGATTTCCTGTTAATACATCAGAAGAATTTTCATTCGTAAGTACACCAATAAATGAATCCGGGAATTTCTTTCGTAACTCCCTAATCACAGGAGTTATCATTACCACATCTCCGACCTTGTCTGTCCGGACTATCAGAATCCTTTTCTGCATTTGCAAAACTAATCAATCTCAATAGAAATTTATAAATAAAAACTCGGTATTGTTTTAATTCCGGCAAATTAATGTTAAACATTATAAATATTGATAATCGCTTTTCACAACTGAAGAATATTAACATTTGACATTAGGCATCAGCTTAAATAATTTGAACCGGTATTAATTAAAGGAGATGATCATTATGAAAAGAGTTATTGAAATTATGTATTCTGCTGTACGAATTGTGCAGTTTTCTTTTACGTTTATATTTTTATCAGGAGTGTCAGTTTTTTCCCAAAGCGAATGGCACTGGCAACATCCTCTTCCGGCAGGAAATACATTAAACTCTGTAGAATTTATAAACGAGCAAACCGGATTTGCCGCAGGTGATTTAGGATGCATTTTAAAAACTACTGACGGAGGAAAAAACTGGGAGAAACTTTCATCAGGAACTGAGAATAACATTCACAAAATAAAATTTCTCAATACCGTTAACGGAATCGCCGCCGGTAAAAACGGTGTACTTTCGAGAACTGAAGACGGCGGAATCAACTGGGAAAATGTAACAGGTTTTTCTATGCCGGATTTACATGACATTGATATTGCGGGCAATAATTATTTTATATGCGGATTAAACGGATTTATAATGAGGAGCGCTGACAGCGGGAAAAACTGGACAAGCATAAATGCCCAAACCGGTTTACCGCTTTTTTGTATAAGCTTTATAGATGAATTGACAGGCGTTTGCGGCGGGTATAATATTATCATAAAAACAACAGACGGCGGGATCAGCTGGAATGCGCTGAATGCAGGCATACTGCCGGCGACTCAGATTACCGGAATCAAGTATATAGACAGTAATAAAATTTATGCAGCGGGAAATTCCCCATCAGGAGATTTTTATTTCTCAAATGACGGCGGAAATTACTGGCAGAGAAATTCTCTCGGTCTTCACTATCTCTTCGGAGGCAGCGTTGATCTTGTAAGAGCAATGGATTTTGAAAATGCGGACAGCGGATTTATAGTTACAGACCTCGGAACTATACTATGGACAACTGACGAAGGCAGCAGCTGGAATGCAGACTCTTCACAGAGATTCAGTTATCTGAAAACGGAAATTTTCAAAGATGTCTTTTACTATGATAATCATAATATATTATTATCGGGAAACGGAGGCAGAGTTTTGAAAATGCCGGGCATCGGAAAAGATTTAGTTAATCTTTCGGGAAATAATTGTAATCTTAATGACAGCTATGTAACAGATAAAAGCGTGATTTACTGCACCGGTGACAGCGGTCTGATAATGAGAAAAAAAGCCGGCTCTCCGGAATGGGAAAAAATTTTTATATCAAAGGATATAATTTTAAACAGCGTAACGTTTTCAGATCCGCTTACAGGATTTGTATGCAGTAATAAAGGAAAGTTATTCCGGACAACAGACGGCGGTGATTTCTGGATGGAAATTTCTCCGCCAGTAAAGTGTATAGCAGTTAATAAAATTTTTTTCAAAGATAAATACAGCGGATTCTTAGCCGGCGGAATTGAGAATTCCGGGAAAGGGATCATATATAAAACAACTGACAGAGGATTAAGCTGGAAAATTATTTTCCAAAATCCGGGTGAAGGAATGTTTCGGGATATATACTTTAAGGATTATATGACCGGATTTGCCGTTGGCGGCAACGGAAGTACAGCAACAACTTATGACGGCGGAGTAAGCTGGAATATAAAAAATCTGACGCCTTATGATCTTCACGCAGTAATTTTTAACCGGAGCGGAACGGGAATTATCACCGGAGAAAACGGAGTGATATTCAGAACCTCAGACGGCGGGAAAAGCTGGCATTACATCAGCCCCATTCAATTTAAAAATCTTAATTCAGTTTTATTCACTGATGATCTGAATGTCATATCAGCCGGAAATAAAGGAACCATGATTTTTTCAGAAGATGCAGGAGTCAGCTGGCAAAAAATAAACTTAATTACAAACAATAATATACTATCTTTAAATTATGACGGTGCGGGTATTTATGCATTTGGAGAAAACGGAAGTATCTTATATTCAGAGAAAGACATTATCCTTCAATCTGCAGAGATTTTTAAAAATAAAAAAAGTGTAAAAAGTATCTCATCACTCACAAATTATCCTAATCCTTTTAATCCGGTCACGCAGATCAGTTTTTCAATTCCCCGGCGCGGATTTGTAAATATAAAAGTTTATAACATTCTGGGTAAAGAAGTCGCAATTCTTTTAAATGATATTAGGAAAGAAGGAAAATATCATATTGAGTTTAACGGCAGCGATCTGCCCGGAGGTCTTTATTTTTGCAGAATGGAATTCGAAAATACTGCAATGATAAATCGTTTAATACTTCTAAAATGAATTTTATCAGTTCCTATTTAATGAGTCCGAGTCCTTCAAGCGCAGAAGCGTCACCGGGACTCTGCATAAGAACTTTATTAAATAAAATTTTTGCTTCCCTGTAAAGTCCGAGCTGATAGTTTGTCCAAGCATACATTAACAGTGCATCATATCCGAACGGATACAAATTCACTACTTTTTCAAAAAGCGAACTGGCTTTGGAATATTCCTGTCTGTAGTAATAAATATTTCCAAGCTGATAATTTACAAAAGTATTCTGCGGATCCTGCAGAAGTATCTTATCATAATTTTCAATTACTTTATCCCAGAGATTAGCAGCCGATGCAGGAAGGTTATATCCAAGTTTTGCTTCAATGGAATAAGGCATTAGATCAATTGCCTTCTGGTAATAATTCATAGATTCGTTATAGTTTTCACTTTTATAATAAAGCCAACCGAGTCTGAGATTCATTTCATAGGAATCAGCAAGATAAACTTCCCGGATATCTTTTATCGCCTGAGTATAATCCGGAATCGCTTCGTTTTTCAGGCTTTTAGAGAATGCTTCCGTAACGGGATCATTTTGTGATAATGACGTATTTACATTAATAAGAAACGCTGTGAAAAGGAAAAAAAATAATTTATAATACATTTTAAATGTCTTCATGTTATTATGATTATTATTAAAAATAAATTTTAAAACCTCCGAGGATTGTATTAACTGAATATTTAAGATCAACTAATTCAGGATAAGTAACAGGAAGATTGTTACTGAATCCTGATAACGAATATGTCAGATACTTTTTTTCTCTCTGCTGATTAACGTACACAAGCGATGCTGAAATATTTTTACTGAAATAATAATTAAACTCTGCGCCGAATTTAAAAACGGTCACATCCGGATTATTAAATACAAGCGCACCGTTCTGCTCATTGTAATTATTCATTCTGCCGAAAGCCGCAAAGACTTCACCCCACAGATCTTTATAAAGTTTGCCGCCTGCTGACTGAAAGAAAATTAAATTCGTTACATCATTCTGACTGTGAAGAGTTATATCTGAAAATGTATAAAGAGTATTTTTCTTTTTCGGATAAAAAGTCATATTTGCTCCGAGCTGAGTCTGATTGCTTCCGTTAAGAAACGAGTAACTGCCGTGCAGAGCTGTTTTGTAAATATAAAACTGTTTGGACAGCGAGAGGGAAATTACGTAATCATCCTGAATATTTTCTCTTTGAAGTATGCTGTAATAATATTTCAATGAATCATAACTCATAGTCTGCGCATTATAGCTGAAAGTCGCGCTGTCATAATCCGCATAAATGGTTTTATCCTTTACAAAGACATAATGACCTGATGGACTTATAACAAAACCGTCTCCCGCTCTGATATCAAATTTAAGATAGAACTGCTGCTGCTGCTGCTTGTAGTCATCAGTGATACTGACATCATTATATTTTATTACCTTTGCTTTTTTCAGATCCAGATAATTATAGTTATATGTTAAATTCAGCCATCTCAGAGGAAGCTGCTTAAAACCCAGGCTGATAAAAAAATAGTTTTTGTTAATAAGCTGCTCTCCGTATATATTATCGCTCCCGTCAATATCAGTGTTTTCATTTTTACTTTTATCATTGCTGAATCCGAACCCTCCGTCTGCATAAAATTTATTCATAAATGAATTATCCTGCGGCTTTATTCTGTCTCTTTTATTTTTAGGAAGCCGGTAAAAATAAAAATCAGCATCTTCCTGTCTGCCAGCCTGAAGATATGAGTAATACAGATATTCAATTGCAGAAGGAGTTTCATATCCGAGGTCAAAAGCTTTTTTTAAATGGACAATTGCATCAAAGTATTTCTCCGTTTCATAATATGCGATACCAAGTCTGACTCCCAGAAAAATAAAATCAATATTTTTCTTTAATGCGTTTTCTGAAAACGAGATAAGCTCGTTCCATTTTCCTTTGCTGAAAAGATCATAAGAAATCTTTTCAGCGTTATTCAAAGCTGAATCGCTCTGAGATCTGACTTCAGAAAAGGAAATCATAAACAAAATAATGATCAGGAAATGTATTCCGCCGATATGTTTTTTTTGCCGTCTGATATTAATATTTTTTTTAAATTGTTATTAATTAAAGTTAATTCAAAGTCTAATTTTCTGTTTATGGTTTTACCGAATCCGGTAACTGCCTGTGAGGAAATTACGATCTCAGAAGGGTTTAATTCATTATCAATATATTTAAATGAAAAAGAATAATCCGCTTTCAGAAAAATATAAAACGGAGCTATAAAATCCTGCAGTATTTTTAACGGACCGGAATAAATGCCTGAAAGAGGAAGTTTGTCTTTGATTTCCATATTATCATAATATCCGAGAAGTATTTTATTCGCTGCCAAATAAAAATAATACAATAGTGATTTTCTGTCTCCTGTAAAGTCAGTAAAGTAATGAAGCGTTTCATTGTTTATAAAATATGCGAATGATTTTGAATTGTAACAGTAAATATAAGGATAGTTATAAGCATCTACGAATACTTCCCATTTTACTTTTTGCTTTTCTCCTTTTTCATTTTCAGATTCAAAATTCATAACTGTGCCGGGAGAAAATCTGAAAGATTCCCTTATAAGATTTGTGCTTTGAACTTTCATAACCGTTTCACCCTCTTCCGGGTAATCGAAAGACCTGAAAAGATTTTCATTGTCTTTTTCCAAAAGGTAATAACAGAAAGGATATTTAATTGTCTTACCGTCAATAAGATCACTGGACTGAATTTGAAAATGCAGATGCGGCTCCGGAGATCTGCCTGAATTTCCGCAGTGTCCCAGAATGTCACCTTTTTTCACATAATCACCTTTCTTTAATCTGATACTGTTTTTCCTGAGATGTGAAACTTTACTGTAAAGGAAATTATCGTGTTTAATTACAACAGTATTTCCCCAGTTCTCAGAAATATTAACTCCGCCAATCTCATTATCTTCAACATCATTTACGACTTCCGAAACATAACCTGCAGCAGATGCTAATACGGGAAGATTGAAACAGTAAAAATCATTCAGCGATGTTCCCGTATTGTTAAAAGTCCTGCCGGATTCATCTTTCACTACAAAATCCCATGCATATTTCCAGTCTTCCATGTGAGTGATCTTTCCGTTAATGCCCTGCGATACAAACCATTTTCCGTAAAACGGAAGCTGGAAATGATAATAAGTATCCCTTTGAAATCTCTCAATCCTGTTTGCATATTTGTATAAATTATTCTCTGGGGAGTTCTGCTGATTTGTAACATAGTTAATTCCTTTGGGAGTTAACCTGCTGCTCATGGCAAAAATAAAGAGAATTACAATAAGAGAAAAAGGAAGAGAATAAATCGGAAGCTGTATAATATTGAATATATAGCTGAATGCGCTGAGTATAACGGCAACGAGGGGGCTTGCAATTATAACAAGTAAAAAAGTTTTTCCGGACGGAACAAAGAAAAATCCTCCGAGCGCAACAGCGGTCAGGATGAAATTAAATCCGATATAGCTGTAATACACATCCGAGAATTCAGCTTTCTGAAAAAAATAAAAAAAGTAACCGGAGAAAAATCCGACAAGTGAAAGAGAAAATGCAATCCTGGAATAATAAAGAATTCCTGCTGCAATTATAAAACCTGCAAAAATATTATACTGAAAAAAAATAGCCCCGAGTGATTTGAGATATGCGTCGATGACAAACGGAATATTCAGACTAATGATCTGATCATAGAATTTCAAAAGATAAACTCCGCCGAAATTCTGAACTTCATTGAAGACATAAATTCCGCGTTCGCTTAATTCAATTGCCTTAAATGTTCTGATACTAAGAATTGAAATCCATGTGCTGAGAAGAAACGGCATTGTAAGAAAAGGGATGTTATAGTAACCGAGGAATACGGCAAGCCAGACTGTTATCAATAGAGTCAGCATTGATGCAAACAAAAGAACAAAAATGAATGCCGGAGAGAATTCATAGTAAACGCCAAGCGCTAAACCTGTCAGAAGCGAATTGAATCCGTAATAACCGTCCCTTATAAAAATTTTGTCATAACCAAACCATACAGCAAATAAAAGCGTAGCGGCAAGACTTATCAGCCCGCTTAGACCCGATGCGGGATTGATAAACGTTGCAACAATAATAATGAAAGCAAAGATTTTACTTTTAGAAAAGAAAACACGTGAGTAACTGTTAATTATGCCTTCAAAATAGAAATATAAATATTCCTTAGCCTGTTCTTTTTTCAATTCCGTTTAAACTGAATGTCTTTAAATATTCAGGTACTATTTCTTCAGATTCAATTGAATTTATTGATTCGCGTTTTCTGATTTCATGAGGTACACCTTTCTTATCAATCATGACAACAGCCGGTCTTAATGAAATGAACTGCATCCATTGTGTCATATTATATGCGCCGACAGTATGGACAACGACTTTATCATTTCTTTTAAGCAGCGGCAGAGTTACATGCTCTCTGATTACATCTATATTCATACAAAGCGGTCCGTAAAGCACCATGTCTTCAGTAAAATCACTGAACTCCTGAGCCGGCGTGATCTTATGATCATACCAAAATGAGGTAAACATTATATTCACACCGAAGTCCATAATGACAGCTCTTCTTCCGTCTGATAATCTTTTGTTTGAGATCACGCTTCCTATAAGATATCCGGCGTCATCAATCAGCGCTCTTCCTGTTTCTAGAATAAGCAGCGGAAGCTCTTCCTCCAGAAATCCTGCGTTTAGAATTGATGAGCAAATTGCCTCAGCAAACTGATCTATAGTCGGGACAGTGTCTATGCCAAGAAGGTAAGAACCTTTCAGAGTATTCTTCGACGGGAAACCGCCGCCCATATCGATATACTGAATATTCCTTTTGTATTTATACTTTATGTTTAAAGCAAGATCAGAAAGTTTTGCTGCAGCAATTGAATATGCATTCGGAGCAAGCATAAAAGTGCCGATATGGCAGTGCAATCCGACCAGATCAAGTTTATCATTCAGCATGATTTTATTAATTGCATCCCATGCCTGACCGTTTTCATAATTAAATCCGAATCTGTCCCACATCGGATAAATGCCGGTATCCATATTCACTCTGATAGCGACTTTTGGTCTTATGCCGGTCTCTTCGGAAATTTCCTGCAGCATGTACAGTTCGTCCAGATGATCAATATGAATCGGAGAATTATTCATAATTGCAGTGCGAAGATCTTCATCAGTTTTATCCGGTCCGTTGAAAATAATCTTACTTCCGGGTACGCCGTTATTAAGCGCTTTACTGTATTCAAATCCGGAAACTACTTCCGCCCATGAGCCTTCCTGATGAAATACATTGCATACCGCATTCAGATAATTTGTTTTGTATGACCAGGCAAACTGTACTTTCGGATACCGTGTTTTAAATGAACGGTTTGCATCCTTAAAATTTGATCTGATTTTTTTTTCGGAAACTACAAAAAGGGGGGAACCGAATTTATCCGTAAGATCTTGAATGCTTGCGCCGTCAATATGCGTAAAAGGCGCATACTCAGTCTTTGTCCCGTATTTGTTCATAGTGCCTGAATTCAGTAACTGTAAAACAGGTCTTTCATACTGCTGTTTTTTCATTTATAATTCTCCTGAAGTTGAGATTTTTTCAAATTCTTTTAAATTTATAATCATATCATAGGAATACCTTATGAACATTTTTCCCGTTTCATGTTTTGGGAAAGCGTTTACTTTTTTTCCCAGAGCCATTTTAAGCAGCGCATCCGGATGATTCTGACCGCAGCCGACAGCAAGATAAACCCATGCCGGAAACCGGGGATTTATTTCAAGTAAAAAATATTCATCATTTGAAGTCTTGATAAATTCAAGTTCCATTGATCCTTTCCATTTAGTTGACTTGATTAGATCTGATGTAATTTTTAAGAGTTTATCATCATCGAGTGAAATTCCTGACCATGCTTTTCCTTTATCGGTTATATACTGTTTTCTCATCGGTACAGCCCCGATAGTTTTTCCCGTCCCGTCGCCTATTGCAGTGACATTAACTTCCGAACCGAAAACATATTCCTGAATTATTATCGGAAGTCCCCACTTGATGCTTATTCTGTTAAAATGTTCCGCGATCTGATCTTTATTATAAGCTACTTTAGCATCATAGTATTTTCCTTTAACTACAACGGGAAATGAAAATTCATATTCTATTTTATTAATATCATTCAGAGAATATATTGTTTTATTCTTAGGAACTTTCAGATTATATTTTTTCCCGAATTCATAAAGGTTTGCTTTCTGTCTTTCTTCAAACTGTTTCATTGAAGGAAGGAACATTCTTATATTACATTGTTCCAGAAGTCTTTTTTCCAATTTTATGAAATTGAACAGTTCGGCGTCAAAGTTTGGTATTATAACATCAATTTTTTCCTTGTCATTAATTTCCTTTAATCTGAAAAGAAGATTATCTGTTCCGACAGAAGGAAACGGGATTTGATAAGATTTATCAACCAGGTCATGCATATAAATGCCGGGTTCCATTGTATCATATGAAAGACCTATAATGCGCGGATTATAAAAATTGCTTTTCCTTATTGCTCTGATTACTGAGATACCGGGTCCCGGACTGTCAATTGCGTTAAGACCGGTAACTGCAATTGTGATATCAGTCTTTTTCAATTTCCTCCAGGAGTTTGTACTTTTTCAGTACATTAATAAAATCATAAAAATCCTTTTCAAAATGAACTTTGTCAATCTGATAAGTTTCGAGAATATCAGCTGTTATCTCTTCTTCGGTTGCTGAGGTCTGAAGCATTTTAAAAATCTTCTGACCGACAGGATTTGCAGAAAATGAATCACCTGTAGCCGGATTAAAAATAAAACCCGAATCACTTATTGCTATATTATTTTTTATTTTCATATTTATAATTGTTATACAAAACTATAAAACATGAAGAAATAAATTGTTACAGTTTAAATACAATTTGTTATAAGATTACAGCGGTAGGTAATTTACAGCAGAAGATTTTCAAGAGGTATTCTTTTTATATCTGCGCCGTGCCTGTACTCGGTAACAGAAACTCCGGTTATTTGTCTGAACTGATTACTTAGATACTGAACACTGCTGTATCCCATCATATATGCAATTTCACTTAATGTCATTTCATTATAACTTAACAGCTCTTTTACTTTTTCTATTTTAACTTTTATTAAAAATTTTTCAAGTGTAGTATTGGTATTTTCAGAAAAGAATTTACTGATATAGGAATACTGTAAATTTAATCTTTCACTCAGATATTCGGAATTTCTGATCAGCGAGTTGGTATTATTGCCGAAATAGATCAATTCAATACAGGCGTTCTTAATTTGTTCCACTAACTGAATATTTCTGTCGCTGATGATCTGAAAGTTATTTCTGGAAAGTTCGGCTGAGATTTCCTCTGCGGAGATCTTTTCCTCATCATAAAAAATCTCAGCTTTACCAAGTGATATATTCAGAACCTTAACGCTTTCCAGATTACTCAGAATATTCTCTAAATCACTTATGCATCTGAGACTTACCATGTTTTTTATGAATAAGACAGATCGGTTTCTCAATTTTAAAAAGTAAGAATATTGGTTTATCAATTATAACTTAAATGATTTGAAGTTTAAATATAAAATTCGTTGTCGAAACAATTCTGCAGGAAATTTTAAAAAATTTTATTTATTTAAATTCACAGCTGTTTGATAATAAAAACTCAATTACGGTTTAATGTATGTGAATTAATACCGGCAGTAATAATTTTCCTTAGAAATAAATCAATCATTAAAAATGTTATTGGACTAATAATTTTAAGTATTGAGTAGTTACGCTTATTGAAATTAATATGTCATTTATCTATTTTGATTTAACTTTTTTATAAATCTAAAAAATTTAAAATAATGGAATATCCAAAAAGAGTAATTGTCAAAGGAGAGAAAGATAAAAAAATTGTAAAAGAAATTCAGAAGAAATTAAATGAGAACGGATGCGGGCCGGTAGACGTGGACGGCGGATACGGTCCAAAGACTTTCAATGCCGTCAAACTTTTTCAGAGCAGATTTACTGATCAGCAGGGAAGACCTTTGATTGTTGACGG
The DNA here is from genome assembly GCA_002344965.1 of Candidatus Tepidiaquacellales bacterium UBA2330. Lineage (GTDB taxonomy): Bacteria > Bacteroidota > Ignavibacteria > Tepidaquicellales > Tepidaquicellaceae > UBA2330. Next base: position 18,174 of record DDUU01000010.1, on the reverse strand, counting down.
TAAAGTAGGTCCTATCACGTGGGCGACGTTGTTTAGTTTAAAGTCTATCGGACCGGAACCGGGACCATTGCCGGAGTTTGCAAAAAAGGTTCTTGCAAAAGCAAAAAGTCAGATCGGAGTTGTTGAAAAGCCGAGAGGCAGCAACAGCGGACCTGAAGTGGACGCTTACCTTAAAAGCGTAGGACTGGGAAAAGGTTACGCATGGTGTGCTGCTTTTGTGTACTGGTGTTTTGACGAAGTATCAAAAAGCACCGGTATAAAAAATCCTGTTTATAAAACTGCCGGAGTGCTTAATCACTGGAATAATACTAAAGGTAAGAAAATAACATCAGCAGCAGCCACAGCTAATCCTTCTCTGATAAAGCCGGGTCAGGTATTTATAATGTCATACGGCGGAGGATTAGGTCATACGGGTATAGTAGAATCAGTTAACGGCGGATATCTTACTACGATAGAAGGCAATACAAATGAAGGGGGAAGTCGTGAAGGAATTGGCGTATTCAGAAGGACCGGAAGAAAAGTGAACAGTATTAACAGGGGATTTATAGAGTACTAATTAAAAACTTTTTTCATGGTGAAACAAGTTTGAGAATAAAATCTATGACTCCGGATATTTAAAACTTTTTCAATAACAGCTTGTCAGCTTTTGAAAAAAGAAAAATAAAGACAGATGAAACAATAATAACGGACAATGTTTTTAAGTTAAATGCTATTCCAAGATTTTCAGCCGTAATAATACTGAAATATTCAATAGCGTCTGTAAGATTATCCGTCAGCATACTGAAAAAGCCGGGACTTTGGTCTGTATCCGAAACTCCGAAAAGAAGCGGAATACCTACAGATAATATTATCATAGCGGCAAGCAAACTGCCGATAACAAACTTTGCAACATTGTCTGTTTTTCTGTCCTGCCTGGCAAACTCTTTTTCAATCTCGACCCGTTTCATCATTTCAAAAGAAAAATCATCAGAAGTTTTTGACTTCAGAGACTGTCTTATGTTATCATCGAGATAAGAATCAATATTTTTATTATTACCGTCCGGCATCGTGTTAAAAATACTGTAAAAATTTTTAATAGTAAAACTAAATTTTTTCATACATACTGAAGAATTTCCTCTTCGGAAAATTTTTTTAAAATGATTTCTTTTAATTTACTCTTTGCGCGGAAAATTCTGTTTTTGACAGTTCCGAGCGGTAGCTTAAGTATTCCGGCAATATCGTCATGAGAAAGATCATTAATATAGAACATTGTTAAAATGACTGAATACTGTTCCGGAATAGAATTAATATAGTCACTAATGATCTGCTTTATTTCGGACTCTGATATTTTACTTTCAGTGCTCAGGTCATACTTATCATCAAACTCACTTTTCTCAATTTTTGCATCATAATACTTTCGCAGCAGATCATCGCCTTCTTCAAAACTTGATCCTTCGACATCTATAGAAACTATACTGAATCTTCGTGATTTTAATTTTTTATAATTATCCACTGCTGTATTATAAACTATTGTGTAAAAATATGTTGACAGTTTTGATCTCTCTTCAAACTTACCAGATGAAATGGACCTGAAGAGTTTAAGGAATGATTCCTGCAGACAATCTTCGGCATCTTCCCTGTTTTTCAGAATTTTCATGGTTAAAGATAATGCTTTGTCCTTTAATTCATCTACTATGATCCTGAATGAAGCAGTGTCTCCTTCGTTAATTTTTTTTATTATCTCAGAATCAGACAGAATCATTGGATTATACCTTTTATTAATACAGACAAATTGCAAAAATCAAATTTTAAAATCAAACAGTGATTAAATTTCCTTATTCCCCGTGAAAACAATCTTCCCGTTAACTGTTTTTATAATTATCTCTGACCTGTTATCTTCTGTTCCCAGATTTCCCTTAAATGATTTCTTTTCCTGAATCATGTCAGAGAATTTCAGATTGTCAGTACTTATTTTTCCGTTCTCAGACTGAGCATTTACGCGCGCACTTATGTAATTACTTAGATTCAGAGTAACGCTTCCGTTAATTACATTAATATTAATACCTTTTGTGGAATCTATAACTCCTGAAAATGAACCGTTGGTCAGGTCGCATTCGAGTAGTCCGGAATAATTATCCAGATCGACGCTGCCGTTCACCTGATCAATTTTCAGATCATTTGAAATATTGTCAGCTGATATTTTCCCGTTCACATTTTCAACAGAAATTGAGATTCCTTCAGGTACAGAAATTTCATAATCAACTTTCTGTTTTCTGTCGAAATTAAAATTGAATCCGTCATCTCTTCCTTTATTATTAATAATAGATTCAATTTTTATTTCATTTCCTGTTGAATCTATTTCAATTGTAATTTCATCAAACGGAGTATTAAGATATTTTTTCTTAACTTTAATTTCCTTTTCCGCAACAATCTTTACAATTCCGGAATCAGAAGAACTGACAAAGCTGATATTGCCGTTTATATTTTCGATCAATAATGTTTTCTTGCCTACAGCGGAAACCCTGTGGACTTCTTTATCTGACTTCACGTATTTTTTAGAGAGCAGCCCACATCCGTTCATAAAGAATGTTAATAAGACAATAAAAATAAATGATAATTTCATAATGATAATTTTTTCTTCTAATTTAAAAATCACTGATTGACCGAGGATTCGCTTTTTGTTTTTGAGCTTACAACTAAAAAGTATATAAGGAATCCCAGACCAATGAATGTTACAATAATTCCCATCATTACGCCTTCTTCCACATCATAAATACTTTCAGCTACATTTGCCAGAAATATACCAATCCCGAAGAAGAGAAGTATCAGACCGAACTTCAGAGAGCTGTAAGGGTTTTTCGGTTTAGTATTTTCGGCAAAATAAGCTTTTACTTCTTCCGGCGATAAACCTTTTTCAATCAGTCTCATTTTTTCCCTGTGCTTTGTATAGATCCACCAGAATAAAATGATACCCGGTATTCCGAAAGTAAAAACAATCGCTACTACAGGGATAAACTCTTCTACTACACCATGCATTTTAGATAACTCCTTTCCGCTTTTCAGCGAATTTTAATTTTTTGAATATTTTGATTTTACCAAAGACATTACAAATAATATCAGAAATGTAATCAGAATAATAACGGCTTCAGTCATTTTAAAGTATTTAATAATTCTAAAGGTTATGACTTATAATATTCACAAAGGTTTCAACTTTATATAAAAAAAAAACCCGGACTCAGAGAGCCGGGTTTTTGTATGAGAACTCTTTTAAGTTCAGGAATTATTCAGTACGGGTATATTAATTTTTCTTATCTTATCCTTCTTGCTGACTGATCTCCTGCGGATTTTTTTCCTTCGCATAAAAAGGTCAGCATTGTTTGAATTGGCATCACCGTCTATTTCAGGATATTCATAAATGTTATATTTGAAATTTCGCAGAACAATTTTTTCATCATCTTTAGAGATCACATAATCCGGAAGTAACGGAATTTTTCCGCCGCCTCCCGGCGCATCAACGACAAAATGCGGAACGGCAAGACCGGAGATATGACCTCTTAATTTATCCATTATCTCAAGACCGGTTTTAAGAGGAGTTCTGAAATGGTTAGCTCCTTTGGTCAGATCCGCCTGATAAATATAATAAGGTCTGACTCTCATTGCAAGTAAACCTTTCATAAGATCTTTCATGACATCTGCATTATCATTTACGCCTTTCATCAAAACACACTGATTACCTACAGGGATACCTGAATCTACGAGCATTGCGCATGCTCTCTTGCTTTCATCTGTCAGTTCCCACGGATGATTAAAATGCGTATTAACATAAATCGGATGATATTTTTTTAGCATTTCACACAGTTGCGGAGTAATCCTGTGCGGGAGTACACAGGGCATTTTAGTACCAAGCCTTATAATCTGAATGTGTTTTATCTGTCTCAGTCTGAAAATTATTTTTTCCAGCATATTATCAGTAAGCATTAGCGGATCTCCTCCGGATAAAATTACATCACTGATCTCCGGGTGTGATTCCAGATACTGAAAAGCAGACTCCAGAGTTCTCATAGATATTTTACTCTGATCTCCGACTTTTCTTTTTCTGGTACAGAATCTGCAGTAAAGTCCGCATTGTGAAGTAACAAGAAACAAAGCTCTGTCAGGATATCTGTGAGTAATATTGGGAACCGGGCTCATGTCGTCTTCATTAAGCGGATCTTCTTCTGAATCAATATCTTCAAGTTCCGCAATATCAGGTACACACTGAAGCCATATGGGATCGCCGGGATATCTGATTAAAGAAAGGTAATACGGATTTATCCTCGCCTGAAAAAATTCATCGAGCTTTTCCGCTGTTTCTCTTTCAATGCTGAATTTCTCAACAAGATGATCTACAGAGCTGACGCTGTTTCTGATCATTTCCTGCCAGAGTTCCATTATTTCTCCTTTTTAGTTTTTTAAGATAACATGCTTATAAAAAAAACAAGCATTGTTTAACCTTCATTTTAAAAATCTATTGTCAGCTGAGATCAGAAAAAATCTGATCACAAAATTAATTAAGATATTTCCCGTAAACTATAAGATCATCTCCGGGTTTATAAAAATCCTTTATATTAACTAGTAACCTATAATTATTTTTCTCATAAAATCTTCTTTCCTTTTCATAAGATTCTTTGCCGCTAGTTTCAATAAGTACGAGTCTTCCGTTTTTATTTTTTATATGACCCTCTATAAAATTTATCAATCCGCTTCCGACTCCTGAAGACTGAACAGAAGGATTGACTGCAATCCAGTAAAGGTCGTATGTCCCTTCCGTAAGAGGTCTTGGTCCAATGCAGACATAACCTCTGATATTAACATCCTCATCAACAAAAATTTCATAGTCTTTCTGAACCGGATTATTCAGATAAACATCCAAAAGTTCAACTGCAATATCAATTTCGTCATCAGAAAAATTCCGCGTATCTTTAAGAATGCAAATGATCTTTTCCCTGTCATCCTGTATCAGAGTTCTGATCAAAATTAAATATTAAATACTTTTAAATTCAAATTCTGTATTCGATGTAACTGCAAGTGGCGGTTTATGCTAACTTCATACACAGCAAAATTAAGCTGCGGCATTACTTTAAACCGCATGACGGAATACAATTCCGTCATACCCCCCACCTCTCACACGCAAACCCGATTATCCTCTGTATCAGCTCCTCATAACTCCACCCGTACGCCTTTCCGCTCCTTGTAAATCCCGTATCTTCATCCGCATCAGAAGCTATATCCGGGTTAGGATTCATCTCAAGCACATACGGCACATTATCCTTTACCCTAAAATCCACTCTTGCATAATCAGACGCTCCGATTATTCTGTAAACTTTCTTTGCAGTCTCTTTTATTCTTTCTTCAAGCTCCGGGGAAATATTCTTTGCAGGACACACCGCTTTAGTTCCCGCAAACTCTACTGTCTTATACATCCATTTGCTGTTATAACTAACTATCTTCTGATAATCATCAGGCATATTGCTGAAATCAATTTCCGATACCGGAAAGACTATCAGATCGCTTTCATCTTTTTTTACATTACCTACTACACTTACGTTAATTTCCCTTCCGTCTATATACTGCTCCACGAGCGCCGGCTGTTTATGTTCATCAAGTATAAATTCTATTCTTTCCTTCAGCTCACTGTCATTATATACTACTGACTTATTTTCTATTCCAATGCTTGCGTCTTCTCTTGAAGGTTTTACTATCAGCGGAAATTTATCCTTCAGTTTCGAATATCCGTTATTTCTGAACTCACCGGAATTTGAGCAGACATAATGAGGCGCAGTAGGAATTTCATAATAATTAAGAATTTCCTTTACCCGCCATTTATTCAGAGCAAGACCCAGTGTAAGTGCCCGCGATCCTGTATATGGTATTTTAAGAATCTCAAACAATGCAGCAATATTCATTTCCTGAGTAGGATCACCGTCAAGAGATTCGCAAAGATTAAAAATCATATCAGGTCTGTCATCTCTGAGTTCATCTATTAATTTATAAACATCAAGCGCAACCGCAGTGATCTTGGTCTGATGACCTGTAGGTATGAGCGCCCGCTGAACAGACTTTAGTTCATCGAGAACTCCGTATTCGCTCATGTCTATCGGCTCTTCTATCTTATCAATATCCGTAACACCGTCATCATAAATCCTGCCGGTAGAATACTGCGTCGGATCGTTATAAATTATATTAATTTTCATTTCTGATTATAAATTAAATCCGTTTCTAATTCTTTTAACCGCAGCTCCGAGTACTGCATTGATCATTGTATTATAATCCATTCCGGCTTCTCTTGCTGCTTTAGGATAACATGAATTATCCGCGGGGTCCGGCAATATGCCCGGAAGAGGATTGATCTCTACTATATTCGGATTACCGTCACCGTCAAGCCGGACGTCTATCCGAGCCCAGTCTCTTAGTCTTAATACTTTATACGCCGCTTTGCAGACCGATTCGATTCTGCTGTATAATTTTTCATCTATATCCGCGGGGCATCTGAATATATCCAGTTTGCTTTCCCTTGTATCAAAAAACCATTTCACTTCATAGGAATAAATTTTATTGAACCCTTCAGGAACGGAGTCAAGATTAATTTCTACAATCGGCAGAACTTTAACATCATTTCCGTTTCCGAGCATAGCAACCGTAAATTCTTTTCCTTCGAGAAAATCTTCCACAAGTGATGGCTGGTCATAACAATCCTTTATTCTTAATATTTCATTTCTTAACTCTGCGCAGTTTCTTACAACCGATGAATTGAATATTCCTTTTGATGAACCTTCATGAAGCGGTTTAATAAATTTCGGAAAAGTTAAATCCTTTTCGGTTTTGTGAATAGCATCGGTAATAAAAAATTTTGAATTAAGAATATTGTAATAGGATAAAATTTCTTTGCATCGCGATTTGTCATGACATATTCCGTTCGTAACGGAATCGCTTCCGGTAAAAGGAATATTCAGCATTTCAAGCATGGAAGGAATCTGTGATTCTCTTGACACTCCGTTCAGACCTTCAGCAACATTAAAAACAAATTCCGGTCGTATCGATTTAAATTTTTCATAAGCATCGCTGTCGCCTTCCACAAGCGTGACATCGTGTCCGTCCGCTTCCAGAGCCGATTTCACAGCCGTAATCGTTTCTTCCGAATCCCATTCGGCGTATGTATCGTCAAGTCTTTCAGGATAATTGTTGATCAGATTTTCACTGAGATATTTTCTGAAGTCAGTTTTGGGGGATAAGATTTTTAAGGATTCATCTGAATCCGAAAGTATACTTTCGTTTTCTTTTTTAACGTTGAACGCTAATGCTATTCTCAAAAAATATTAATTTGATTAAAAATAATTTTTGCAAATATAACATTATAGTTGTTATTGTCAATATGATATCAATAAGATTGAATATAAAATTCGTAACAAAAAATAAAAAAAAACTCCGTAAAAAAATTATTCACGGAGTATAAAATAATTTAACAAACGGAAATTAATTTTTTAATCCTTTTACTTTGAAAGAAAGAATTATCATTAATACTCCTGATAGTATAGCGTAAAATCCAAATACTATTACAAGAGCTTCAGCTCCGGCAAGCACATTGGCAAATATCAGTATTCCAAAAACAACAGTTATAATCCCGTTAAGTATTGCAAGAAATTCATTCTGAATCACCTTGCGCATTTTTATTGCTGAAATGATCATAAACAGCCCTGCTATCACCGCCCATATTGCAATGAAATACAGCGTAACAGAAACTACAAATCCCGGCTTTATCAAGAAAAGCAGACCGATAAAAATATAAAACAATCCTTCAAGTTTTCCGGCGCCTTCTTTGGACTTAGATCTTACATCTTCAATTATTACAATTATTCCGCTGATTATTGCAATGAATCCGAAATAAAAAAGTATTGTAGCTAAAACCATTCCAGGTGTGCTGACAGCCAGAATACCGAATATCAGCAGAAGTATTCCTCTTAAGAGAAAAACCCACCATCTCTTTTGTATAGTTTCGAGCATATTGTTTTTTTTAAATTATTAAATATTGTTAATTATATTTTTATTACGCTTCTGGCAATGATAAATAAAATTAAAAGAAAAGGAATCAGTAAAAATAATATTGAATAATTGAATTCATGTATTTCCACTTCATCGGATAATTCAGTTTGGGATTTGAATACGCAATGGTATCTGTCAGGAAATGCCGCCGTTAAATCCTTTGTATCATTCGGGATATTCTTTAAAAAGTCAATTGAACTGTAAGATCTTTCTATAAGCTCCCTGTTTTTTTCATAACTGTATTCTATAAGATGATCATTTATTTTTCCTTCGCTGCCTTCATTAACGTCAGTCATCATCACAGGAAAATTACAGTCGAAATTCAGAGATTTTAAATCAATATTTTTAATATCTCTGTTCGATAAAGTCCTGTAATATATTTCCATATTTTTTATGTCATATATAATACTCCATTTTGTATGTTCTCCCTGACTTACTTCATCCAGAATTTTAAATCCGTACTGCACCGCATTTTCATAATAACCTTTTGTAAAATCTTTCAGCATTGAGCAAGTCTTTGCAAATCTGTTTAACGAACTCTTATCATTTATCAACTCTTTTTCACCGCCGAAATCTTTCAGTTGATTTATATATTCTGATGAGCGGGAATAAGAATCATTTGTAAGAACAGGATGCGGAAGTTTTTCACCGTAATGCGTTATCATTTTACCGTTGAGAAATTCCACTGTTGCTGTATTTCCGAATCTGTCGCTTATAAGATAATGAACGGGAACAGCGCCTTCAGGTATTCTGATAAAGTCATCAGTTTCAAATACTTCTGCTATAGTTTCGCAATTATCAAGCTGATACTGAATCCACTGAAGTATTCCGCCGACAGTCGATCTGTCATCGCTTTCAGGATATTCAGTTCCTTCAAGCCACATAAGTCCGACGACTAAACCGGATTCATTCATTCCTCCCGTGGGAAACTCTCTGCCGAACTGATTAAAAGTTACGCTGCCGTATTTGGATGTCCATTCCGCGGGTTTTCCTGTTTTTGCAAAAGCCGTTTTATAAACATTTCTTTTATTTACAAATACAATTCCGTAATCTATTTCCCAGTCATAATTTTTTCCGAATATATTTTCATTTTCAGTTTTCAAACAGAATGTAGTGCAGGAATACAGCGAAGTATAGTTTATTGAGAGGGAAAATAAGATTATAAAAAATATTTTTGCAGATTGTCTCAATTCAATATTATTACTTTATATTTTAATTTTTAAAATCCACCGGCTGAAATCCAGGAAACATTGACCCGGATTCTTCAATAGAGGAAAGTGTTTCGTAACTGCATGTACTTTCGAATCTTTTCCAAAGCTCAAGTACATTCGGGTTTTCATGTGCATGATCAATTGCTTCTTTTGATTTCCATTCAAACACTTCCAGTATACACCCGTTAGTTGATCTCATAACTACGGAATCTCTTTCTGTAATTAGTCCTTCCTTTTTTAATACAGGCATGTGATCTTTAATTACTTCAAGCAGTTCATTATCTTTTCCTTCTTTAGGTTTGAAGCAGGCGATAACTATAATTCCCATTTTTTATAATCTTTAATAAATATTCCCGGTTACAAATTTTAAAATTTAAATTACAAATACAGGTGAGATTTCATTCACCGGTATAAGCAATACATTTAAGCTCTATAGCAATCGGAGTCGGAAGCGAAAGAATTTCAACTGTCGTTCTGCAGGGCTGATTATCTTTAAAATATTCAGCGTAAATTCTGTTATAGGTTTGAAAATCTTTTTTCATATTTGTCAGAAAGACAGTTACGTCAAGGAGTTTGCTCCAGTCTGAGCCGGCGTCTTCAAGTATGTATTTTACATTTTTAAAGACTGAACGGCACTGAGTTTCTATGTCGTAAGAAATAATGTTTCCTTCACTATCCAGCTCTACGCCCGGAATTTCCTTTGTACCTCTTTCTCTCGGTCCCACTCCTGAAAGGAAAAGCAGATTCCCGAAACGTCTTGCATGAGGATAGAGTCCGACAGGCTCCGGAGCTTTTGATGAATTAACTGTATCTTTTGAATTCATTTTTATCTTACGTTTTTACAAATTAAAATTATTAGTAAGTAAATTCAAGATTATATTTAAATTTAAACTTAAAATTTTAAATGAAACTGATATCAGTAAATACCGGCGGTCCGCAAAATTTTTTATGGAACGGGAAAGAAGTTGCTACAAGTATTTTTAAAAAACCTTATCCCGGAAAATGCAGAGTAACTTTCACTAATGCCGGCGATGACAGACAATCTGATCTGATACATCACGGAGGATTGGATAAAGCGGTTTATTCATACGACTACTCTTATTACAATAACTGGAAAAAGTATTTTAAAGAAGATAATCCGCTGTACGGTTTGTTTGGTGAAAACCTTACCACGCTCGGCATGACAGACGACTTAGTTTTTATCGGTGACATTTATATTGTGGGTTCTGTAAAACTCAAAGCTGTTCAGCCGAGATTTCCCTGTTTTAAACTGAATATAAGATTCGGTGAGGATTACATTCTTAACAGATTTTATGATCTCGGATTTTTCGGAACTTACTTCAGAGTCGTAGAAGAAGGTTATCTTAACGCCGGTGATGAAATTATTCTTGATCATAGATCTCAATTTGATTTAACAATAGCTGACATAGTGAACTGTAAAAGATCAAAAGGTGAAGACCGTGAAAAACTTGAACTTATTTTAAATAATGAAACAATTCCGGCAGATTTAAGGGAGTCCCTGAGCATTTATAAAACATAGTTCAATTATTAAATCAAAACTTTTAAACGTTACTTTTAAAAAGCGAATAAGCCATCAGACCGATAAATGCTGATTTCATTAAAATAATAAGAAGCCTGTATTTTTTTTCAATAGTTGTATCCATTATTAAAATTTAAATTTCAGATAATTTTTTATTGAAATTATAATTCATTCTGAATGTAGCTCTTTCATATTTTGAAGGATCTTTCATTTCCGCTTCCTCAAAGCCAATACTTTTGTATAAGTTAATTGCCGGTGTTAGGGTGGCATTTGTTTCAAGATAGAGATTATTGCACTTAAGCCGCTTTGCTTTTTCAATTACGGCGATGCCTAATTTTTTTCCTATTTGTTTACCCTGAACTTCATCCCTCACCGCCATTTTTGCGAGTTCATAGGAATTATTTTCTTTTTTTAAAAGAGCTGCGGTTCCCGCAATCATATCCTTATATTCCGCAAAAAAAATAACTCCGCCGTTTTCAATTATTTCCTTTCCGGGATTCTCAAGCTGTTTTCTGTCTTCTTTCTCAACCTTGAAATATTTTTTGATCCATTCATAATTTATATCTCTGAAATTTTTATCAAGTTCTTTCTTAAATCTGGCATCCCCGGGACTGTTATTGCTGTATTCAAATATTCTGACTTCAGCAATCTGTCTCTTTTTGGTTTTTTCCATTACTCTTGTGAAGATGTCTTTTTTTTCGAGTACAGATTCTAGTTTACTCAGCACAAACAGCACATCATATCCGGTTTCATGAATTAATTCTTTTACGGAATTTTCAATATCCTGCCATACGGGTATTAGCTCAAGCAAAAGCTCATCACCTTTTTTAGTAATAGTCAGAATCTTTTTTCTGCTGTCCTTTTTCTCTTTTACAGCGCTAATGAGCTTTTTTGAAATTAAAGTGTTTGCGATCTGCGTAACGGCAGGCTGAGTGTATCCGAGCTGTTCTGCAAGCTCAGTTATCGTGATTGACTTTTTTTGGTTAATGAGATAAAACACCGTAAACAGTCTCGGCTCAAAATCCACATCCAGCGTCTTATAAATTTTATCCGCATCGCTGATAAATTTATCGGTCAGCATTCTCAGTCGTGTACCAATAGCAATATTACCAAGCTGTTTTATCGTATTCATTAAATTCGTTGTTTTAATTTATAGTTATGTTTATCTTTATATAAGCACTTATGCAAATTAAGTGTTTTGATTTTAAATGTCAAGTTTGCAGCAGGGCTTTAAGGAGTTCTGATTTTTCTTTAAAATATTATCAGTCAGGCATAACATATTTGTTCACTGTAATATATTCCTTCGGGAAATTTAAAAAATAAAATTTTAAAAAAATATTTAGTATATTTTAAATTAAAAAATTGAAGTAAATTAATTTTTGACCATTTAATCTCTATGACTAGAATGAAAAAATTTCTGACTGCGTTAAGTTTTATTTTTATCCCGTTCAGTCTGAGCATTTCTCAAAGCTCTGAATTTATAGTCCCCGGTGAAAATCTTATCACTGACGGAATACCTGACATACCTTCTTCACTTGCGGCTGAACTTGAAAAATATACACAGTCTAAAAGCGCAATATTCTGCGACTGGCATCCTGAAAGAAAGGAAATGATCATATCAACAAGATTTGGAAATACAAGTCAGCTTAGCTACCTAAATTATCCGCTTGAGGAAACACAACAGATTACATTTTTTGATGAACCGGTAAGAAGCGCAATTTATGAACCGATAAGAGGCGAATATTTTCTTTTTTATAAAGATACCGGCGGCGATGAGTTCAGACAGATTTACAGGTTTGATGTTGCCGATGGTAAAGTAACTTTGCTGACTAAAGGCGGACGCGAACAAAACGGAAGCATTGAGTGGATAAAAGGTTCGGATAAAATAGCTTATACTTCTACAAGAAGAAACGGCTCAGACAGAGACATATATATTATGAATCCAAAATTTCCTGAATCAGATTCCGTTTTCATGGAATTAAAAGGAGGCGGATGGGGAATCATTGACTGCTCTGCTGACGGAAAGAATCTCTTACTGATGGAATTTTTTTCCAGCACAGTTTCACATTATCATATTGCAGATCTGACAAACGGAAATCTTACTCCGCTCATTTCAAATAGCGGCGAAGAAGTTTATTACGGTAATGCAGTATTCAGCGCTGACGGAAAAGGACTTTTTTTTATCACTGATAAGGATCATGAATTTAAAACTCTTGCATATATGAATCTTACTGACAATTCAATCAGATTCCTTTCTGAGAATACAACCGGAGATACTGAGGGAATGAGACTTTCTCCTGACGGAAAGCATCTCGCTTATACAGTAAACGAGAGCGGGCAGTCTGTTTTGTATATTCTTAATACAGCTTCAGGTGTTTCAAAAAAAATTGATAAATTACCGGTCGGACTATACAGCAGTCTGTCTTTTCATAATAACTCCGAAGACCTTGCAGTCTCAGTAAGTTCTTCAAGATCTACACGCGATATTTATGTTTACAATTTAAACTCAGACGAAGTAACGGTCTGGACGGAAAGCGATATGGGCGGTCTTATTCCGGATGAGTTGAGTATTCCTGAACTGATAAAGTGGAAAAGCTTTGACGGACTTGAGATCAGCGGGTTTTATTATAAGCCTCCGGTTAAATTTGAAGGCAAACGTCCGGTTATAATTGATGTTCACGGCGGTCCTGAAAGTCAGTCAAGACCGGGATTTATAGGTTCGATGAATTATTATGTCAATGAACTCGGCATTGCCGTAATTTTTCCAAACGTAAGAGGGTCTTCAGGATTTGGTAAAAAATTCCTTAAACTTGATAACGGTTATAACAGAAAAAATTCCGTTAAGGATATCGGCGCGCTCCTTGACTGGATCGCATTGCAGCCTGATCTGGACGCGGAACGGGTAATGGTGATGGGCGGAAGCTACGGCGGATATATGGCTCTTGCTGTTTCTGTAGATTATGCCGAAAGAATCCGATGCGCAGTGGATATAGTAGGCATTTCCAATTTCAATACTTTTCTGAAAAATACAGAGAGCTACAGAACGGATCTCAGAAGAGTGGAATACGGTGATGAACGCGATCCTGAGATGTATGAGTTTCTCGAAAAAATTTCACCTTTGAATAATGCGGATAAGATTACTAAACCAATACTAATCGTTCAGGGAGGGAATGATCCGAGAGTGCCGAGGACTGAAGCGGAACAGATGATGAAAACAATAAAATCTATCGGCGGAACAGTCTGGTATCTTGAAGCTAAAGACGAAGGTCACGGTTTTGCTAAAAAAAGCAATGCGGATTTTCAGAGGTATGTAACTGTGATGTTTGTCAGAAAATATCTGCTCGGTGAAAGCAAATAAAAAAGCAGGATATATTTTATCCTGCTTATCCCGCTGATGTGAAGTTATTTATCAGCTGTTTATCATGAGACAATCTTTGAAAATGTAAAGAAGCTTTAGGATTAAGGTCTCATCCTGGAAACAAAATTGTTAGCATTGTTTTCAGCTATCGCCATATCTGAAGAATCAACGAAGAAATCTCCGTCCAGATCTGTCAGCACATATCCCTGAAGAAAAAACGAAACATCATTATCAATTAAAGAAACATCTGCAATATCAACTATTCCGTCCTGATTTACATCACCGGAATAAATGCAATATTCTCCGCCTTTAAATTTCAGATTATTTCCGTATGCCTTTGTATTTGAATCTGTAAAATCATAACTGAGCGGCTGCCCGTTTGGAAATTGAATCACTGTTTTTGACCAGGTCTCAATAGAATTTCTGTGCTTTACAACTATATAGTTATAAATTCCGCTGTTTGCTTCCGGAAAATTAGCAATGCAGCTTCCGTTTGCCAGTGAATATACAGTCGCCTGATCGACTATTGCATACGGAGTAAGCGCATTTCTGAGAATTACTGTTATCGAATCTTCTTCCATAAAATTGCCGTCATACCTCCCTTCTATATAAGACTTTAACTCAAGAGATACAATTCCGTTACCCGTAAAATGATTTTTGGTAGTATCAATTAATTTGTAAATCATTGTATCACGTAAACTTGCGCTGCCACCCATACTTGCAATCACTTTAAATTCTCTTATTCTGTAGAGCTGATCCAGAATTCCGATATTGACTATTGAGTCATTTGTAATCGAAACATTTGGCGGTGCTCCGACTAGTTCATACTGCATATTAGTTCTGACCGGTCTAACTCTCAAAGTATCTCTCTGTACGAATATTGATCGTCTGAAACATTTTCCGGCAACGGGATACAATCTGGGACGATTACTTGTCAGCAGCTGTACATTAAAATAATATCTTCCCTTTTCCACATTGTCATACAGTACCCTTACATACCAGTTTCCTGTTACATCGATACCGGGATTGAAATCAGGTGTCCACCAGGACCATCCGTATTGCGATTGACTATTCAGATAGAAAGAAACATCGTCAAACAAATTTCCGTTGGATTTTCTAATTTCGAATTTTACACTTTTACCTGAATAGTTTCCCTGCAACAACGCCCAGAAGCCGATTTTACTTTCATATCCGCTGATTGTATTTGGTGAAATTATTCTTTCTTTTAAATATGGAAATAAATCATTGTTCATATTTCCTCCGACTAATCCGGCTGTAAAAACCCCCATATCGTGTAATTCGAATGCCCTGAATCCGAAATAAGGGAGCTGAGATTCCCAAAGCGAAGGCAGCTGATTATAAATGCCGGACCATGGGTCTCTTTTGTTCCAGTTTCCGTTTACAAAGTATCCCGGCTCGAAATGAAGATGAGCATCAGTTGAGTTACCTGAGCTTCCGATATAACCGATTACTTTTCCCTGAGTAACATACTCGCCGAGTTTTACGGTAACCGATTTCTTCATCAGATGATAATAATAAGCATAGCTTCCGTCATCATGTCTGATAAGAATTATATTTGCCGGATCTACATCTCCCCATCCAGTATTTCTGTCATAATTATTAAAAACAATCTTAACTACAGTGCCGGAGGCAGCAGCTTTAACAGAATAAAATCTGTCCATATTTCTGAAATCATGCAGAGAAAAATCAGTTCCGTTATGACCATTATATGCCCAGTCGTCGTCATTATAATCTTTAATTCCTGAACCTGAAAGGTTGTCAACATAATTTACAAGCACAATGCCTTCATCAACAGCAACATCAAAAGGCCAGATAAACTGAATGTTACCGCCGTCATAAGGACCGGCAATATTTTCATGTATCGAAGGATCAAACTTAATATCCGGAGTACAATGCTTATCTTCAGATTGTTTAGGATTTTCATACAAATAGAGATTCTCCGCGATCTTTTTCGTCTGCCCGAACGCTAAAACGGAGATTTGAAGCAAAAATAAAAATAAAATTGTTTTCATGATAAATTTTTTTGTTTGATAAACTTGACAAAATTAAAATGATAAATTCAATTTTCATAAGAAACTTTTTAATGAAAATCACTTATCCCAAACCTTCATATTTCAAATTTACTTCAAAAATTGTGTGTTTTTTATGTTTTTATAAAAATTTATTTTGAAATCAATCACTAAGCATTATGTTAAAAAGTAAGGTTATCGATATTATTTTAAAACTTTCTGAAAGAGAAAGAGATGAATTATCGGAATTCTTGAATACACCTTATTTTAATAAAAAGAAAAAAATTTCGGAAATATACAGTATTATTGTAAAGAATTCAGATAATTTGTTTCGTGAAGACATAACCGAAGAAACTCTTTTTAAACCGTTATTTGAAATGAATAAATACAGTTACAGTTTTGTAAGGAATCTAATGTCCGAACTTCTTCAGCTCACGGAAATGTTTCTCGTTGTAAACAGTATAAAAAAAAACACTTCTGTAAACAATCACTATAACAGCATACTTCTCAGAGAATACAATTCAAGATATTTAGACAATTTATTTAAACTGAAAATTAAAAAAATAAGTGAACTTTACAAAGACAGGAAAATCGATCATGAATATTTTGATTTTCTCGGAAGACTTGAAGCTGAAAATATTGCTTACCATTTATACAGGTCAGAAATGAAACATGTGCCCGGTCATCTGATCAGCAGATCAGAATATGATCTTTGCTATATACTACTGCTTCTTGAGTTCGACATAAATGATCTGAATGTTAACATGGCTTCATTTAATCTAAACCTTGAAAAAGAAGTTTTGCCGGAATTTGTCAGGCAAATTAACTTTGGAAAGTTTCTCTTAAATCTTGATAAAATACACAGTCCCGTCAGATTTGAAATTGAAATGAGGATCAGACTGATTATGCTTTCAGTAAATAAGGAAGACACAGGAAATTACTTTATTTTAAAAAACATTATTTACAACAATTTAAACAGATACCGTAACGGTGAACTCTCAAATCTTTTTATAAAATTAAAAAATTACTGCGCCTATAGAATTTACAGCGGTGATATAGTTTTTTATAATGAGAAATATTCATTATTAAAAAAAGAACTTCAAACTGTAAAATATAACTCCGAAGGTGTCGGACCATTATATATAAACATTTATCTTGAAGCGGTCCAGAATGCTGTTAACGCTAATGATACGGAATTTGCTTTAAAGGTCATTTCCGATTTTACGAAAGAGCTTGAAATGTCAAAAAGAGATTCCGTCAGTTACCTGGCAAAAGCAATAGTTGAATTCCGTCTGGGTAATTTCGATAAAACATTTGAGCATCTTTCTAAAGTTGAACCGGTAAATATTTACATAAAAAATCTGTGTAAAATTTTATATATAAAGTTATTTTACGAAACTGAATCGTTTGAAACAGGTTTGTCAAGTCTGGATTCATTCAGCCATTATATTAATGAGACTAAAGAATTAACTCCTGACCGGAAAAAAAATCTTAAGAAAAATTATGATATTCTGAGAAAGCTGTATAAAATGAAAACTTCTCCTTCAAAATTTTCGGTCTTCCATCTGAAAGAATTTACAGACAGGATAAAAGATTCAGGTGTTAACTATATTGAGTGGTATATTGAAAAAGCAGAACAGCTTCATAAGATAATTAAATAAACATTCTCTGAGAATGGCGTGATGATATTTTAGAAAAAGCTGATAATCCGAATTCCTGAAATGAAAACGCAATCATTTATTTTTATATATTAAATTTTTTCAACTTAGGTAAATAAGTTATAATGTTGTACGGTTTATATTTTCTGATAAATTTAATTTTTTTCAGAATCAAACATCTTATAAAAAATAAGACAGGTGTTTTTATAAATCAACTTTGTGAATGATACAGCGGAGAAGGAGGGATTCGAACCCTCGATAGAGTTGCCCCTATAACGGTTTTCGAGACCGCCGCATTCGACCACTCTGCCACCTCTCC
>DDUU01000030.1:419-12828 GCA_002344965.1 Candidatus Tepidiaquacellales bacterium UBA2330 | reverse complement strand
TACAGGGAAAAATTGACTTGACCCAGATTAATCCGTATGGAGATAATTCAGAATATGGCAAAGGGTTATATATTTACCATGTTCCAAATGGAATAAATTTTCCTTTTGGAGATATATCTCAGCAGGATATGGAATGCGCAGACGGTTTTTTTGAATGGGAATATGCCGGTCAGTCTGCTCAACAGGTCATACATGATTGTTTTATTTCAGGACCGACAGTTTGGCCATATTATAATAAAAAAAGTGTTCTATATGAAAATGATCCATCAACGCTTGGTAATTCAAACGGAAAAGGGGATGGTATCAGTTTAAGAAATTATCGAAACAACACTTATGATGTTAAATGGTGGGGAGTTGGTGAACAACCGACTAGCAGCTGTGACATTGGAACGGACAGATTGTTTACTAATGATGAAGATATTTATACTAGATTTGATATAGGCGGAGACAGGGAAGATGCCTGGAAACCTGGATACAATGAAGTGTTTTCTCCTTATTCTTCCCCAAATACAAATACCTGGTCAAATCAGAATTCAGGAATTTTTATCTGGTATTATTCTTACTCTGGAAGCGGACCCGGAGATGCCGCATATATAAGAATTTATAAAGCAGGAGTAGGAGAGCCGATCTCATTAGACTCTGCTCTTCATCTTACACCGCCTTCCCGACCAATGGGGTTAAGAGTATTACCCTGTGATTCATTACCGGAGTCATCCGGATATAAATTGGTAAAAATTAAATGGAATCATAACCTGGAACCTGACATGGTAAGAATAGATGAATCAGACACTTTAAAAAGATATAAAATATACAGAAGCTTAACAAATAATTTGAGTGAAGTACCTGATGATGCATTAGCATTTTCAGAAAACCATTACGATTATATTGCAACTGTAGATATACTGACTAGCACACTTCCTGAATTTACAGATACATTAAAATCAATATGCACTCCTCCACCTGTTTTTGGAGAATCCTGGACGGCATTTCCCGTAAGGTACAGAGTGCAGGCAGTTGATGTATATGATGATGAATCTGTACTTTCTGATTTTGCAGCTACACAGGCTTGGAATATAATAAGTAATGACGGAGGACCTGCTGAAGAAGATAATTTTGGTATCACCAACAACGATTCTAATATCCCGACAGAATATTCATTGAATCAAAATTATCCGAATCCATTTAATCCAAATACAAATATAAGGTATGATCTGCCTAATGACAATTTTGTATCGATTAAAATATACGATATCACGGGAAGAGAGATAAAATCTCTTGTAAATGAATTTAAGCCGGCTGGAAGGTACATAATAGCATTTAATGCTTCAAATCTATCTAGCGGTATCTATTATTATAAGATCAAAGCAGGTGACTTTACTCAGGTGAAAAAAATGATGTTAATCAAGTAAAATGGAATGAATAGACTTTTCAGAAAAAATTATTAGAAGGGTTTGAGTCCATCCAAACCCTTCATGTGAAAGTTCATAAACAATAAAAACATCATGACTAAATACTATCTCTAATGTATTCAGCCATTCCACTTTAAAAATGTAATATTAATATGAAGCTATTTCTATTTTTTTTATTTCTTTCTTTCTCAACGTTTTCAATTTCTCAATCAAGATATGAGAAAGCAATTGTTTCACCAAATGAGATTAAAGATATAATTAATTATGAAAAATCATTCTCGGATAATGATTCAATTCCACCACCCAAAGATTCTTTATGGTTTAGATATATCCCCGGGAGTCGAAACGTTCTTTTCACAGCTCCTCATGCAACTTCGCAAATCCGGAATGGAAGCATAAAGCAACCGGATGGAGGTACCGGGTCATTGGCTGTAATCTTAAATAAACTAAAAAATGTACCTGTTTTAGTTACTACATATCTTAGCCCTTCAGATCCCAATTATTATGATGATAATGACTTTAAAAGGAAGTTATCGCAGATCGTTGATTCAATTAAGCCAATAATAGTAATTGACTTACATGGTTCGAATCCTGTGAGACCATATGATGTAGACTTTGGGACTTTGAATGGATTATCCTTCCTTGGTAGGAAGGATTTGTTTGATTCATTATCTTATGAGCTTAGCTCGAATAGTTTAGAAAATCAATCTTTAAACTTTTTTTCTGCAAGTACGAATCAAACTATAACTAAATTTTTATATAATAAGAACATTCCTTGTATACAACTGGAGATAAATTCTAATTATCTATCACCGGATGAAGGTAATATCTATTCACAGAAAACTGCTCAATTATTACAAGCATTGTTAAGATTTATTGAGGATGTGTATTGAAAAATTTTATTTAGAAATCTAATGTAAAACATTTTTTTTATTTATAACTTTTCCAATGAAAACAAAAAAAATCATTATAGTAGCGAATAAATCGTGGGAAGCTGACCCTTTGATAAATGTATTATTACATGAGAAAGTAAGAAACAAAGTGTATTTTCAAAATTTTAAATTTCCCGGATACCCAAGATTGTTGAATCTAATAGACAGACAAGATCCAGATCCAATAGCTACACCGAGAATTACATTTGACTGTATTTTTCCAAATATCATTTCTAACATAGAAGTGTGGTGTTTGCAAGATTTAATGAATCAAGCCGTTAGTTCTTCTTCAACAATTGAAAAGTGGAGAGTATTACCAAAGATTTTCAATGATAAAAAGGAACCTGATTTAGTAATAGCTTTTGGGACAGCAGGTATTTTTGATTTGGGTAACAGAAATGGATCAGTAGTCATCGGCAGTAAGGTCTTCATTCATAATCCTTATGAAAGTCCTTCTGATGATCCACCATCTCAAATATGGTCTGACAAAAGACTAAATACATTAATATCGTCTCCGAAGACGATAGATTTCAGAAAAATTCCAAATGATTTTCGATTTAAAGCTGAAAGTAGATTTATCTTATCAACTATTGAACCAAGTATTCCACCTGTCATAATGATCGGACATGGATTTAATTCCTTGGGAATTGTAAATGTTCTTAATTATGATCATTATTTCTGGGCAGATAAAAGAGCAATTGAAGCCTTTCGTAAGGCTGGCTATAAAGGCGTAATAGGTTCAATAGAGTCAACTCATGGCTTGATAAGATTGCAAACAGAATCACCGTTCCTGTTTGTATCTGGAATTGTTGATGAGGATGGAAAATTTGACGCCCAAGTAACTCCTAAAGAGTATTCACAAAATTTTGTAGGGGCTCATAATGCAGGGCTCGTACTTTGCTATTTATTAGAAGCAGTAACAATACAAATGAGTACTATTTGAAAGGGTTTCTCTTTCCATTGGGATCGTCTTTTTTGATGGTTGAAAAATTTTACTCCAATATATTGATTGTTTTCAGAAGTTTTCATTTTCTAAATTTTTGCAATATATTTCTATTGATTACAATATCTTCCAAACAATTCCAATCAATTCCAATGCACCTTCCTTTTGCAATAACTAATTTGCTATAGTAATTAAAAACGCCCCACCATGGTAAGATACACGGTGCAGGCGTTTGACTCTTAAAGATTATGTCGGTTGTCGATGTAACCTTTAGGTCGTGAAGCTGTCTTTTTAAGCGCGCGCTGCTTCAGAGTACATTGTAACACATCGGCGTCAAAAAAGTAACTTCCGGCAAGTTCAAAGAAGCCGGGTATCTCATGCTTATGCTGATACACCCATTTTTCCGAACGTTTGCCATTAAGAAGAACAACTACTTCTTTGACGGTTAGGTACTGGGACATAATTATCCTTTATACCCAACACACCTTTAAGTTTTCATTGTCCCAAACACCTTGCCACCTTAAAAAAGACATCTTCATTTTTTCCACAAGCAAAAATAGTTCATTCAAATTTTATAATAAACACACTTGAAAGGAGGTAAAATCACACTTGGCTCAATATTCACGTAAACTTAAAAAGGGCATTAGATGGTGGTATAAGTTTGATCATAATAGTAGAACTTATATTTCCAAATGTGTCTATTTGTCCAAAAATGAGGCTAGGAGAGCCGAAAATGCCAAATACGAAGAAGTATCCAAAGGAGGGAAAAACTACGCAGAGAAGCCGATTTTGAGCCTCTTGGAAGCTATCAATGAACGGCTTGATTATATCCAAACGAAAAAGTCCAAACATTACTATAACCAAAACCGGCAGTATTGTTCTTTGCTATTAAAAGAATTTGGTAATATTGCTATTGACCAAATTTCAAAACCTGAAGTGAATTCATTTTTACTTGAAATGTCTCAATCACTTCAAGCAAAGGGTAAAGATAATTATGCAGTTAATGCTGCGTTGCGAATTTACAAGGCTTTGTTTCAGATGATGATTAAAAATTATGATCTTAATATTGCAAACCCTTGCATCGGTATTGAAGTATTTTCAGTAAAAAGAAAAATGAAATATATTCCGAGCGATGAAGATATTGATGATGTCAAAGCACTATGCGATAGCGAACAAACATTATTAGTAGATTTTATTTTCGAAACCGGTGCCAGGATCAATGAAGCATTGCAGTTAACCGGCAAAGATATTGGAAAGGATTTTGTAATTCTTTATACGAGGAAAAGTAAATATTCTGATTTGGTTCCCCGTAAAGTGCCAATCAAATTACACCTACCGGAAGTCGAATCAGATGAAAGGTTATTTAAACGTTGGAACGGAAATCCAAAATTTCTTGAAAAGAAAATTCGTAAGTTGAAACAGAAGGAATGGAACTGGCATAATCTTCGGCATCGGTATGCATCGTCGTTATCAAAGCAGGGAAAACCACTATTTGAAATCATGATGTTGTTAGGACATAGCCAATTATCTACTACTCAAAATTATTTGCAACTTCTTGCTGATTCATAATAAATTCTTTTATAGGAGACAAAGGCAGTTAAATTTCAACTGCCTTTTTTAATTTACAATTATGAATTACGAAATCATTATTTAGGTTTTAAGTTATAAGAGTTAATAAAATCAATATCTACCTCTTTACTTTCGGGATATTTCATATAAGCAGTATTGTTTGAATCAAAATGATAAACTGGTAAACAAAATGATTTTGCTATACCTATAAATTCATTAATGCTCATATTGTATAATTTGTATGCATACAAATAGGAAACCTTAGGTGCCTTTATCAGAACTTCATTATGCTCATCTTCACTTTTCGTTTTCATTATCTCCATAAACTGCTCTATTGAAATAATTTCCCCGTGATGCTTCAATGTAATATCCTCAATGTCTTTGGAATAACCCATATCACCCTTTGATGCTGTAATTATTTCCCCCTCCGTAAGCCCAACGCCAAACGCTCCTGCAAAAATAGATCTTTCTAAATTTATTTCCTTTAAATTAATAGAACAAACACTAAATAATTTATCCTTATTATTCATAAATTCAGAAATTCTATCTTCAATTTTTCTTTCTTCTGAATCAATAGCTCCTGTCGTTCCTATGTTGCTCAAAAATAATATTTTTTCGTTTTCCAGAATCTCTGAGATTTTTATCATTTTACCTCCAGTTCCGCTTATGAGTGCAACATTTATTTGCGAAAACAATTTAAGTCAATAAAGTCCTTTATTGTTGATATCTTCTCTCACTTTGCTTAACAATTCGGTCCCTAAATCATTTATTTGTTTATTGAAGGATTCGATTTGTTTCCCTAAGATATTGAACTCTTCAAATTCAGCTTTATGATATTCTTGCTGTTCTTGATAAAACCAATTGTAAAAATTTATTACAGTTGTTTTATAATCAGTCATAAGTATTAATAATGAAAACTTTTCCGGTAATTCTTTCAAGTATTCTTTAGCAATTTTCTTCCACCCATCCCACTCTAATAATTCACTTTTTTCTAATTTAATGCTACTTTCAAAGCCTTCATTAACATTAAAACTCATTTCTGCATTAACATAGGGAATTTTTCTATGTAATGTATAATTTCTCAAATTTTGGACAAAAGCCACTAAGGGATTGTTTTCAAATTTATTTTTTACTTCTGTATCATACTTGCCTCGTATTTCAGAATCTTTGGGGTATAAGTCCTCAACAACAGCCCGTGAATGATCAACTAGCGTTTTTACGGATGCTAAAAAGTTATGCAAATCTTTATTAACTACTTTAAAGTATTCACTATAATTTTCTTTTTGTAACGGTATTGAAAAATCGGGATCTTCATATTTTTGTAGTGTAGCTACTAATTCATTTGAATTTTGAATAAAAATATTATGTGAATAACCTATGTGATTCAGTTTGGATATTATTTTATAACCATCACTGTTTTGATATTTTTCCATTAACTCTCTTATATTATGATTGGCCATTTTTTAATAATTTTGTAATTAATTTGTTATTGGAATTTAATCGTAGCCAAATCGTAGCCAAATCCGATTAGTAACTTTTAAAGCAGATAGATTCAGATATCTATCTGCCTTTTTTAATTAACACATATAAATTTTACAATCTAAGAATTTCTTGGGGCACAACTTGTGATTAAGAGTCATTTGCTCTACCAGCTGAGCTAAGGACGCAGAGCAAATTAACTTTTTGAATTTTGCTTTTCAATTCTATTTTAAAAAGTCTTACTTCCTTTTTTAATAAGCACAATAATTCAATTAGAAGTTATCAGGTGCAAATTTTATTTCCTGATGTAAATGAATAATATTATATATAGTGTGAGTTAGTTAGAATGATGAAGCATCAATTGCGCGAAAAGTCTGGTGATGTTTAAAAAAGAGGATTTATATAAATATGAGAAGTCCTGTTTTTGACTGATATACGGAAGAGTTCCTAAGATTTAAATAATGACACATATAAAAAATCAGATAAAAAATGCACAGTCATATATCTCCCTTCACAGGTCTCACAATAACATCTTCAATTAAAACTTTCTTCGGCTGGGAGAAAACATTCACAACAATTTTACCAATATCTTCGGGTTGCATCATACGGTGTTTATAACGCTGACGGGCTTTGTTTTCCCACATTGCAGTTTCGACTGCGCCGGGAAGTATGTTGCTGATCTTTATGTTGAATCTGCGGACTTCCTCGCGGAGTGAATTTGACATTGCAAGCAGACCGGCTTTTGAAGCTGCGTAAACAGCGCTGTTTTCGAAAGCTGTGTTCGCAGCGACTGATAATATATTTATTATGTGTCCGCGCTTGTTTTTGATCATCATCGGCAGAACTGATTTTATACAAAGAAATGATCCACGGAGATTTGTATCTATAACATTGTCATAATCAAAACTTTTTGTATCTGTGAATGATTTGAAAACTGTAGCGCCTGCATTATTGACCAAGCAGTCAATTCGTCCGTATTTTTCCTTTATCCTTTTTGCTGTGGACATTACGCTGCGCTCGGACATGACATTGCATACGAATGCCGAGGCTTCTCTTTCCGCAAAATTGATCTCGCTTACAATTCTGACTAATCTTGATTTTCTGCGGGCTGTAACGACTACGATGTTTCCTGCTTTGGAAAATGCCATAGCGGTTTCCTTGCCAATGCCTGTCGATGCTCCGGTGATCCAGATGACTTTTTGTTCCATTATTAAATTGCCGAATTTGTATTAATAAAATTTAATCTCTGCTCCGGCTACAATCAGTTTGGATTTATTAAAGATTAAATTTTACAAATATAATTATTTTACAATAAATATTTTCAAATCATTTAATAATGAAAACAAATAACCTTAACAAATTACCAGCAAAATTTACACAGCTTTATACTCACCCCACACTTCACGCAAAGCGTTTGAGATCTCTCCGACAGTTGCATAACTTTCTACTGCTGCGAGTATGAAGGGCAGAAGATTTTCATCTGAAGAAGATTTTTCCTTAATTACAGATAATAACTCATTTACTTTTTTATTATCTCTTTTTTCTTTAAGTCTTTTAAGCTTTAATATCTGACGTGTTCTGACGCTGTCATCCACCTTAAAAATAATATGTTCTTCATTCAGATCTGTCATAAATTCGTTTACGCCTACTTCAATAAGTTTTTTGCTTTCGAGATCTTTCTGCAGATTATAAGAGTTATTCTCTATTTCGCTTTTTTGAAAATTAAATTCTATGGCTTTTGATGCTCCGCCCATTTCATCAATCTTATTAATATATTCCCATGCCTTCGCTTCTATCTGATCAGTAAAATACTCTATCATATATGAACCACCGAGCGGATCCACTGAATCGGCAACTCCGCTTTCATAAGCTATGATCTGCTGAGTCCTGAGAGCAGTCTGCACTGACTGTTCAGTCGGCAGAGCGATCGCTTCATCTTTACCGTTTGTATGCAGAGACTGGCATCCGCCCATTACAGCGGCAAGCGCCTGAATTGTAACTCTTACAATATTATTATCGATCTGCTTATCGGAAAGAGTGGAGCCGCCTGTCTGCGCGTGAAATCTCAGTTTCATGCTTGCTTCATCTTTTGCATTAAAGCGTTCCTTCATGATCTTCGCCCAGATCCTGCGAGCCGCTCTGAACTTTGCAACTTCCTCGATAAAATTATTATGAGAATTAAAAAAGAATGAAAGGCGCTTTGCAAATTCATCAACGTCGAGACCTGATTCGATGGCTGACTTCACGTATTCAATTCCGTCAGAAAGAGTAAAGGCGACTTCCTGCACAGCGCTGGATCCGGCTTCACGTATATGATACCCGCTGATGGAAATAGTATTCCATGAGGGAAGATTTGAGCTGCACCATTTAAAAATATCAGTGATGAGTCTCATGGATTGCGAAGGCGGAAAAATATAAGTGCCGCGGGCGATATACTCTTTTAAAAGATCATTCTGTATAGTGCCGGATAGTTTTGTAAGATCCGCATTCTGCTTTTTTGCGATTGCCACATACATCATAAGAAGGATTGCTGCAGTGGAGTTAATGGTCATTGAAGTAGTTATGTCGGTTAGATTGATTCCGCTGAATAGAGTTTCCATATCTTCAAGAGAATCAATTGCAACTCCTGCTTTTCCGACTTCTCCTTCGCTCATCGGATCATCGCTGTCATATCCTATCTGAGTCGGAAGATCGAATGCAACTGATAGTCCTGTAGTTCC
This sequence comes from Candidatus Tepidiaquacellales bacterium UBA2330, assembly GCA_002344965.1. Classification (GTDB taxonomy): domain Bacteria; phylum Bacteroidota; class Ignavibacteria; order Tepidaquicellales; family Tepidaquicellaceae; genus UBA2330. The sequence continues at coordinate 3,776 of DDUU01000030.1, read as the reverse complement.
CGACTGTATAAGAAATTTATATCTTTCGTTTGACTCTTCTGCTGTTGCAAATCCGGCATACTGACGCATCGTCCAGAATCTGGATCTGTACATTGACTTATGAACTCCTCTTAAAAAAGGATATTCGCCCGGGTCTTCAATTTTTACCGGTTCATTAAGATAAGCCGGTATCTCAATACCGGAGTCTGTTTTAAATTCTTCTTTTCTTGATTTAAATTTCTTTTCCAACTACACTCAGCTATAAAAAGTATTATTAAAAAATTACTTTTGAAATTCAGGAGCTTTTTTTACGATCAGACTGTCGGAATATAAATAATAATAATTGCCGGACTCCTTTGATCTGAAACCCTTTTCATCTGTAACAACAATTTCCCATGTATTTTTTTCCCAGAATTTCGGCTGGTCTTTGACAGTCAGAAGAAATGTCGAATCGTCAACTTTCTTTTTAGTGAAAGTTGTTTTATGAAAACGCGGCATTCTCTCGTCTTTCATTATGTAAAAGAGAGTGTCTTTGTCAAAACCGGCTGTGAATTCATAGACACTATCCTTATATAAAAATACTTTACCGTTCAGGTTGTCAAAGTTGTTTTTGCATCCGGAAGCGATGACAAATATAACGATAAGTATTGGCAGAAATTTTGAGAATGAAGGTACGGCAGTTAATTTTTTATTCATAATGATTTTATAATTTTTAAAAACTTGTTTCGCTGCGATTTGAATGCCTTCAAAGAATATGAAGGAATGACTGTTTTTTAAATACACATAAAACTGTACTTAAATCAGGACAATAAAAATTTGTAATAAGAAATTTATAATTTACATTTACATAACGATTCCGCCGTCGACACAAAGAGTCTGACCTGTAATGTAATCAGAGCCGCTGCCGGCAAGGAATTTAACTGCTTTTGCAATATCGTTTCCGCTTCCGAATTTTTTCAGCGGTATCATATTCATATAGCTTTGTTTCACTTCGTCAGAGAGTTTACCTGTCATTTCAGTTTCAATAAATCCGGGAGCGACAGCGTTTACATTGATGTTTCTGGAAGCCAGTTCTTTTGCGACGGATTTGGTGAAACCAATTACGCCCGCTTTAGACGCAGCGTAATTCGCCTGTCCTGCATTGCCTGTTATTCCGACAATAGAAGTAATATTAATGATTTTACCGTAACGCTTGCTCATCATGTTTCTTGTAACTGCTTTTGTCATATTAAAAACACCTTTAAGATTTGTATCTATCACAGCTTCCCAGTCCTCTTCGCTCATCCGCATTAGCAGACCGTCTTTTGTAATGCCGGCGTTGTTTATAAGAACATCTATCTTTTCAAACTCCTTAATTATATTATCCGTCATTTCCTGAACTGCTTTCATATCAGACACATCACATTTGAAATGCTTAATTCCTTTTGAATTAAAATATTCCTCATCGATAGCATTTCTGTAAGTTACAATTACTTTTGCGCCTTCATCCGCAAAAGATTCCGCAATATATTTCCCGATACCTCTTGAACCGCCTGTAATAAGAACTGTTTTATCTTTAAATTCCGACATTAATATTTTTTTTATAAATTTATTTAAGAATTTCGATCTGTACTTTCTTTTTGTAATTATTATTGAAATGCTCCAGCAGAAATTTATATCCGTCTTCACCCAATATGAATTTAATTTCTTCCGTCATTGCTTCAAACACAGTCTGAGTAAAATTTTCAGTATGACTTCTGCCGCAGTAATCAAGCCGGTCCGAATGATCGGAATCATATGTCAGCACATTATCTACAATTGTCAGAGGATACATAATGCAGTACTTTGGTTTAATCTCCCACTTATGCATGCCGTTGTTTACTGCAGTTACCTGAAGTGAGCAGTATCCGCGCTTATCTTTAAAGACGCACTGCGTAACACCAAGACTGCTTATGTATAATTCTGTGCCAATGGCATATCCGGAAGGAAAGTCTTCATCAGGTTCGAGTTCTTTTTCAAACCAACGTGAAGAATCTTTAGGCTGAAATTCATCCATCTCTTCCTTAATCTGCGTTTCATAATTCATTACAACTTTTTCAAAATCCCTGTCCATGTACACGCCCCAGTTGCAGCACTGTCCGCCGCAGATTCTCATATCACATCCGGGAACGAATCCCTGTGTGAAGATAACGGGATCAATCTTTAAATCCTTGTATTCGAGATAATTAGTGTTTTCTTCCATTTATTGGATTAAGTTTTTTATGTCTTCGGCTGTGCTGATGTTGAATAATTCAGTGTCAGGATTTATTCTTTTGATCAGACCGGTCAGAACTTTTCCCGAACCGATCTCATAAAACTTTTTTACATCAAGTTCACTTATCATATTTTCAATCAGACCCTGCCACTTAACTGAAGCCATAAGCTGTCTGTATAATGCGTTTCTGATCAGTTCAACATCTCTGACAGGCGCAGCATCGGCATTTGTATAAACGGGAATATCAGAGTCCTTCATTTCTGTTTGTTCGAGAGAGACTTTTAATTCTTCCGAAGAAGTCTGCATCAGATCTGAATGAAAGGCACCGCTGACCTGCAGTTCCTTCGCCATTCGGCTTTTGTATGGTTCCTGTTTTGCGATTTCAACGGCCCGCCTGACAGCGTCAACATCACCTGAGATAACTACCTGCCCGGGAGCATTGAAGTTCGCAGGTTCGACGATTTGATTTTCTTTAGCTTTGCTGCAGATCTCCGAAACCTGTTCATCATTAAGACCAATAATGGCAGCCATAGTACCTGGTCTTTTGATACCGGAGACTTTCATGAGCTCGCCTCTTTTTTTGACAAGCTTCAGACCATTTTCAAATGAAAAAGAATTTGCGTAAGCGTTTGCGGTATATTCGCCCAGAGAATGACCGGCGGTAGAGACTGCGGTAATTTTGTCTCCAATAAGTTTTAGGATTATGTAGGAATGAACAAACAAAGCCGGCTGAGTAATGTGAGTCTGGGTCAGAATTTCAGACGGACCTTCAAAAGAGATTTTGCTCAGCGGCATTTCCATAATCTCATCGGCGTCGGCATAAATTTGTTTTGCAATATCAAAATTATCATAAAGATCCTTACCCATACCGACAGACTGGGATCCCTGTCCCGGGAAAACAAATGCGGTTTTACTCATCAGGAAAAATAAATGTTGGTATAAATTATTTTTTTAAATTAATTATTTTAATATGTTAAATCAATTTAGGAATGAAACAGGATAGAGAATCGGGAGGTGGTGTGGGGGAGGGGAAAAACGGTTTTAACCGTTTTTCGCTGCACTGGTTCAGGAGCTGGAGGAAGTAATCAGTAAAATCTGTATACTATATTTTAATTTGGATGCAGAAGATTTTAAGAATAGTATAT
>DDUU01000030.1:0-124 GCA_002344965.1 Candidatus Tepidiaquacellales bacterium UBA2330 | reverse complement strand
GTTTTAACCGTTTTTCGCTGAACTGGCTCAGGAGCTGGAGGAAGTAATCAGTAAAATCCTTATACTATATTTTAATTTGGATGCAGAAGATTTTAAGAAAAGTATATATAGAAAAACGGTTTTA
>DDUU01000046.1 GCA_002344965.1 Candidatus Tepidiaquacellales bacterium UBA2330 | reverse complement strand
GATGCGGCAGGAGTTTTTTTATCCTTTTTATCCCATTGAGTCCCCGCAAAAAATTTAGTTTACAATTCCGGGTTGCGGTTTATGCGGGAGACTCAATGGATGCGGCAGGAGTTTTTTTATCCTTTTTATCCTATATATTCTCTGCAATAAATTTAATTTAAAAATCCTGGTTCCGGTTTATGCGGGAGACTCAATGGATGCGGCAGGAGTTTTTTTATCCTTTTTATCCCATTGAGTCCCCGCAATAAATTTAGTTTACAATTCCGGGTTCCGGTTTATGCGGGAGACTCAATGGATGCAATTAAAACGGCACAGCGGTCAAACTTTTAAACTTTATTTAAAAAATAATCTTCTTATTATTACTCAATATTGATAAATGGAAAATTATAAAAAAATCTGCAGGGTATCTGAAATTTATAACAGAAAAGGCAGAAGGTTTGAACTTGATGACGAGAACGAGATTGCTGTATTCAAAGTGGACGGAGAGATATATGTAGTGGATAATATTTGCCCGCACAATCACACTTCGCAGATGTATGACGGATATATAGAAGAGGGGTATATTGCATGTCCGGTTCACGGATTCAGATTCAATATAAAGACAGGTGAGCAGCCGACACAGCAGGGCTGCCGGCTCAGGACTTTTGAACATAAAACTGAAGGAGATTTTTTATTCGTGAAAATTCCTGAAGAAAAACGATTTGATTTTAAATTTGATACAGAACTTAAATAGAACTGATGCCGGCTCTGAATGACAGACTTTCAATTACGATAAAGCAGATGTGTGCTGAGGCGGGATTTATTAAAATCGGTTTTACCAGGTATGAGATACTCAATGAGGAATCCGGTTTTCTGAGAATGTGGCTTGATAAAGGTTTAAATGCCGGAATGAAGTGGATGCATAACAATATTGAAAAAAGGAGAGATCCGTCTCTTATACTTGAAGATGTTAAAAGCGTGATTTCACTTGCATATTTTTATGACACTCCGGCTGAGCATGATGAAAATTTCCGGATACCAAAGATTTCCAGGTATGCCTGGGGAAAAAAAGATTATCATAAGATCCTTAAAAAGAAGCTGAAACACCTGTGTCTGGAAATTGAAAAACAGGAAGCCGGTATCAGAACAAAATCATATACAGACGACGGACCTGTAATGGATAAAGTCTGGGCTGAAAGATCCGGTATCGGATGGATTGGAAAAAATACAAATGTAATAAATAAAGATTTCGGAAGTTATTTTTTTATTGCGACTATCTTTATCAACAGAGAATTGATTTATGACAGGCCTGTTGAGGATCTGTGCGGCTCGTGCAATTTATGTATTGAGGCTTGTCCGACAGGCGCGCTTTTTAAAGATTATAATTTGGATTCAAACCTGTGTATATCTTATCAGACCATTGAGAACAGAGGAGAAATTCCCGAGGAGATAAATCTGAACGGATGGATCTTCGGCTGTGATATTTGTCAGGAAGTGTGTCCGTTTACGAGAAATAAATTTTTTACCAATGATGAAAATTTTTATCCGTCTGCCGGACATTTCAATAAAACATATGATGAACTTATCAGCATGAGTGAAGATGATTTTAATAATACATTTAACGGAACGCCTGTGAGGAGAACCAAATACAATGGGTGGAGGAGAAATTTAATAAAAGCTATAGAAGAAATTTTATGAAATCATTTATTAATAAAAATTAATATCAGATTATGACGGAACAAATCACAAAAGAAATATCCAGAACTTTGATTGAAGATATATCGCCTGATGAACTTGAATATTTCGATGAACTTTCAGATGCGCATTTTAAAAGAGACGTTACGGATAAGGATGCGCAGCTCGGATTCGGGTTTGTGGAATTCGGAGAACTGGCTACACCTGCAGTAATGACTTTGGTTTCCGGGATTGTAACATATCTTCTGACTGATGTTGTAAAAGTTGCAAAGGATCAGATGAATGAAACTATAAAGGAAAAGCTAAAAGGTTTTTTTTCCAAAAAGAAAAAACTGACTGAAAATAATCTTACTTTATCAAAAGAGCAGCTTGAGAAGATAACCGGACTGATAGATAATAAGCTCAGGGAAATTGATGTAAATGAAAAGACTGCATTAAAGATACGTGATTCTCTGATATCTTCCTTTGTATTAGGAAAGTAATATTTTGGATAAAAAGAACAGAACGCTGACATACGGCGAAGTATTTGAATATCCGCCTGAGACGGACAATATTTACCGTCTGTTTCTGCTTGCAGTCTCAGGCGTAACTATTATTATCGGCAATTACATACCTTCCTTTTTGTTTGAAACTGAATCATCCCCGCTTTCAATTATACCCCTCACGGAATTTTATGACGTTGACAAAGTATACAGTTCATCACCGGATGAATTTTACAGAAACGCATTACTGTTCATTAAACCCATTGCAATCCAGTTTTCATTTGTGCTGATTATTTTCTTCCTTACATATTATATATACAGAAGGCTGCCGGCAGGGATCATCAGAAAGAACAGACTTGAATTGATTCCGGATACTGATGTCATTGAAATACTGGATATGCTTAAAAAGAAATCCGGCTTAACATTAAACATAAATTATTATGTGAACGGGAATATAAGAGATTTCAGCGCGCAGGTATTCGGAGCAGGAAATAAAATTTATCTGAAGGCGGGCAGGGGACTTATAAAAATTATGCTGAAAAAAAATTTCGATATGTTTGAAAATATTATACTGCATGAATTTTCCCATATTAAAAATAAGGACATCGGCAAGACATACTTTGCCGGATCATTTTTAAAAACGCCTTTCCTGATTACGCTTATCACAGCATCTGCTGTTATGTTTTACGCGCTTATAAAAAACATTACCGGAAAGATCATCAGCGGTGATTATACAGTTTTAAGTCTGCTCGGTAAAATATCAATATATCTGAATCTGTTTCTGCAGATAGCCGCGCTGCTTTTATTGCTGTTTGTAGTTTTTCGTATGCTGATAAGAAGCCGTGAATATTATGCAGACTTAAGAGCGGCTTCATTGAAATCTCCCGGGACGATCATCAGTTATTTTAAAAAAGCAAGTGAAAGAATACCCGCGAAAAATTTTTTTGAAAAATTATACGGATTTCATCCGTCATTAAAACTGAGATATGAAACGCTTGCTGATCCTGTTAAAATATTCAGACCATCGGAAAAAATTTTATTTATAAATACTTTAGTATCTTATATATTCTTTGCAGGAGCGTTTATATACGGGCTATCATTACTGCTTATGATTTTTACCGTGACGGGATATTCAATGCTGTATCTCCTGAAAGGTTTTTTAAACGAGTATGTTCATCTGATGCTTGTATATGTAGTATTGATATTCGGTACAATTTTCATGGCATTGTTTTTACTTTTTTGCGGCAGCATCATACGAAAGTCATTTTTCTTTCAGACAGATAAAATTCATATATTTAATAAATATTCGGATAATAAAATATCAGTATTGCCGGCAGTAATCAGACTTTCTCTGACAGCATCACTTGGAATAGTCTGCGGTTACATGCTTTTGCCTTTGTATGGATTCAATGTGCTGCATTTTAAAAATTTATTTTCAGTGCCGTTTGTGTTTCTAATAACATTCGCAGGATTCTTTGCAGTAAATTACTTTCACTATTTCTGGATGGACAGCAAAATCAATAATGAATATAAAGTAGATTACTCTGTGCCGGCAATGCTGGGATTATTTGAAGGAATATTAATTGTGATCATATTTCTCACAGCCATTTTATCATTCCAATTTTTTACAGCTCTTCTTTTCAGCTGAAAATAATCCGGCTGAAACAAACCATTCTTTATTACGAACAACAACCTGTCCTGCAATTCACAAATCAACTTAATATAAGGAGTAAAGAAATGAAAAAACTATTTACACATTTATTGCTGTCAGCAGCAATATTAATGTCGCTATCGGTTTCTGTTACAAAAGCGGACGGAACGGAAAGTGATAAATCATCTGATCTGAGCGAACAAATAGTTCAGGAAATAAGGAGTGCGCTTGAAACGCCATTTCTGAAATATGAAAGCAAAGATCTCTCCGGCAAAGTAACAGTTTATACAGTTGTTGATAAAAACGGAAAAATAATGTTTGCCGGAATAAAAGGATTAAATGAAAATCTTAACTCAAATGTTAATTCAAAACTTAATTCGCTAAATCTCTGGACAAGTCCTGATTATGTAAACAAGGTTTTTAAATACGACATTAATTATAAGAATTAAGAAAAATTTAACAACCCTCAAACCCTGTAAAACTGAGTTTTACGGGGTTTTTTATTTTTAACGAAAATATAAATGCAAACCTGTGATTGTGTATTTTTAAATGTAAATAAGTATTCGTATTTTTGTATCAAAATAATCCTAAATTACTTTGACAAAAATTTTACTCGTATTTATTTCTCTGTTATTCTTTCATTCAGGAAGCGTTTTATCACAAAACAATAATGCAAGTGATCCGGAATGGTCGGGTTCATTGTCAGGCGAAGGACTTTATCAGAGCGGAAACACAAGAAAATTTTATGTGCACGGTAAAGGAAGCATAACCCGCGCGGACAGGTATCTTGAGACAATTTTAACTGGGTCATACGGTTACGGTGAGAACAGAGGAAGAAAAGATGACAATGAGATGATCGCTTCATTTACCGCTGATCTGTTTTATAAAAACAGATGGTCTCCGTTTATATTACAATATATTAACTATAGTTTTGCAAAAGGGATTGATCTGAGATCACAGTCCGGCGGAGGAGTTAAATATGTTCCTGTTCAAAACGAAGATCATAAAACCTCAATATCTCTTGCATTAATTTATGATTATGAAAAGCTTGCAGATAAACCGGGAAATTTTGATCAGGAGAATTTAAGATTTTCTTTAAGAGTAAGGACAAAGCAGAATATTATTAAGGACAGACTGATGTTTAATCTTACGGCATTTTATCAGCCGGTGGTAAATAATTTTTCCAGATCAAATTTCAGAGTGGAAACCGGACTTACGGCTCCGTTAATAAAAGGTTTTTCGCTGCTTGCAAACTACTTATATACTTTTGAAGATGTTGTATCAGTCGGAAGAATGAGAGCGGACAATAAACTAACGTTTGGATTAATTGTCAATTTCGGAAAATAAGTTCTCTGCTGATGTTTTTAATATCAGTGCAACCGCAGAGCGCCATAGCAAGATCTAATTCTTTTCTCAGAATATTTAATACATCGGTAACGCCATTTTCACCGTTATATGCAAGACCCCAGATAACAGGTCTTCCTATAAGCACTGCATCAGCTCCGAGCGCAATTGATTTTAAAATATCTGTACCTCTTCTGATCCCGCCGTCGAGATAAATTTCTGTTTTACCTTTGACTGCTTCCGCTACTTCCGGCAGAACATCGATTGTAGCTCTGCATGTATCAAGCTGTCTTCCGCCGTGATTGGAAATGACAATTCCTTCGATGTTATGTTCGGCGGCGATAATGGCATCTTCGCGGCAGGCAATTCCTTTTAAGATCAGCGGAAGATTTGTAACGGATCTAATCCAGCTGAGATCATTCCAGTTAAGTGAAGCATCTAAATTTTTCTTCACATAATCTGCAAGTCCTGAATTATTTTTATTTACTATAAGATTTTCTTTAAAATGCTTTTCAAGATTTTTAACCGTAAGACCGGTTGGCAGGTTAAAATTATTTTTTACATCTTTGATTCTTTGACCTAATAAAGGAGCGTCAACTGTCAGGACAATTGCTTTTACTCCGGCTGCTTCCGCCCGTTTTATAAGGTTGCGTGTAATTTCCCTGTCTTTAAAAACATAAAGCTGAAACCATACCGGACCTGACGCCGCAGAGGATACTTCTTCAAGTAATGTATTGGCAAGAGTGCTGAGTATCATGACTGTACCGGCTTTGCCTGCAGCTTTCACAGTTGCAATCTCACCTTCAGGATGTGCCATTTTCTGAAAAGAAGTCGGAGCTATTAAAAAAGGAACGGAGGTTTTATGACCGAGAATTACTGCGGACATATCCCTTTTACTAACGTCGACAAGAACTCTGTATTTAAGAAAAATCCTGTTGAAAGCATTGCAGTTTTCTTTCAGCGTTATTTCATCATCTGCTCCGCTTGAATAATAGTCATAAGCATTTTTATCAAGCTTTTCAGCTGCAATTTTTTCAATGTCACTTACTGTAACCGGCTTCATTCAGGATTAAAAAGATTAAAAAATTATTTTAAACACAGATTAATATTATAATAAACTACAGATAAAAGAGATTATCCGAAAAATCTTATGCGTTATTCCGTTACAAGATTAATGGAGATATCAGGAATAATTCCAATTGCAATCTTTACATTATCAAGTTTATAATTTCCTATCTTCACTTTTTTATACATATCAGTTGCCTTAAAAAGTGCTTTAAGAATTAATGTAAGAATTTTCTTATCTTCGGATTGAGTAAGCAGGCTTTCTTTTTCAGAATCGCTAATTTCATTTGAATAATTAAAAGTTATACCGATAGATGGAGGGATACCCATACCAATAGAAATATTTTTCATTATGAATCCTGACTGAGAAATTAAAGCTGCCGACTCATTTAACTGCGATAGTATTTTTTCCGCGGCATCAGATCCTAAAAGCTTATACTCTGATATAATTTCTTCATCAATAATTGTCTCTTTTATTTCAGTAATTTTTTCCGTAACTACTGTTACGGTTTCTTTAACCTGCTCTATGATAGTGGCAGGTTTTTCTTCAGTTGACATATTTTTATTTTAAAGAGTTAATAAAAAATCTGGTTTTTCCCGTCCGATATTAATTGCTAAGTGATATGCCGGCGGGGATACTTTATATTAAGTTTACTTTTTTTTCGTTTCAATTTCCGCCCGTGCAGCAGCAAGTCTGGCTACAGGCACTCTGAACGGTGAGCAGCTGACATATTCAAGTCCAAGGTCATTACAGAATTTTATGGAATCAGGCTCTCCGCCGTGTTCGCCGCAGATACCGAGTTTTATATCAGGACGAGTTTCTCTTCCTTTTCTGACTGCAAACTCCATAAGCATTCCCACACCATCCGTATCAATTGATTCAAAAGGATCACGCTTAAGAATTTCCTTTTCCCTGTATTCCGGAAGGAACGAAGCAGCGTCATCTCTTGAAATTCCGAATGTCATCTGGGTAAGATCATTTGTTCCGAAAGAAAAGAACTCTGCATAATTTGCGATTTTACCAGCTACGAGAGCCGCTCTCGGAATTTCTATCATTGTGCCGACCTTATATTTGAATTTAATTTTCTTTTCTTTCATTACTCTGTCTGCAGTCTCTCTGATTATTTTTTCCTGTTCAATAAATTCTTTCTCATGACCAATAAGCGGTATCATTATTTCCGGATATACTTTTTTACCTTCCTTAAGAACTGCTGCTGCAGCTTCAAAAATAGCTCTTGCCTGCATTTCAGTTATTTCGGGAAAAGAAATGCCGAGTCTGCATCCTCTGTGACCGAGCATGGGATTAAATTCTCTTAATGCATTAAGCTTGTATTTTATTTCATCCACCCTTGTACCGATGAGCTCTGCGAGTTTTGTGATCTCTATTTCAGTATGCGGCAGGAATTCATGAAGGGGAGGATCAAGAGTTCTAATCGTTACGGGCAGACCTTTCATTTCACGGAAAATTTCCGTGAAGTCTTTTCTCTGATACGGGAGAATTTTATTAAGGGCTTTTTTTCTTCCTTCGGTGCTGTATGCAAGTATCATCTCTCTGACAGCATTTATTCTGTCTCCTCCGAAGAACATATGCTCAGTTCTGCAAAGTCCAATACCTTCAGCTCCGAATGCAATAGCATTTTCACACTGATCCGGCTGATCGGCGTTTGTTCTGATCTTAAGTCTTCTGTATTTATCCGCCCATTTCATAAATGCGGAATAATATCCGAACGGCTTTGAATCTTTTGGTTTAAGAGTTTTGTCAATCAGCACCTGCAGAATTTCCGACGGCTTTGCCTGAAGTTTTCCGATTATGACTTCACCTGTCGATCCGTCTATTGAAATAAAATCCCCTTCTTTAACAACGTGAGGTTTACCTTTTACGGTTATGGTTTTCAGCAGATAATCTATTTCAAGAGTACCGCAACCCGCAACACAGACTTTACCCATTTGTCTGGCAACAAGCGCTGCATGTGAAGTCATCCCACCTCTTGAAGTAAGGATTCCTTCGGCTGCATTCATACCTCTTATATCTTCCGGTGAAGTTTCAATTCTTACAAGTATTACTTCTTCGCCTCTTGCATTTGCATTCACAGCATCAAACGAATTGAAATAAACTCTGCCGCAGGCGGCGCCCGGACCGGCATTAAGACCTGTAGCAAGCAGTCTCCCGTTTTTTACAGCTTCCTGTTTTTCGGAAGTGCTGAAGATCGGTCTGAGAAGCTGATTGAGCTGTTCGGGATCCACTCTCATCAGAGCGGTTTTTTCATCAATAAGTTTTTCCTTCACCATATCCACAGCTATCTTGACAGATGCATAACCAGTCCTTTTACCTGCGCGGCACTGAAGCATATAAAGAACTTCATCCTGCATTGTAAATTCTATATCCATCATATCCCTGTAGTGCTTCTCAAGAATCCTTCTGACTTTATCAAGCTGAGCATAAATTTTCGGCTTGGCTTTTTTAAGATCAGATATAGGAAGAGGTGTACGAATACCGGCTACAACATCTTCACCCTGAGCATTCATAAGATATTCACCGTAAAATTCATCTTCGCCGTTTGACGGATTTCTCGTAAATGCAACACCTGTCCCGGAAGTATCGCCGAGGTTACCGAAAACCATCGCCTGAATATTCACGGCAGTACCCCATTCAGCCGGAATATTATTTAATTTTCTGTAAACAATCGCCCTGTCATTCATCCATGATCTGAACACAGCGCCTACAGCACCCCAGAGCTGTTCCATCGGATCGTCCGGAAAATTTCTTCCGGTATCTTTTTTGATTTCTTTTTTGAATTCGATAACAAGTTCTTTCAGATCATTTACGGAAAAATCCAGATCGTTTTTAATTTTATTTTTCGCTTTTTTTCTTTCGATAATTTCCTCAAACGGATCTATCTGATTTTTATCTTTTGGCTTGAGATCAAGAACGACGTCACCGTACATTTGCACAAATCTTCTGTATGAGTCATAGACAAATCTTTCATTACCGGTTTTTTCAATAAGACCTGCTACGGAATCATCATTCAGACCGAGATTAAGTACAGTATCCATCATACCGGGCATTGAAGCTCTTGCTCCTGATCTGACACTGAGAAGCAATGGATTCTTATTATCACCAAATTTACATTTAAGATCCTTTTCAATTTTCTTTAAAGCAAGATCTACCTGATGCTTGAGTTCGTTAGGATATTTTTTTCCGTTTTTATAATAATAGTTGCAGACTTCCGTAGTGATAGTAAAGCCCGGAGGGACCGGAAGTTTAATGTTTGTCATCTCCGCCAGATTAGCTCCTTTTCCGCCAAGCAGGGATTTCATTTCCGCTTTGCCGTCAGCTTTTCCGTTTCCAAAGTAGTATACGTATTTTTTTGACATGATAGTAAGTTTAATGAGAATAGTGTTAATACTCATCAATATAATCATTTATAAAATTTAATTTTATTCTGATATATAGTCATACCCGGGAAAATTTAATTATATATAAGAGGTATACTTCTAATTTAATATTTCAGTCTGAGATATATTAATTTAAACTCACATCAATAACATAATTTAAAAGCATACTAAAAAATATTATATTGACTGAAATATTTTTACAAAGCTGATCTGATTTATAATAAACTTTATACTTATTTTATCATTTCTGAGAATTTTTGAATACAGTTCCTATTATAGAACATAAGCATGATCCTTATGAAGCACTGAGAATTCCTGAGTTCAGGAATTTTACACTGGCGAGATTATGCATTACAATTGCGTCACAGATGCAGGCGGTAATAGTAGGCTGGCAGATCTATGAAATTACGAAGGATCCTTTGTCTCTCGGGCTTATCGGACTTGCCGAAGCGATACCTTCCATAATGACTTTGCTTTTTGCAGGGCATATAACGGACACAAATGACAGAAAAAAAATCGTGCTGGGTTCTGTTTTTCTGATGACATTTTGTTCAGCGCTTCTCTTAATTGTTTCCACTGACGGAATTGAATATCTTAATTCAAATAAAGTTATAGCAATATACAGCATAATTTTTCTGAGCGGTATCGGCAGAGGATTTTCAGCTCCTTCATTTTTTGCATTCGTAGCGCAGCTTGTTCCGAAGAAAACACTTCCCAATGCGATCACGTGGAACACTTCCACCTGGCAGACAGGTGCTGTATCAGGTCCTGCTTTAGGAGGATTACTTTACGGATTTATAGGAGGAGTACAGACTTATTCTCTGATAGTTATATTCTGGATAATTGCAATATCCTTAATATTGACTGTAAAAAAGAAACCAATACCGGAAATAATCGGACTTCAGTCATTAAAAGAAAAACTGACTTCAGGATTAAAATTTGTATTTGAGAAAAAGATAATACTCGGAGCGATATCGCTTGATTTGTTTGCGGTGCTGTTCGGAGGAGCTGTTGCGCTGCTTCCGATTTTCGCGGGTGAAATTTTATTTGTAGGACCGCAGGGTCTGGGAATGCTGAGAGCTGCGCCTTCTGTCGGAGCCGTAACAATGGCGCTGATAATGACACGCAGACCCATTACGGGAAATGCAGGAAGGAATTTACTCATAGGAGTGTTCGGATTTGGCATCTGTATAATTATATTCGGACTGTCAAAAAGTTTTATACTCTCTTTAGTAGTGTTATGCCTTAGCGGGGCATTTGACAGTCTGAGCGTAGTGGTAAGAAGTACGATAATTCAGCTGCTGACACCCGATAATATGAAAGGCAGAGTGTCCGCGGTGAACAGTATTTTTATAGGATCATCAAATGAGATCGGCGCTTTCGAATCCGGAGTAGCGGCGAAAATATTGGGAACAGTTCCATCAGTTATTTTCGGCGGAGTTATGACTTTGTTAATAGTAACAATAGTTACCATTTTTTCACCGAGACTCAGAAATTTAAAACTATGATAATGAAGATTCTTCTTCTTCAGTTTTCATATCACCTTCAGAAGGTTTTAGCTTTGCTGCATTTTCTTCATATGAATCGGTAAAATAATTAAACACATCTTTATCATCCAATATTACGGGCATACGGCTGTGAATCTTTTTCATAAAGCTGCTCGGTGAAGTTGTTATCAGGGTAAACTCGTTTATATCCTCTTTATTTTTCCAGAACAATCCCGGCACCATAAATACATTTCTCCCGGGAATGGTAATTTTAGTTTTAACTTTTTTCTTACCGCCTTTATCCTGCCATTCATAAAATCCGAACATAGGGATAAGGATCCGGTTTTTGTCAAATGTTCTTTTCCAGAAAGGTTTTGTCTGAATAGTATCATCCCTTGAGTTAAATATAAGAGGCGATTTTTTTTCCGGATTAAATCTTATTCCCCATTTCATTTTAGTAAGAAATTTTTCTCCGTTATCATAAGCAATAACAGGTACATCATGTGTAAGAATGGCATCGTAATCCCGTTTCTGCCTTTTGGTTTCTTCGAGTTCCTTTTCTATTTTCTCCTCAAGATCTTCTTCATATTTATCAATCTCACTTAGGAGTTTGATTTTAATATCCTCATTATATGTTTTCTCAATGATCTTACGAAGATTGGAAAGTTTACCTGATGTTATGAATTGTCTGCACATGATCTGAATATTTAAATTAGTATGAAAACTGTTCTTAGAATTATACTGACAAAATAAACTGAATTGAATTATTATACAATTAAAAATACTTTGGAATAAATTATAAAAATTGGAAATCAGTTTTACTTTAAACGGCGAAAAATATAAAAGTAATCTATCCGTGCCGCTTGAAATATCAATACCGCTGGACTTTTACGGCAGTCAGCCAAATACATACGATGTGGAAAAAGCTTCAGCAAAGCCATATAAATCAGGTGAATTTATTGGTGATACAAGAACCGGAGGCGGATGTAATTTTGAAGAGTACAGACTTATCCCGCACTGCAACGGCACTCATACAGAATGCGTCGGGCATATTTCATACGAAAGAATTTCAATTGACAAAACGCTTGAAGATATTTTAATTCCTGCTTCACTGATCACAGTCACTCCTGAAAAGTCAGATGACACCGATGACACATATATTCCGGAAAAGAATAAAGATGATTATTTAATCACTGAAAAAGTATTAAGAGAGAAAATAAATAATTATGACAGCGGTTTTTTGGAAGGATTAATAATCAGAACGCTTCCTAACAGTAAGGATAAAATGTCAAGAAGATATATGACAAAACAGCCCGCATTTTTTTCTGTTGAAGCAATTAAGTTTATATCAGAGCTGAATGTAAAACATCTTATACTGGATCTGCCTTCAGTGGACAGGACATTCGATGAGGGAAAACTGACAGTTCACCATATTTACTGGAATGTTCCTTTCGAAAGTCATGACGTAAACGCTGATGAACATTCAATAAAGACAATTACAGAAATGGCATATGTAAATGATGAGATCAGGGACGGTGAGTATTTGCTGAATATACAGATCCCGGGATTTAAATCTGACGCTTCGCCAAGCAGACTGTTTTTATTTGAAATAAATAAAAAGTCAGATTAAGTATAGAATAAGAATTATGAATACAGTTAATATATTACAATGAAATATTCCAATGAGATTTCATTCGCAGCGGAAGCTGATGAGAAAGATCCTCTGAGACACTTCAAAAAAAAATTTTTAATTCCAAAGCATACTGACGGGAAAGATGTAATATATCTTGCCGGAAATTCACTCGGGCTGCAGCCAAAGACAGTGAAGGATTATTTAGAGCAGGAGCTTAAAGACTGGGCTGAGCTTGCAGTCGAAGGACATACAAAGGCAAAGAATCCCTGGCTTCCTTATCATGAATTTCTAACTTCACAGACTGCGATGATAGTCGGAGCGAAGAATGAGGAAGTAGTTAATATGAATTCGCTTACTACAAATCTTCATCTGCTGTTTGTATCATTTTACAGACCTGAGAAAAACAAACATAAAATTCTTATTGAATCAAACTCATTTCCGTCAGATTATTATGCAGTGGAGTCTCAGTTAAGATATCACGGTTACGATCCGTCGGAATCACTAATTGAGATCAGACCGAGAGACGGCGAGGATAAAGTAAGGACGGAAGACATCGAAGAGCTGATAGAAAGAGAAGGTGATGAAATCGCTTTAATATGGATTGCAGGCGTGAATTATTATACAGGGCAGGCATTTGAAATGGAAAGAATAGTAAAAGCCGGACACAGAAAAAACTGTATAGTAGGATTTGACCTGGCACATGCGGCCGGAAATATTGAACTGAAGCTGCATGAATGGGATGCAGATTTTGCAGTTTGGTGCAATTACAAATATATGAACGGCGGACCCGGTGCAATAGGAGGAGCATTTGTAAATGAAAGACATTTAAATGACCGTTCGATCCCGAAATTTTTAGGATGGTGGGGGCATGATAAGAAGACAAGATTTTTAATGGATCATAAGTACATTCCTATTCCGACAGCAGAAAGCTGGCAGCTCAGTAATCCTCCGATATTTCAGCTTGCGTCTTTGAGAGCGTCGCTGGATATTTTTGAAGAAGCCGGAATAAGTGCGCTGAGAAAAAAGAGTGAAATGATGACTGCATATTTGGAGTTTCTGATTAATGAAAAGAATAATTCCGGAATTCAGATAATTACGCCTCAGGAAAAAAACGAGAGAGGATGTCAGTTGTCACTGAGAATTGCCGAAAACGGAAAGGAAAAATTCAAAAGACTATTGGATAAAGGAGTAATATGCGATTGGCGCGAGCCGGATGTGATAAGAGCAGCGCCTGTGCCATTGTATAACGGTTTTGAGGATGTGAGGAAATTTGCGGGGATATTGTCGGAGGGCTGATGTTTATTGAAACGGGAAATGTTTTATTTTTTGATTTGAATACAGGGAGTGCATTCTAAACCTGACAGGTTTTTTGAGATAATTTATGTAAATTTGGAAGAGGAGAAAACCTGTCAGGTTTTGTGAAGATATGGAGATCACGAATAGAAATGATTTACTTTTAAGAGGTTACTACTATCACATTTATAATGGTTGTAATAATTCTGAAAAAATGTTTTTTCAGAATAGAAATTATGCATTCTTCTTAGATAAAGTAATAAAACATTTAAATGATTTCGTCAAAATTTATTCGTATTGTCTTTTACCTGATCACTTTCATTTTTTACTGTATATAAAGGAGCTGAATATTTTGATTAATGAAAACAAAAGAAGAAGCGTTTCTCAGGCTTTTTCTAATTTATTCAATTCTTACAGCAAAGCGATAAATTTACAGGAAGGCAGATCCGGGAATTTGTTTAACCGGCCATTTAAAAGAACTCTTATAAGCAGCGAAAATCAAATGAAAGATATGATTTGTTATATTCATAAAAATCCTCTGCATCATGGATTAAATATTGATTATAAATTTTATCAGTGGAGTTCATACAGAGATATTCTTGAAAGCGAAGATTCTCAGACTCCATACAATGAAGTTTTAAATTTGTTTTCCGGTCCGGATAAATTCAAAGAGTCACACATTGAAGCGCCGGATACTTTAGTCAAAAAGTTTGAGCTATAAAACAAAACCTGTCAGGTTTCTCAATTACACGTTCACACTTTCTCTGTATTCTAAAACCTGACAGGTTTAGCAGTCAAATACCTTAATGTCCAAATGTATAATATAACAATAGTCGGTGCCGGTCTTGCAGGCTCCCTGCTCTCAGTCTATCTCGCTAAAAAAGGCTACGATGTAAATATTTTTGAACGCCGTCAAGATATGCGTCTTTCAGACACAGGCGGTGGTAAATCCATTAATCTCGCTCTGTCCACAAGAGGTATTCACGCTCTCAAAGAAGTAGGACTTTATGAGGAAGTGAAAAAAATTTCTATACCTATGTTCGGCAGAATGATCCACTCACTCGATTGTGAATTAACTTTTCAAAGATACGGCAAAGATGATTCAGAATATATTAATGCTGTCTCCAGAGGAGAACTTAACAAAAAACTTCTCGATCTGGCTGATAAGTATTCGAATGTAAAAATTCACTTTAACGAAAGATGCAGCAGTGCTGATTTTAATAATACAAGTATTGTTTTTCATAATGAACTGAACGGTGAAAGTAAAACGGTTTCTTCAGATGCAGTGATAGCAACTGACGGAGCTACGTCCGCTGTGCGGCTTGAAATGATGAAGATACCGAGATTTAATTTCTCACAGGTATATGAAAATTACGGATATAAAGAACTCATAATTCCGGCGGGTGAAAACGGCAGTTTCAGAATGGAAAAGAATGCTCTGCATATCTGGCCAAGAGGTTCATTCATGCTGATCGCTCTTCCGAATCTCGACGGAAGTTTTACGTGTACGCTGTTCCTGGCTTATGACAAACCGCTTGGAGGAAACAATAGTTTTGAATTTATTAATACGGAAGCTAAACTAATTGAATTCTTTAAATCAAATTTTAAAGATGCTTTGGAAATGATTCCGGATCTTGTAAATGAATTTTTTAAAAATCCTACCGGCACACTGATGACAGTTAAATGTTTCCCTTGGATCGCAGGAAAAAATACCGTTTTGCTCGGAGATTCGGCTCATGCTATTGTGCCTTTCTTCGGTCAGGGTATGAATGCTGCTTTTGAAGACTGTGTCTATCTGAATGAATGTCTCGGAAATTCCGAAAATGATTTTAACAAAGTCTTCAAAGAATTTGAAAATCTCAGAAAAATTAATTCAGACGCTATAGCTGACCTTGCTCAGGAAAATTTTATCGAAATGAGAGACCTTGTCGCCGATCCGGTCTTTCAGCTTAAGAAAAAAATTGAATCCGAATTGTTTAAAATCTATCCTGACACTTTCATTCCGAAATATACAATGGTTACTTTCATGAGAATTCCATATTCGACTGCTCTAAGCAGAGGCAGAATTCAGGAGGAAATCCTTTCCGAATTATGTATCGGTATCAGTAATATAAATGATCTTGATATGAAAAAAGCTGACAGTCTTATCAAAGAAAAACTTCCGGTATTGATTTGATCTTATCATTTTAATATAATTTACATTCTTCCTCGCAATGGTTTTACACATCAGAACTTTTCTCACAAAACCCCTTTTTTGCAATTTGACATAGCCGGTTGTAACCAATATTTTTAAATGAGGTTATTTAAAAATCTTTAAATGATTTTATTCTGAAAGGAGGTTTATACTTATTTAAAATTATTACGACGGAAGTTTTAATATCTTACTTTCTAAACTTTCGTGATATTCAGGTTTGTAAGATTCAGTTTTTCTGAGTAATTAAGGTTAGTTTAATTTTAAATGTTTATGGTAATACATGTTCTTTATTTAAAAACTTATGTGACTTTGCAACAGATTCGAAACATTAGATACGATTTATAAACTTTAAAACTTATGATTATGAAAAAGATACTTATGACAGCGGTTCTTGCTTTAATATTTTTTGCTCCGGTTCAGAAAAATGCTTTTAGTTATCTTATAACTATTCAGCATCCGTCAATGTGTCCTGATGACCCCTCTTTTCTGATCTATCCGAATTCTTCCATCCAATGTGAATTCAGTATTGCGTCTCATCACCCGGGGGATATTGATACTATTGCATATACATTATTTATTGAACAGCGCGGAGTAGTTTTAGAACTCGGCCAGGGAATTGCCGTTGCAAGGGAAACCGTGATAAGACATATTAACATTCAGAATTTCACGCTCCTCTGTTTTAACGAACCGGCGATTATAAGAATTCATGCCGTCAGATACAACGGATACGGCGCTGTGTTTAAGCAAAACAGTTATTTCATTTCCTATAAAAACGGCAGCTCCTGTAATTACTCAGCGGTTACCAACGGAAACGCTTTGCTGATGAATCAGGGTATCGGTACATTCTACAGACGCACTCCCTGCTCAGCTGCTTCCAGCGGAAATTATGCAACTAAACAATATAAAGTGTCATTTATTCTGAACGGAAATTTTAATCTGAATGACTCTATACCGGTAATTCAGGCATCACATACTCTGGGGTATAACGGAGCATTGCCTAATTATCAGATCCGAAGCTCTTTTATAGAATATATGACGAATACCGAAATTAAATTCTCGACTTTTGTATATGATCTCTTTGACATTGCAGGTCAGTATATCGGATGGGTTCCTTGCCGGACAAACGAAGCTGCTGTAGTTTATAAATGGATAAAGAAACCTGTAATACTTAATCTTTCTCAGTTTCCCGTTCCGCTTACTCCGCTAAACAGCACAGGCATTGTCAGATGCAATATGTTTTCGGGGAATGAATTGTCATTTGAATGGAAAGATTCAAATGATGTAAATAATGTATTCAGTATTATGCCTTATGGTAATGTCGCCGTGGTAAGATGGCATCCGCCCGCTGATAATTTATTGAATTCAAATAAATCAGATCTCACTCCGCCTTACGAAGTTTACTGCAGAGCGTTTAACGCTGTCGGCTATTCCGAATGGAAAAGAATCAGAATTTATTATACTCTTCAGAATACTCAGTGTCCGGTAATAAATTATTCTGATTCTCTTGCCGGAAAAATAACCGACAATTCCGTATTACCTGCATCTGAATACTTCCTCGGTAAGACAGTTAAAGATTATTATATGCTTATGAATCCTTTGCTGGCAAATTCTGACCGAATAGAATTTTCACTTACTGATAACGGAAATAAATTTTCTGATTTTGATGAAGTCAGATTGTTTCTGGCTGAGACCGCGCCTGAACATAAAATAGCAGTTACTAATGAAGGTAATGTTATTTCCTATGATGACAGTTTTTTAAAATCATCCGTTATTTTAAATGACTATCTTGATATGACAGATGATTTACAGGATCATGATGATAATATTGCATCTTTTAAAAAAAATGATAAGCTTTCTGTTACAACAGATTTATCCGGGAATAACCTTTTTCTGATATTGATACCGATAGTGCCTGTAAATAAAGATAAACCGGCGGGGAAAATTATTTTTTCCGAAAGGAATGAAATTGAGTTTTTCAGCAGAGATAATGAAAGTGTAATCTGCGTAAAACTTCCTGAACCATATGATCAGAATTTGTCAATTGTCCTTTCTCAGGATGTTTCATTGAATCAAATACTGATTACCAAAAACACCGGCAGGATAAAAGTGCGGGAACTACAACCGGAAACAGCCCGGCATAATATTCTCGGTGACATTATTGAGTTTATTTCAAAAGAGGACGGTAAAAAAATTCCGGTGGACAGTATAAATTATGCAGACTTTTCGTTTAAGAATATTGTCAGTGAAAACAGAAATGTCAGATTTATTCTGAAAACCACAGGCGAAACCGGATTAAAAGACTTTTCAAATGCTGACTCCGGCAGATTGAAATCAGATGAGCTTACCGGAACTGAATTCAAACTGTTTAATAATCATCCGAATCCTTTTAATCCTTTTACCAAGATAAAATTCAGTATCCCGAAATCCGGACATGTGAAGATTAAAATATATGATGTGCTTGGAAACGAAACACAGGTGCTTGTCAATGAGACTCGCAGCGCAGGCTTGCATTCTGTTTACTTTAACGGAAGCAATTTCCCGAGCGGAGTGTATTTCTATAAATTAGAATACGGAGATTATACTGATATAAAAAGAATGATCCTCTTGAAGTAAAATCTGACTAATATAAAAAAATGAAATGATCCGGCTTATTTATCAGCCGGATTTTTTTTTATAATGAAGTTTGCAGCAGTACGAAACTCTGTTTATTAATACTTCTAATAATACATTTAAATAAAAATGAAAATAAGCTAAATTCTTGAAAGCCAATTAAAACTATCAATGTTTCAGGAGTTTGTAGAGAAAAAAATTAAGAAAGAATCTGACCTGCTTCAGTTTACCGGTGTTATTTCAAAAGAGTTAATCAGTAAAAGCGATATATCTGATTTTACAAAAAATTATCTGCTGTTTTATCTGACGGAGGAAACTACTCCTGAAGATATTTCTTCAATGGTTGTGAAGTCCAACAAACTGTATTTCAATTATGCGCTTCGTCCCAAATGGACCCTCATAAATTTTCTGTTTAATAATTTCGAATCAAGATCACCTTCAGAGATTTTAAAAAAATTGAATCTGTTTCCGTTTTATAAATATTATACAGATGCTGTCTCGGATTTTATTAATGACAATTCAATGATATTTATTACCAAAGCGGAAATTGAAAACATAATTGACAGAACCAATCTTGCGATACATAATAAACTGACTGTTGACATTACCGGACAGAAAATAAAAAATGTCTTCCTTCAGTTATTCATTATTAATGATTTCAGGGAAGACAATTATAATCTTGATTCAGAGGTTCCGTTATCATTCATTAAAATATTTCTCGCTGATAAAAATTATCCTGATCTGATTTCCAGGTTCAGTGCCTTAAAAGATACAGGCGATGAAGATAATGTTAAGCTTAAAGATATAATAAAAGTTCTTACGGGTAAATTATCTGCTGAAGAAAAAGTCCCTGCCGAAAATGCTGTCCGGGAAATTAGTGAGAATGTAAAACCTGAAGATGTAAAACCTGATAATCCTGTTGTAAGAGCAAATATTACTGAAGAAAATAAAATTAAAAATGATTCGGGTCTCAGCAAAACGGACAAACAGTCTGCCTCTGTGCCGAAGCAACAGCAGAAAGAAGAGACATCCGGATCTGAAGGATTTGTAATCAAAAGAAAAATAGAAACTCAGGATACAGTTAAAATTACTCCTTCTGAAAAATCCGTAACTGATAAAAAATCTGAAACTGAGAATATCGGATCTGAAGATAAATCTTTAAATGTTACTGAACCAAAAAATGCTGACAAGGATAAAGTATCTGTATCAAAAGAATCTTTGAAACTTAAAAATATTGACTTTAAAGAATTATTCAGTGAGAAAGAGCTTGATTCAATTTTGATAAGGGTTTATGATTCCAATATAATTTACCGTCAGAGATCATTTGAAAAGCTTAATACATACAAAACCTGGTTCGAAGCTTTTAATCATCTCAAGGAAATTTTCAAAAATAACAAAGTGGATATTTACCACAAAGATGTACTTAGATTTGTTGATGTACTTAATGAACACTTTCACGAAAAGGAGTAAATTTGTTTTTAGACAGTGCGAAGATTTATATAAAATCCGGTGACGGAGGTAACGGCTGCGTAAGTTTCAGACGGGAAAAATATGTACCCAAAGGCGGACCAAACGGCGGAGACGGAGGTAAAGGCGGTGATATTGTATTCAAAGCCACATCACAACTTTCTACGCTTATTGACTTCAGATATAAAGCTCATATCAGAGCAAAGCGGGGAGAACACGGTCAGGGCGGACTTAAGACCGGTAAGAACGGCGAAGATGAAGTTATACTTGTACCGTGCGGAAGTATAATAAAGGATGCCGATACCGGCGAAGAGCTGGCAGAGCTTCTTGAAAATGGAGATGAAGTAATTTTATTGAAAGGCGGAAAGGGAGGAAAAGGAAATAATCATTTCAAGACTTCAACAAACCGCGCTCCCAGAATGGCGCAGGACGGCGAACCGGGTGAAGAAAAAAATATAATTATAGAATTAAAATTAATTGCAGATGTAGGTCTGGTAGGATTTCCAAATGCCGGCAAGTCCACGCTCATTTCTAAAATATCAGCCGCACGACCAAAGGTTGCTGACTATCCGTTCACAACTCTTGTTCCAAACCTCGGAATTGTAAAGTATAAGGAATATGATTCTTTCGTTGTTGCTGATATCCCCGGAATTATAGAAGGAGCTTCCGACGGCAAAGGTCTTGGAATACAGTTTCTCAGACATATAGAGCGAACCGGAATTTTACTGATACTTCTTGACTCCACTAAACTCGAAAATGCAAAGCTGAAAAAAGATTTACTGGCTGATTATACTGTCCTTATGAAAGAGCTGAAAAATTTCGAGGCGGATCTTACCGGTAAACCCAGAATAATCTGCTTTACTAAAGTTGATTCCATTTCGGAAGGATTAAGAAAGAAACTCGAAAAATTAAAAACCAAGGAAGAGAAGATCCTAATCTCATCTTTTACAAATGAAAACATTGAAGAACTAAAAGACCTGATATGGAGCAAAATAAGCCGGTTAAGGGAACAGTCGGAAATTATAAAAAGAAATAAAATTATTAAACAGGAAAAATTTAAATGAAAAAACCAACGGTTCTTATTTCAAATGATGACGGAATTGAATCCGAAGGGATCAAAGCTCTTTGGAGAGAGATCAGAAAGTTTGCTGAAGTTATTGTCGTTGCTCCGAATACTCAGCAGAGCGCAGTGGGACATTCGATTACAGTTTCAAATCCGATAAGGGTAAATAAAAATCTGATAGATAAAAATTTTTACGGATATGCTGTAGAAGGTTCGCCTGCGGATTCCGTTAAGCTTGCCATAAGAAATCTTCTTAAAGGAAAAAAAATAGATCTGCTTTTATCCGGAATAAATCACGGAGCTAATACTGCGATTAATATTATATACTCGGGTACTGTATCTGCTGCGACTGAAGGAACTATCCTGGGCATTCCTTCTATCGCATTTTCTCTTGCCAGTTTTACTGAAAGAGATTTTTCAGTATCTGCGAAATTCGCTTCTGTAATATCAAAAATGGTTTTAAAAAAAGGACTGCCAAAAGGCACTCTTTTAAATGTTAACATTCCCGCAATACCTGCCGGTAAAATAAAAGGAGTCCTTGTTACAAGGCAGGGGAGATCTTACTGGGATGATTATTATGATTCGCGAATTGATCCGAATAAAAGAGAATATTTTTGGCTGACGGGAAAAATGGCAAGTCTCGATAAGTCAGTTGAATTTGATCAGAAAGCAATGGAAGACGGTTATATTACCGTTACTCCGATTCAGTATGACCTTACTGATTATAAAATGCTGGATGAACTTAAAGGCTGGAATTTAAAATTATAAAGGGGCTGATATAAACCAACCCCTGTATAAATTCATTAACTCCCGGCTATTTCTTTTTTTAGCCATTCAGTGGTAACTGATTTTGGTCTGATTAGCGAGGAACCCATAGCTCTTGCGACTATCATCTGTGAGGAAAATCCAAGAATCCTTGAAACACCGAAGAGCACTGTATAAAAATCATATTCTTTTAATCCGTAATGATACAAGATAGATCCGCTTGCTGCATCAACATTTGGCCATGGATCTTTTGCTTTACCCTGTTCCTTCAGTAGATCCGGGACAATCTTAAAAAGCTGAGCAACCATTTTAAAAACTTCATCATCCGGAAAATGCTTGTTGCCGAAATCATGAAAAGCTGTAAATCTTGGATCTGTAATTCTAAGAACCGCATGTCCGTAACCGACAACTAGTCCACCTTTATCCAAAATATTCTGACAATATGTCCTTACTTCTTCATCAGTCGGAGAATGTCCGATATCATCTCTCATTTTCATAATAAATTTCAAACAGTCCTGATTCGCTAAACCGTGTAAAGGACCGGCAAGACCATTCAGTGCTCCCGCGATGGAGTAATAGGCATCTGACAAAGCCGATGAAATAACGAGACATGTAAATGCACTGACATTTCCGCCTTCATGATCAGAGTGCAGTACAAGATAAAGTCTCATGAGTTTCGAAAATGTTCCGTCTTTATCTTCGATGCCGAGCATCTTTGCAAAATTTCCCGCCCAGTCAAGATTTTGATCCGGCGGTATCATATCGCCTTTTTTAAATTTTTTCCTGTAGATAAACGCTGCGATCTGCGGCACTCTGGCAATGATATTAAGGCAGTCCTCATACATTGGTTCCCACATCTTGTCTTTGCTTACTCCTTTATTGTAAGCTGCTCTGAACCCGGATTCCTTTTCCATACAGTTTATTGCAGTGCTGAACATCGCCATCGGGTGTGAATCATCCGGCATGGCATTTAAAACATCCCACACATATGAAGGCACTTCGCTTCTTGAGTGCAGATCTTTCTGAAGATCCTTTAGCTCTTCTGCATCCGGCAGATCGCCTGTTAACAGCAGGTAAAAAATTTCTTCAGGTAATTTTTCTGTTAATTCAAGAATCGGAATTCCGCGAATTACAAGACCTGTCTGCAATCCGACTTCTGATGTATCACAAATCAATCCTTTGATCCCTCTCATTCCGCCGTAAAGCTGTTCTATAGCAACTTCACCGATAATTTTCGAACCGTGATTTTTTACTATAGATTTCGCTTCTTCTCTTAAAGCGGGAATCTGAGAAGAAAACTTTTCTTTCAGTAATTTTGACATTTTTGATAAGTTTTTTAATTCAATAGCAAATATAATCCATTTGATTTTAAGTAAAAAGATAAGAATTGAGTTGAGATCGGTTTATTAAGAAAATATTTTAAAATTATTTTAAGCAGAGAGCGCTTAAGTTAATATTTACTTTCAATGGCATAATAATTCAAATTGAATTAGTTTCTATTAAATGGTAATTTATAAAAATTTTTCTAAATAGTTACCGGTATGTCAAAAATAATTTTCCATAGTCATTCATTTGTTGAAATTAATCATAATGACATAATAATTTACATTGATCCGTTTATTACGGGTAACCCGTTGTGCGATATTAACGCCGGTCAGGCAAAATGCGATTTTATAATTCTTACGCACGGACATGCGGATCATTTCGGCGATACGCCTGGGATTGCATCCGATAAAAATGTAAAAGTGATTGCTACTGCGGAGTTATCTTATTATCTCGAATCAAAAGGAATTGTAACACATGCGATGAACCTCGGAGGATCATATAAATTCCCGTTCGGAAAAGTTAAACTTACATTGGCTCATCATTCTTCATCAACTCCTGACGGCGCTTATGCGGGAGATCCTGCCGGCATTCTTATAAACTTTGAAGATAAAACTTTTTTCCATGCAGGTGATACAGCTTTGTTTTATGATATGAAGCTGATTGGAGAAATGAATAAAATTGATTTTGCATGTCTGCCTATAGGCGATAATTTCACTATGGGAATTGATGATGCAGTTAAAGCCGCTGAATTTCTTAATGCCAAAACTGTCTTGCCTATACATTATAATACTTTTGATGCAATAAAAGCCGATGCAGATGAGTTTAAGAGAAAAATAGAATCAGTCGGTAGAAAATGTATTGTTATGAATCCGGGTGATTCAGCTGAGCTGTAATTAAAGTCATATCAGCATCACTAAAGTAAACCGCAATTAGTTTGACAAAAATTATATCAATATCAAATCAGAAAGGCGGAGTAGGTAAAACCACTACAGCTATAAATCTTTCTGCTGCGATAGCAGCTTACGGAAAGAAAGTGCTGCTTATAGATGCCGATCCGCAGGCTAATGCAACATCCGGATTGGGTTTCGATACTTCCCCGGACGGCAACTCTACTTATGAAATTTTCATTTCAGAAAAGAGTATATCCGAATGTATTAAAGATTCCGGGATTCAGAATCTGAAAATTATTTGTTCGAATATAAATCTTGTTGCAGCCGAGCTTGAGCTTGTTGACTTGCCTTCAAGAGAAAGCATTTTAAAAAATAAGTTAAGAACTTTTATAAATGATAACCCGGGAGAATATGACTATGTAATTGTTGATTGTCCGCCTTCTCTCGGATTGATTACTGTGAATGCGCTGAATGCAGCTGATTCTCTGCTTATCCCCGTTCAGTGCGAATATTATGCTCTCGAAGGATTGTCACAGCTTCTTAACACAATTAAAAACGTTAAAAATATTTTCAATCCCGAACTTAATATTGAAGGATATCTTCTTACAATGTTTGATTCCAGACTGAAACTTTCAAATCAGATTGAATCAGAGTTAAGAAAATTTTTCGGTGAAAAAGTTTTCGGAACGAAAATATTCAGGAATGTAAAGATAGGTGAAGCACCGAGTTACGGTAAGCCTATCATAGTATATGAGCCGTCATCTACCGGAGCGTTAAACTATATGGAACTCGGCAGGGAATTTCTGTCAAGGAACGGCTTTGAGACTGATAACGCTTCGGAAATAAAAGATATTAAAATCAGCGAATCATAATAATTCTTTAAAATTTAAAAATGGAAAATAAACCGCAGGCACTCGGGAAAGGTCTTTCCGCGATTTTTGATGAAAAGAAAATTGATATATCTTTTACTGAAGAAAATTCGAAAAAAAATTCCGCAGAGATAAGCGTTTCAATGATACAGACAAATCCATTTCAGCCGCGTGAGGATTTCGACGAAGAAAAACTGAATGAACTTGCCGAATCAATCAGACTAAAGGGAATTATTCAGCCGGTCACAGTAAGAAAAACCGAAAATGGGTTTAAACTTGTCTCGGGTGAAAGAAGATTAAGAGCCGCAAAGATGCTGGGACTGCAAAAGATACCGGTGTATTTTTATGAAGCCGGTGATGAAACAGATGAAAATATGCTTGAGCTTGCGCTCATTGAAAATCTGCAGAGAGAAGATCTGAATCCTATGGAATTATCCGATTCTTATCAAAAGCTGATGGAAAGTTATAATCTTACTCAGGAAAAAATTGCAGAAAAGGTCTCAAAAAACAGAAGTACGGTGGCAAATTTTCTCAGACTTCAGAGACTCCCCGTCGAAATCAAGATATCGCTCAGAAAAAATGAAATTACCGAAGCGCATGCAAGGATGCTTCTTCGCATCGATAATGAGGATGATCAGATCACGCTCTGGAAAAGAATAGTAAATGAAAATATTACAGTTAAGAATCTTCAGGAGATTACAAAAGACAGCGTTAAAAAACCGAGAACAAAGAAAATGAAACTCGGAGAAATATATGACCCCTATATTCAAAGCATTGAAGATGATCTAAGGAATTTTTTCGGAACAAAAGTTTCCGTTAAAAGAAAATCAAAATACTCAGGTGAGATTATAATTGAATATTTTTCAAATGAAGATCTTGAAAGGATCATGGATAAGTGCGGTAAATAATTAATTAATCGAAAAAAATTAAATTCATATTAAGTTGAAAAAAATTTTGTTTTCTGAATCAG
Organism: Candidatus Tepidiaquacellales bacterium UBA2330; assembly: GCA_002344965.1. Classification (GTDB taxonomy): domain Bacteria; phylum Bacteroidota; class Ignavibacteria; order Tepidaquicellales; family Tepidaquicellaceae; genus UBA2330. The sequence goes on along the minus strand of DDUU01000046.1, from coordinate 77,041 downwards.
CGGCAAAGCCCGTCGGTCCTTATTCACAGGCAGTAAGTTACGGTGATCTCATTTTTACTTCAGGACAGATCGCATTTGACGTAAACGGTAACCTGACTTCTGATAATGTCGAAGGACAAACTGAAAAAGTAATTGAAAATCTCAGATCAATATTAAATGATAACGGATCTTCGCTTGATAATGTGATAAAAACTTCGGTCTTTCTGAAAGACATGAATGATTTTATGAAAATGAATGAAGTATATGCAGTTCACTTTGGTAAATCTCTTCCTGCAAGAAGCACGGTAGAAGTATCCAGACTTCCGAAAGATGTTTTGGTGGAAATTGAAGTAATAGCTTTTAAAAATAAATAAAAGAATTATTGAATCCGTTACATAAAAAATCCTGCCCGGGTGAACTTCAGTTTACAATAGGGATAGTAATTAAATCAGATATCAGAACCGTCTGGAATAATGTATGTAAAGCCGAATTGGTCAAGAAATATTTTACTACAGATGCAAGAAGGGATCTTGACAGCAGCGGAGACGTCCTCTGGATATGGGGCAATGAAGCTGCTATGATAAAAATGATTGACGTTTTACCTGAAGAAAAGCTTGTATTTGAATGGAACGGCTCAAATGTAGATTACAGAATAAGAACCGAATTTATTTTCAAATCGGAAAAAGGGAAAGTAACATTAAAGATAAAAGAAATGGGCTGGGAGATGAATAAAGAAGGAATAAGCAGTTCATATCTTAACTGCAGCGGCTGGACGGAATTTCTCAGCGCTTTAAAAGTCTTTACCGAATATGATATATCTTATTTAAAATAAATTAAAACAAAAAATCCGCATTTTGCGGATTCTTCAAAAAACTTATATTGCTGAAAATTATTTAACGAGTTTGTTTATATGTTTTGCAAGCTTGGATTTTTGATTTGCAGCTTTGTTTTTGTGTATAATACCTTTTACCGCTGCTCTGTCCAATACTGCCGTAGTCTTTTTAAATTCAGTTTCTGCCTCAGCTTTCACTTCTTTTACCATGACTCTCTTTACTGAACCTTTGATTAAAGCTTTATATTTTTTATTTCTTTCGGTTTTTTTAACTGTTTGTCTTGCTCTTTTTTGTGCTGATTTGTGTCTTAATGGCATTTGTTTATTTTAAATTTTTTCAAATTACAGATTTCACAGCGTAAAATCAAAGCATAAGTCCGGAACTTTTGATATTTTTGATAATCTGAGCAATAAATTATAAATTACAATTTGGATCAGCTTTAAATTAGTTATGGAAAAGTAAAATTTTATCAGGTTAATTTTTACGGTATCTTAAGTTAAACTTATGATAGAATGCATAAAAAATAGGATCAAGATAAATAATATAAAACGCTGCTCTGACATTAAAATATGATACTATAATTGCCAGAATAAAAATTAAGACCGGAATAAAAGACAATTTCAGATATCTTCTTTTATCAGTTTCGGAAATAGTTTCAGCGCTTATATTTTTTTTTGTAAAAATATATTTCAGCTGAATTGTAAGCAATATGCTTATAAGTATGAGATTTGTTACATAAATTAGAAAAGTAAATTCAGACCTCGGATATTTCATCAAAACGCCAACTGTAAACGGAATAAATCCTGTAAGCATTAAAAATGAAATATTAATAATTAAAATCGGACGGTCAACATTTACAATATGCTTAAACTGTATCTGATGGCGAAGCCAGAAAATCCCAAGAACAAAAAAACTTATAATATAAGCTTCAATAGAAGGAAGCAAATTAAAGAAATATTCCGGCAGATCTTTTTGAGCCATGTCCTTCGGAAGATTCTCCGGAGTTTTCAGTTCAAGTATCATTATTGTCATAACAATCGCAAAAATCCCGTCGCACAGCGCTTCAACCCGGTGCTTTGGAAGTAAATGATCGTCAACCATATTTTATTCTATATTAAATGAAAAGCTGCTTTAGGAAAATATATTGTATATAACAAAAACTCGTGAATGACTAAATTGAAAATCGTAAAATATTTTTAATTATAAATAAATATGGGAAATAAAATAACTCTAAATAAAACAAATTCTAATGAAAAAAAAATTATTCTGAACGTTCCGGATAATCCCGTCATTCCTTACATAGAAGGTGACGGAATCGGACCTGAAATATGGAGAACTGCAAGATATGTATTTGACAGCGCTGTAGAAAAAGCTTATAAGGGCAAAAGAAAAGTAGAATGGATGGAAGTTCTAGCCGGAGAAAAATCATATAATAAATATAAAAACTGGCTGCCTGATGAAACTCTTGAAGCTTTTAAAGAATATCTTGTCGGAATAAAAGGACCGCTTACGACTCCGATCGGAAAAGGCATACGTTCCATTAATGTAGCGTTGCGTCAGAAGCTTGATCTGTATGTTTGTCTCCGACCGGTAAAATATTACGGCGGAATTGAAACACCTGTAAGGCGGCCGGAGAAAGTTGATATGGTTATATTTCGTGAAAATACGGAAGACATATACACAGGCATTGAATTCCAAGCCGGAACAGAAGAAAGCAAAGCAATGCTGGATTTTTTAAGAGATAATTTTCCGGAAAAATTTGAAAAGATCAGATTCGGTACGCTTGAAAAAGTAAATGAATTTCATTCATCAGGTAATATTCCCCATGATGACGAGCCGGAAGTCGGGATTGGAATAAAGGTGATTTCCAAAACGGGTTCTGTAAGACTTATGAAAGCTGCACTGAATTATGCTCTGGAAAACAAACGAAAATCCATTACGATAATTCACAAAGGAAATATTATGAAGTATACTTCCGGCGCTTTCAGAAACTGGTGTTATGAAACTGCTGAAAGTCAGTACGGAGATGAAGTCTATACAATGATGCAGTATGACAGGACAGCGGAGCTAAAAGGAAAGGAAGCAGCCGAAGCGGAAAAAAAGGAAGAGCTTGCAAATGGTAAACTGCTGATAAAAGATTCAATAGCTGATAATGCTTTACAGAAAGTTTTAACCGATCCGCAGGATTTTGATGTACTTGCTTCTGCTAATCTTGACGGAGATTATTTGTCCGACGCAATAGCCGCAGAAGTAGGCGGCATAGGCATTGCTCCCGGCGGAAATATAAACTATGTAACAGGTAATGCAATATTCGAAGCTACTCACGGGACAGCTCCTGTATTTGCAGGTCTCGATAAAGTAAATCCTTCTTCACTTATATTATCAGGTATGATGATGTTTGATTATATCGGATGGAAAGAAGTTTCAAATTATATTGAAAATGGTATCAGAGGTGCTATTGAGAGCAAAGCGGTAACATTTGATTTTGCATGGCAGATGGTCGGAGCAAGGGAAGTGAAATGTTCGGAATTCGGAAAAGAGATAGTAAATTTTTTTAACTGAGACTGAAATTTTCTGACCCGGTTAAATTCCTGAATTATTAAATTTAATTTTACAGGTGAATTGTATAATTTTAAATCTAAATCAGAAAGGATAAAAAAATGTTTAAAAAATTAATACTAACAGCGTTCATCTTCAGCGGACTTTTAATTGTTCAAAATGACACAATCGCTCAGGATGATCCTACAGAATCTAAAACAGAAAGCACTGATAAAAAATCAAAAGATGAAAGCACAGTCAACCCTTCTGTAACTAATGAAGAAAGTTCTGAAAAACCAGCCGGAATAAAAATGGAAGACGGCATTTTATACGGAAAAGATTATGATCCGGGAATGACCGTTGTTGAATATTCAACGCTGATGAGTAATCCGTCTGAATATGCAGGAAAGACTGTCATTGTAAAAGGAAAAGTGAGCGATGTTTGTCAAAAAGCCGGTTGCTGGATTATTTTATCAGACGGTACAAATAACACAAGAGTAACAACTCTTCATACTTTCGTCGTCCCGAAAGATATTGCAGGAAGTCAGGCGGTTGTTATCGGTAAATTTATTGAGAATGAATTGTCTGAAGAAATGGCAAAGCATTATAATGATGAATCTGTAAATAAGAAAGATGAATCTGAAATTAAAGGTTCATCAAAGGTTTTTGAAATAGAAGCGGACGGAATTAAAGTTCTTAATACTGTCGGAAATAATTAATAAAAGGATCTGTTAAATATAAATTCTATAAGCCCGTTAAAGCGGGCTTTATTTTTTAGATGACAAAACATGAATAAAGATAAACTATGGAATATATTTTCAACTGAAAAAGGATTTTCCGGCGACTGGATTGACGTTAACCTTGATAAAATAATTTTACCTGACAAAAAAGAAATTATTTTTGAAGCGGTTAATTTCCACAGAAACGGAGCAGGCATTGCGGCTATAAATTCAGAAGGAAAATATGTGCTTGTAAAAAATTACAGATATATAAATGATTTTGAAAGCTGGGAAATACCGGCGGGTACAATACATCCGGATATGAAACCATCGGAATGTATTATGGAAGAATTAAAAGAGGAAGCAGGATGTGAAGTAGATATCGAAAATCTGAAATATCTTGGATACTATTATCCGTCAATTGGTTCGAGCAATCAGAAATTTCACTGCTTTACCGGAAACAATGTGCGTCAGGTTACGGATGATATTGACGCAAATGAAATTATTGAAACTGGATGGTTTGATAAAGATGAAATATTAAAAATGATATCCGGAGGTGTGATTAAAGACGGATTCAGCATTACGCTTCTTATGAGAAGCATTTATATGACTACGTGACTGATGATTTTATTTTCTCAAAATCTTCTTCTTTCGGCAGGATCATTATCATGCTGATTACGGATATTAAAACACCGATGGAAGCGTAAAGAATATTTCCGTTTACAAATAAGTTTGTTGTAATGCAGAACAGCGCTCCGAAGTCAAGAATCATAAAAGGAATTACGTGAGCGTTGAAATATTTTACGGTAAAATTGGAAAGATCTGTTTTTTTCAGGATAATCTTTTTTACATAAAAAGACAGAGGAATTGTCAGAAGCAGCTGAAGCAGGGAAATAAGGTTTACTATTTCAAAATTTTCAATAAAATTACTGTCGGCAACAAAAAGTCCCGCGAGATAAATAACAATTATTCCGACCGTAATTGCAATGCCGAGAATTTTTGTTCTTCTGACTGCAATAATAAATTCAACCTGTTTTACAAGCAGACTTTTTTTCGGATCGGTTGTCAAAATAATTTTAAAGTTTATAAAATTGTTTGTATTCCAAATTAACATTATTTTTGCAAAATGAAAAGTAAAGACAGCATTATCAAAATTGATACAATATCTGAGGATGAAAATGCACCGGACTATATTTCTCTTATCAGACCGAAAAAATTCAGGGATTTCATAGGGCAGGAAAAAGTTAAAAACAATCTGAAAGTATTCATAGAAAGTTCTGTAAAATTAAATGAAACTCTTGACCATATACTTTTTACGGGTCCTCCCGGACTTGGCAAGACTACACTGGCAAATATAGTTTCAAACGAGCTTAATACTAATATTGTATCTACTTCCGGTCCTGTTATTGAAAGACCGGGTGATCTGGCTGGAATGCTGACAAAACTTAAGAGGAATGAAATTCTTTTTATAGATGAGATTCACAGAATTCCGAAAGTAGTGGAAGAGTTTCTGTATTCTGCAATGGAAGAGTTTAAACTTGATATAATGATAGATCAGGGTCCGGCTGCAAGAAGCATTCCTATAAAGCTGGAAAAGTTTACGCTCGTCGGTGCGACTACGAGACAAGGCCTGCTTTCATCGCCAATGCTGGACAGATTCGGTATTAACTGTCATTTGGATTATTATCAGACGGAAAATTTAATTGATATTGTAAAAAGATCTGCAAAAATTCTAAATATTAAAGTTACTGAAGAAGGAGCTGTGGAAATTGCAAAAAGAAGCAGAGCTACTCCGAGAATTGCGAACAGACTTCTCAGGAGAACCAGGGATTTTGCCGTTGTAAAAGGAGACGGTTCGATCGGCAAAGAAATCGCTGATATTGCTCTTTCTTCACTTGATGTGGATGAGTTCGGATTAGATAAAATGGATAAGAAAATTCTTGAGACGATTATCTTTAAATTTAACGGCGGACCAGTGGGACTATCAACAATTGCCGCTTCTATCGGCGAAGACCCCGGAACAATTGAAGATGTTTACGAACCTTTTCTGATGATTGAAGGTTTCATAAAACGCACTCCAAAAGGTAGGGAAGCAACAAATCTTGCATACAGACATCTTAAAGTAACAGGTAAGAAAAAAATGAAAGACGAGAACGGATTGTTCCAATAATTTATTCAGGTATTAAAAAATTTTTATGAATCAGAGAAATAAAATTTTAAAAGAAGTTCTGATAATAACTATAGTAAGTCTTATTACGGGACTTATTGTAAACTCTGTAAATCCCAAAGGAATACCGCTTGTAAGGGATGACGGAGACAGATTTAAAATTGACAGCGCTTTGACGCAGGGAAGTGAAAACAAGCCGGTTGAAAAAGTTAAGACAAAGGAAGGATTTGTAAAACCGGTGAATATTCCGGTTGAAACTGCTAAAAAGTTTTTTGACGAAAATGCGGTTTTCATTGACGGAAGGGAAGAAACTGAATTCAAAGAAGGGCATATTAAAGGAGCAATAAATATTCCTTACAAAGAATTCTATGCAAAGACACCGGAAGACAGACAAAAAATGATGGACGGCATTGATAAAAATAAAACTATTGTATCTTACTGCGGAAGCAGTGAATGCGAGATCAGCATTGACAATGCATACGAAATGGCGAAAATCGGATACGATAATGTAAAGATATTTCTCGGCGGATACAGAGAATGGAATGAACTGGGTTATCCTGTTAATAAATAAAAATTACTAATGAATAAAATTCTGTCAAATAAATTTTTTCTGATTATACTCCGGCTCATACTCGGCGTTGTTTTCATATATGCATCTCTGGATAAATTATATAATCAGGAGGAATTTTCAAGAGCAATTTACAATTACAAGTTTTTTCCGGAATTTTTAATTAATATATTTGCTATAGTTGTACCGTATCTTGAAATAATCTGCGGAATATTAATTATCACAGGAATATATTTAAGAGGTAGTTCTCTCATAATTACATTGATGCTGTTCTTTTTTATTATTGCGCTGACTCAGGCATACATACGCGGACTTGACATAAGCTGCGGATGTTTTTCACTTGAAACTGTAAGTAATAAAAGTGATATTTTACAAAGAATAATTGAAGATATATTGCTTATCATCGCTTCAATTATTGTTTTCATACAAAGTATAAAATCAAAAACCATAAATAATAAGGAGAAAGTAAATGAGTAATTTCATTCAGTCAAAAACTGCAAAGACAGTTTATTTCGTTTTCGGAATATTAGCCATTTCCGCAGTTATGTTTTTTCTTATGAACAATTCCAAAATTGCAGCTTCTTCCGGTACTTCAAAAATAGTATTCGAAACTGAAGTCCATGATTTTGGTAAAGTTGCTCAAGGTCCTCAGCTTGAATATACATTCAAATTTTCCAACAAGGGAAAAGGAAATTTATTAATCGAGAAAGTACAGACTTCGTGCGGATGTACAGGAGCTACTACAGGCGGAAAGACAGAATATTCAAAAGGTGAGAGCGGTGAGATAAAAGTAACTTTCAATACACAGGGCAGACAGGGCAGACAGGAAAAACAGATTATTGTATTTACAAATGATCCTGAACAATCACAGTTAACTCTGAGAATTTCCTGTGACATTGATGCAAGTGCTCAGTAATATTTAACCTGAATTTACTTATGCAGGAATTGTGAACCAGTTCCTGCATTTTTTTTAAAATATACAAATGAATTAAAATGAAATTTTTATTAACACTTCTTATTACACTGTCATTTTTTTTAAACGGAACTGCACAGGAGGATCATTCGGGTTTATTTACTCTGAATAATTCAAAAACAAATAATCCAGACAGAAATATAACTGACTATGTGAAAGACGGAATAATTCTTAACATAAATAAGGATATTCTCAAAAAAATTAATGAATCAAAAAGTTATAAGCTGAATCTTCAGGTACCGGTTTCAAGATCTGTTTCAGTAAATGTGGAGCTTGAAAGATTTGATATACTCTCTCCTGACGCTGTACTTATAAACAGGAGCGCTTCAGGTGAAAAGACATTTTCCGGTGATGATCTTATTTTATCATATAAAGGAAAGATCACAGGCGCGGAGAATTCATTGGTTTCGCTTTCAATTTACAACGGAAAAATGATCGGACTTATGAAATCGAAAAATGATACTTATGTATTCGGCAACCTTTCGGATGTAAATAATAATGAAACGGATGATTATATATTGTATCAGATGAGTAAACTGAAAAATAAAAAAGGAGTATTCTGCGGATCTGATATTTTCGGAGTGCCGGATGAGATCAATAGCCGAATTCAAAATTTAAACGCTCAGCCTTTTGATGCAGGCACATCAACATTGTTAACAGCAAACATTGCAGTGGACGTGGATTTTTATACTTACGGAATTTACGGGAATTCCATTCCAAATGCATCAGCTTATGCATTATCACTTATGTCAGCTGCATCAGCAGTTTATGCAAAGGATATGAACATCAGACTTTATGTGAATTATCTCAGAGTTTGGACTACACAGGATCCTTACACTTCAGATGACGGAGGAACTCTGCTTGATCAGTTCAGATTTGAATGGATCGCTACGCAGGGCGGGGTACAAAGGACAGTCGCGCATCTAGTAAGCAGAAGAACCAGCATTAATGTCGGCGGGATTGCTTATGTGAATGTGCTTTGCAATACTTCATTCGGTTACGGCTTAAGCGCTGTTCAGGGAAATATCGGTCAGCTGCCGAATTATTCTTACGACGTTGTAGTGGTAGCTCATGAGATCGGACATAATTTCGGATCGCCGCATACACATTCCTGCTCTTGGGTCGGCGGACCGATCGATTCATGTTATTTCACGGAAGGCGGATGTTATAACGGAAATCCGATTCCGGCAGTCGGAACGATAATGAGTTATTGCGATACCGAAGGCGGAACAGTAATTATGGATTTCGGAACACAGCCTGAAGCCCTTATCAGAAATTCCGCAGAAGCTGCATTCTGTATTTCACCTTCGGCAAACCCTGTCTATGTAGGATTTCCTAACGGCAGAGAAGTATTCAGAACTCTTGTAAACACAAAAATATTCTGGGGTACGTCAATTACCGGAAATGTGAATCTTGAATATACCACAAATAACGGAAGCAACTGGGTCACAATTGCAAATAATGTCTCAGCGCAGCTCAGGGAATATAACTGGACTATCCCTTATATTGGATATACGAATCAGGCGAAAGTCAGAGTTGTAAATTCCGCTAATCCGCAGGAAGCTGATACAAGCGATGCGGCGTTTTCGATAATACTGGCATATAACACTTTCAATTCACTGAATCCGCCTTCATTATCAAGAATCGAAACAAATGCGAACAACTCTAATCCGGTCAGATTTGACTGGAACAAAACAGGAACTCATCCTTCGCTCAGATATAAATTTAAAATCAGAAGAATAGGGGCGGGAGCAGTAGATTATATATTTGATTCTGATAATTCCGGAACTGATACTGTTTTAAATATGAGAAACAGTCAGTTAGATTCGCTTGCCGCATTAATGATTTTGTCGGGAGATTCAGTAACTTGTTCATGGAGAGCCTGGGCATATAACGGATTTGATTCCGCTCAGTCAGCTAACAGCATGCTTCTGACACTTAGAAGAGTGACAGTCGGAATAAATCAAATATCTTCATTAGTTCCGGATAAATTCGATCTGGGATACAATTATCCCAATCCGTTTAATCCCGTAACAAAAATTAAATTTGACGTTGCCAATTCGCAGCTGGTAAAAATTTCAGTCTATGACAATCTCGGCAAAAAGATCTCCGAACTTGTAAATGATATACTGCAGCCCGGAGTTTATGAAACAAGCTTCACCGGCGCGAATCTCTCAAGCGGTGTATATTTTTACAGAATGGAGACGGATAATTTTGTAATGACAAAGAGAATGCTGCTGATTAAGTAATTGAATAGTTACATTTTCCGAATCAAGAATCAAAGTGTTTTTTAAAACCCGCATAAGCGGGTTTTTTTGTTAATTACATTTGCACTCTGCTGTGTTTGCAAAAAGTTATAATCAATTTTAAAAAAAGATTCTGATAAGGTGATTATTATTATATCATTTAAAAAACTATCTTGATTCTATTAAATTTAACCATACCGTTATTACAGTAAAGTTTAAAAACAAAAATATGTCAAAGCGCCCGGACTATATCATCCGGACACTAAGATATTTCTCTTAAAATAAAACATTAACTTATAACAATTAACTATGGTGTGATCACCATAACAAAATTTAATGAATTGTTATCTATAATAGCTCCATCGTCCGAATCAACTATCCCGTCGCCTGTCAAATCAGTTACAACATACCCGGACACGAAGTTAAATGAATCATTATCAATCTCTCCTGCATCCGAATTATCTACTATACCGTCTTGATTTACATCGCCGCTGTAAACTGCAAATCTGACAGGTGAAGTATCAACCTGATTCAGGTTATTTCCGAATGCCTGCACTGATGCCACTGTAAAGTTGTAAACAGTAGTACTTCCATTTATGAAAGCAACTGCATTTGCACTCCATGTCTGAATGGAATTTCTGTGAGTGATAACAATATAATAAGAACCGAAAGTAGCATTGGCAAAAGTCAGACTGCATAATCCATTTGCATCAGCTACCGATGTAGCTGAATCGACATTTTCATAAGGTGAATTCAAATTTTTCAGATATATTTTTAAAGTATCACTGATCTGTGTATCCGATGAAGCGTCATAAAATCCTTCGATGAACGTAGTTAATTTTAAATTTACCGTAAAGTTAACGCCGTTGAATTCATCTGCGCCAATATCTGGCGCAGTTAGGCTTCTTGTATTGTTATCATAGTCAGTTGCGATCCCTGCAATTGCTGTACCTATATTGCTCAACGGAGATGCTTGTGTTGAATCAATATGAAGATTCGAACTGCTGATAAAAAGAGGATTTGCTGAAATACTGTTGAAGTCATTACCTGTTGCGGCGCGCCAGTCAGACAAGTTTCCAATATCTGATATACCGATTCTTCCTAAATAATTAAATGAACCTGAGGCATATATATCATTATAATTACTATTAAAGTTATTCGTTATACCATTTGTTCTTATTGAATAATTAACTCCGCCTGATCTTGTATTGACAAGAATATTATTTTTGAAATTGGTGCTTGCATCGTTTACATTGAAATATGAAACTGAATTTGTACCTGTGTTAGCCGACCCTGAAATGTTTATCGAATTAAAATAAATATTGTATGAAGCATATCCCGGAGATTTATCAGATATTCCCCTCAAGTCTATCGAAGTTTGATGCGACAGTGATATAAAATTATTATAAATTTCTCCTGTAAATGAATTTTGAATTCCTGCTAACTCAATTCCATAAATCCAGTCATTACCGGGGATTCCTGAAGTTTTTAAATCGCGAATGAAGTTATTTCTGAAGATAAATCCTTCTATTGTTGAATCACTTGTCCGAAAGCCGGCTCCACGCGTTGTCATCGGAATTAAAGAATAGATTTCATTTCCATCATAAAGTGTAGCTGCAGAATTTCCCTCGTCAGTGATGCCTCTGATTGCAAAATTAAATATCCTGTTTCCGATAATTCTGTTATGAGAGTTTTTTTGATTGGATGAAGAGCCGGAACCTTTGTTGTATAAACAGTAATTTGGCTGTCCGGAATTGGAAGTTATGTCATTGTTCTGAATAGTATTACTGTCATTGCCTTCCGAACCGGTTGTTGTTAAAAACGTTACAACTCCATTGGAAGAGGAAGAAGAGTTTCCTTTCAGGATACAATTTTTTATAGTATTTATTCGCGCATCGTTAATGAATTGAATAGCTGTACCGGTTTCGGAGAAATTTGAAACTGTAAGATCTTTTGTATTACCGTTAGCTGTATTAGAACCATCAAGTATGAAATGATCCGCTGAGTTTATATCGAATATTGCCGAACTGATTCCGGTAATTAATGTTGTCACACCTGTCCGAGGTTTGATTGTCAATGTGTTTACAACGGAAGCATTAGGCCAATTACCAATAAAAATAGGTAAAGCTTCATTTGAATAGAGGGTGTCAGTGAGCAGAAACCTTACTGCTCCATTTGCACCGGATGTATAAATATCATTCAGAGCTGTATTTATAGTTGCATAAATTCCGTTGATTGCATTTGTAAAAATATCGGGATTATCACTGCGTTTTATAAACAAAGGTCCGGTATAAATTTCACCATTCTGCATGGGAACATAAATTTCCTCTTCGACTTCCTTTTTTACCATTTTTACATTTCTGTAATCAGAGCTTCCATCAGAGTTAATATCTGAATCTGCAATTTCTTTTAAAACCTTTCTGATTGATTTTTCAAAATAAATTGATGTACCTGCCATTGAATTAAATAAAGAAAGTCCGACCAGATAATCTCCGGAGAGCGGACCGCCTGTTTGAGTAAAATTTCCGCAATGTGCACCGATATCTGTTGGAGTAAGAAAAGAGCGCGGGGCTCCGTAAAAATCTTCCTCTATACCGCTGATCGGTATACCGTTTTGCTCAACAGGAGTTGGAGCGCCGCTAATTTGTAGACCGAAGAAAAAGCTCGAAGTCGGATTGAAAAAATAAGGATCTTTAGCGTGACTATTATTATCCAGATTTGTTGAAGCCCTCCATGCGGCAATGTTATTCATCACGCTGCCATTAAAATAACCTGTTTTTCCGCCTTTGTTAGGTGCGAATAAAATGTTATAGTTACTGTTCAATCCGTTTGTATTATCAATACCGACAGCAAAATGACTAACATCAGCTAAACTATTTGTGCGAACGTTATAAAGTATATTATTCAGATAATTCCTTGTAGAGTTTTGAACTTTGCTTTTCAGGCAATAAGTGTTTGAAGTCCCTGACGTTGCAGTTCCGCCAATATAAATACTGTTAAAATAAAAATTACTGCCATTTTCATCATGCAGACCATATATCGTACAGCCGGTATTCATGCTGTTTCCTGAAGTATCCAGACCAAAACGCAACATATTATTTTGAACAGTACCTGAATTTATGCTTGATATTCCTATGAACGTAGTCGCTGTATCGGGAGAAGAAAAAGAGTGTATGATATTTCTTGAAATTAAACCCGAACCTGAAATGCCGACAATTCTTCCAAACATCGCAGAGCAAGATAATCCGTAAATGAAATTTTGTGAAATCGTATTGCTCCCGCTGATCCCGACGACCTGTGGATATACACCGCCGCTGTTACCTCCTTCTGAAGTTAAATTAGTAATAGTATTTCCTGAAATCAAAGCTTCTGAATTGCATAAAATCCCATAAACGGATGTATTAGGGATTGTGGAAGTTGTGACTGTATAAATTGAATTTGGTATTCTGCCTCCGATATTGTTATAATTACATATAGCAGCAGGTGCAGTAATAGAGATAGCGTAAATTTGACAACCGCCGGAAGGATCACTGTTTGACGCTGTAATACTTCCTATTGTATTGCCATTTACTGCAGCTGAATTTTGTGTATAGCAAGATATTCCGTAAATCATGTTGTAATTTGTATTGGAATTATATGTAATGCTTCCGGGAGACGTAACGCTTCCGATCGTATTACCTGTAATATTCGCTGACACACAATTATTTACATTGATTAATTTTACGCTATGCATGGTCATTGAGCCGGAAATTGAAATTCCTGCAACGGTATTGTTGTGAATATCCATTGAAGCAAAGAAAGGATTTTCTGCATTGATACCATAGAAGAAAGAGTTTCCCACTCCTGTAAATGAATATAGACCCGTTCCGGACGATGTCGAATAACCGATTTTATTACCTGATATTGTAAAGTTACTTCCATAACTGTTAAATATTGAAACAGCTGCATGAGGAGCGCCTATTGTCTGAGTTCTTAGTGAGGTTTGATAGAATTTATTATCCTTTATCACGAAGCCGGAATTATATAATGGAAGAAAAATCCCGGCGCTTGAATCTGCGGAGCTGAAGTAATCATAAATGTTGCAGTTTCTTATTGTGTCACCGGTGTTATTGTAGCCGATTGTTCCAAAAGAAGTTATTCCGGAAGCCGGAAGATTTGTTCCCGCCGGACCAATGTTGCAATATGATATTGAATTAAAATTATTACCGGGACCCGGAGAAGTTGTAGTACCAAAATAAATATTCGCTCCGGCCGATATGCTTGTGGAGGATCCAAGGACTGTGCAGCGTGTTACAACATTATTGTTTGTCTTATTTTCGAATCGAATCGTGCTTGTTCCCCAAACAGAAGATACTGTTGTATTTGAAAAAGTCAGAGAGTTCCCACCGGAATTTAATCCGTCAATTGTTACATAGTCAGCTCCGTTAAAATTTATAAGTGCAGATCCCGGATTTACTGATGCTGAAACTGTTATTGGCTGTCCGCCTGTAGGCAAAATTAAAATACTTTCCCACAAACCGCTGTTTAACTCTGCGCCGGTAACCGGTTCAGTTGTATTTCCAGATAATGAAATTACAATATCAGCTCCGCTTTGTAAATCTCCGTTTATTGCAATGAAAGCAGCACTCAAAGTAATATAGGTGCCGTTACCAGTATTTGCACCGGTTACTGTTACATTTTGAGCGTATGTGTAATTGAAAGCAAATATAGAAAATGTACAAACTGCAACAAGATTAAAATTATATTTTACTTTTAAAACCATGAAGTGTAGCGGCTTTTCTGATTTTAGCAATAACTTTCGCCCTACGCATAGATAGTGTAAATCAATTATATTTATAAATTTTATGAAAAAAGAATAAATAAATTGAAAACCTGATGTAATTAACTTTCTAATCATTTTTACCCCCGAAAAAGAATGTTTAAGATTTTTAATTAAATATGCAGCAAAAATATTTATTCATTCATTGCACTACAAAGAGAGTTTTAGTCTAAAGTCACGGGATTTTAAGAAAAAAAATGTTAAATACTTGTATTTAAGTTATTAATTAGCGTTTATATATTCTTTGGGTCACAAAATCCATATAATTAACTCAATGACTGATTCTAAACTTGTAAGCTTATTAAAAACATTCAGCAAATCTGAATTTAAAAATTTCGAGAAGTTTGTATCATCGCCTTATTTTAGCAAAGGCCGCGACCTAATGCCTCTCTTCAAAGCGTTAAAAATTTATTATCCGCAATTTTCTTCAGAAAAATTTTCAGTTAAAAATATCTATGAAAGTATTTTCCCGGGGAAAAATTACGGTGATACTAAATCAAATAGTTTGATGAAAACTTTAATATCAGAACTATATAAAATGTGTATTGATTTTCTTGCTTACTCATCTTTTAAAGAAGATGAAAAAAGAAAAAGTTTTTATGTGCTTGATCAGATAAGAAGGAGAAAGCATTATATCGAATTTGAAAAAGAGTATGAAAAGATTATTAACGATACAAACAAAGGTGGGATAACGGATTTTATAGAAAGGTATTTTCTTTACTCTGTTTATAAGAACTATTCACTCGACAGGGATCAATTTAATGATTCATTCGAATATACTCTGGCAACTGATGAAAACATAGTAGCTGCCGCATTGATGATGTCGTTTATGATAGAAGATGTAAAGAATACATCAGATGCTTACAATATTCCCATGAGATATAATCTTATGAATAATCTTCTGGAAAATCTAAACACGGAAAATCTTCTTGAAGAAATGAAAATTAATTCTGACAGATTTTATCCTTACGTACTTATTTTTTACATGATTTATAAAATGAATAAGCATAAAGACAATACAGAGTATTATTATGAATTGAAAAAACTTGTTGCGGAAAATAAAAATCTTTTTGGGAGAGAAGATAATTTTTTACTTTCGAATATTATGCTCACTTACGTAAATGTTAAACTGTTTCCTAATGAAGAGTATTGCTTTTTGTACGAATATATGCTGGAAAATAATATTTATAAAAAAACCGAAAGTGATGATTTTCACATTATTCTTTTCCGTAATATTGTAGTTGTGTTTTCTGCACTGGAAGAGTATGAAAAGCTTGAAAATTTTATTCAAAAATATTCTTCGGAATTACATATAGAGCACAGAGATAACATGTACAATTTTTCATTTGCTCACCTGAATTTTATTAAAGGTAATTTTGAAAAAGCGTTGGAGTATACAGGTAAAATTAATTATGATATCTTTATTTTTAAATTAGATGCGCGGATTTTACTAATGAAAATTTACTACGAGCTGTCTTACTTCGAGCAAGCGTATTCCCTTATTGATTCTATTACACATTTCTTAAGATATACTAATGAATTTTCCGATATTTTTAAAAATCATTACAACAACTTTATAAAAAATTTCCATCGTTTACTTAAGTTAAAAACATCAGGCGTTTCTGATTCTGATTCGATAAATATCCTTGAAATGAAAATAAAAAAGGAAAAACAAACCGGCAATATATTGTGGCTGCAGAAGAAAATTGATGAGATGAAACTTTAGTAAATTATAAGTAGATGATAAAAAAGTATTTTAAATTTCGTTTGTAATAAGACAGAATCTATTGCTGAAAATGGAAAATTATCGCTGTTAATGTACCATCAGTTGAGATATTTTTTGACAAAATATAAATTATATATTTTATGTATAACAAAATTTAGAAACGTTGTTGAATATAAAGACTTATTTAATATTTTCACATTTTCTCTCGGTTTACAGATAAATATAGATTAATAAAATACCGGAATATCAATTTGAATTTTAAACTAACATACCGTTTATTTTGTCCTAAAATCAGATCCATTTACCCGTCTTAAGATTATTCCATATTCTGTAAAACAGGATTTTCTTATTTTTGACAATATTGATTAAATTTGAGATAAGATTGAAGTTGATTAATTCAAAAATACCGGAAAAAGATTTTTATCTGAATGATGCTTTAACAGTTTCAAAAGAACTACTCGGAATGCTTCTTGTCAGAAAGACCGGTAAAAAGTTCGCAGCAGTCAGAATAGTTGAAACCGAAGCTTACATTGGTGAACACGATCCAGCTTGTCATGCATTCGGAAAAGTAACAAACAGAAACAGTGTGATGTTCGGTCAGGAAGGAAGAGCATATGTTTATTTCATTTACGGATATTATTACTGTTTTAACGCGGTCTGCGGAAAAGAAGGAGTCGGTAATGCAGTCCTGATAAGAGCCGGAGAACCTGAGCAGGGAATAGATATTATGAGATTTAACAGACCGGATGTAAAAAACGATATTGAACTTACAAACGGACCATCCAAATTATGTATGGCTCTGAACATTGACAAAACTTTAAACGGCTCGGATATCACTGATCCTGAAAGTAAAGTTTTTATAACGGGAAACAGCGGAACAGATGATTTCGATATAAATATTTCAAGAAGGATCGGACTTAATAAAGGAATAGAATTTCCGTACAGGTTTTTTATTAAAGACAATCCGTATGTTACAAAACATAAGTTCAATAAAGAGATAATTAACAATTAAATTCATTTCATGAGAATTAAATTCTGCGGAGCGGACAGGACAGTTACGGGATCACAGCATCTGCTTGAGATAAACGGCAAAAAAATACTTCTTGACTGCGGGCTTTTTCAGGGGAAACGCGAAGAGGCGTATGATATTAACAGAAGCTTTCTCTTTGATCCGGAAGAGCTTCACAGTGTCATACTTTCACATGCGCACATTGATCATTCCGGAAATCTGCCATCACTATATGCGAAAGGATTTAAAGGAAATATATACTGCACTTCCGCAACGAGAGATCTCTGCTCGATAATGCTCTTAGACAGCGCTCATATTCAGGAAAAAGACACTGAGTATGTGAATAAAAGAAGAGCTAAAAAAAACCAGCCGCCTTTTAAACCGCTATACAGGATTAATGACGCCAGGAATGTTATGAAAAATTTCAAGACAGTGTCTTACGGGAAGAAGTTCTGTATAGACGGATTCAGCGAGAAACTTGAAGTCGAATTTTATGACGCCGGTCATATTCTCGGATCGGCAATGATGGTGCTCACTATTCAGGAAAAAAATAAAAAATTTAAATTCGCATTCACCGGAGACATTGGAAGACCGGGTTTGCCGATACTTAAAGATCCTGAATTCATTGGTGATGTGGATTATATAATTTCGGAATCTACATACGGCGGTAGGATACATGACAAAGCGAATATGATGCATGAACAGCTTTTAGGCGTATTGAAAGAAGCGGTTTCAAGAGGCGGGAAAATAATTATACCGGCATTCAGCGTCGGAAGAACACAGGAAATAATATATGCAATTTCGGGTTTATTTAATGACGGATTGATTGAAAAATTTCCTGTATTCATTGACAGTCCGCTTTCTGCCAAAGCAACTGATATATTCAAAATACATCCGGAATGTTATGATGATGAATTCTCGGAAATGATACTTAACGGAGAGGAAATATTCGAACTTCCTCAACTAAGATATATACAGGATGTTGAAGAGTCCAAAAGATTAAACAGTCTTGAAGGTCCGTGTCTGATAATTTCTGCGTCAGGAATGGCCGAATCAGGTAGAGTGCTTCATCATCTGAAGAACAATATAGAAGATCCGAAATCTACAATACTTATAGTCGGTTTTATGGCGGAGCACACACTCGGAAGGAGACTGGTGGAAGCGAGGGATAAGGAAAACAGCGTAATCAAAATTTTCGGCGATGAGTATTTTGTTCATTCAAAGATCGTTGTTCTGAATTCATTTTCCGCTCATGCTGACAGGAGCGAGCTGCTGGAATATTTTAATAAATTTAATAAAAGCCAAATGCAAAAGATCTTTCTCGTTCACGGAGAAATTGATCAGCAGGAAGCTTTTAGGGACGGTCTAAAGAGCTTGAATTTTAAGGATATAGAGATCCCCGTTAAAGGTCAGGAATTTGAGATATAATTTAAAAAAACGGTTTTAAAAAATTTTTTTATTCAGGAACTAAAACAGTGTGTAATTTCTTGTATAAATCGCTGTATTAAGGTAAAACTTATTAAAGACTTTATCAGATTATGCTTTATTCTGATTATGTTTTGCATTAAACGAATTACTTGATTCAGAAATCAAAAACTTAAACATGAAAAATATATTAATACTGCTGTCAATACTTATTTACTCAACAGGTTTTACTCAGACTGATCCGGGTAAAATAAACAGCGTTAGCAGCAATTCCGGACAGATGTTCAATGACGGTTCGATAACAGGGTTTGTATATGACAGACAAAGTAAAACGCCGCTTGAAGGCGTAACAATTCAGATATTTAACAAGACAGATTCAGTACTTGCCGGCGGAGCATCTACAGATGAAAAAGGTTTTTTTGAAATATCAGATATTTCTCAGGGAAGTTACACATTAAATATGAATCTTACGGGATATAACAAATATTCTTTGAAATTGGAATTAACCGAACCTGATTCAAAAAATAAAAAAATTGATACTGTATATCTGAATTCAGGAACGGTGACTGATGAAATTTCCGTTGAAGCAGACAAACCTTTTATGGAGCTTCGCGGGGAAAAGAAAATTTTTAACGTTGCGGAAAATATGAGCGTAAAAGGCGGAACTGCAATTGACATTCTGAAAAATCTTCCTTCCGTAACGGTCGATATAGACAATAATGTAAGTCTGCGCGGCAATTCAAGCATAAAATATTATATTAACGGAAGACCTGTCACGGGAAATATCGCAAGAATACTCGAGCAGCTGCCTTCGGATCAGGTGAGTTCAGTTGAAGTAATTACAAACCCTTCTGCAAAATTTGATGCTGAAGGTTCAACGGGAGTTATTAATCTCGTATTAAAAGATTTTGATGACGGCGGTATTAACGGTCAGCTTGATATGAGCGGCGGGACTCAGGATAATTACGGGACAGGTTTGAATCTTAATTACAAAACAAAGGATTACAAAATATCAGGATCTTACGATAAGAGGATAAGAACAAGATATTTTAACTCTGCGATTGACAGGGATAATTTTTTCAGCACAGATGAAGCGTTTACAAATCAGACAGGCGACGGAAGAATGAGAATGAACGGCGACAACGCAAAGTTTGAATTTGAATATTATCCGTCTCTTAAAGATGTTTTGAATTTTAACGTCCGGTATGGAGAAGGAAGCAGAAACAGAGGCGATACGGACAATCTTCAGATCTTTGATGCCACAGGATCTCTTCTGCAGGATTATAAAACAACGGGAAGTGAAATTGAAAACAACAATGAATATTCTGTTGGGTTAAATTACTTCAGGTCATTCGAAAAATCTATTCATACAATCACAGGTGATATCAGTTATTCCTATGACAAGGAATATGAGAATGAAAATAAACAAACGGATTATACATTGCCGTCAAATTTGGAAACACTTTTTTCGAAAATTGACGGAAGCGAGCTGAACAAACAGTTTAATGCTCAGATAGATTATCAGAATAAATTTTCAAAGACTTCAGGTATCGAATCAGGTTTGAAATTTAATAACAGAAATACGGATACGGATAATTTAAATTATAATCTGAATAATTCTACAGGAGCTTATGAGCTCGATACAGCTCTTACGGATGATTTTTTATTTGATGAAAATATCAGCGCTGCTTATCTGGTTTATACAGGTGAAGCGGGTGATTTAAGTTACAATCTTGGATTAAGAGGCGAGAACTGGAATTACAGTATTGATCAGTTATTGTTTAATTCAAACACATCCAGAAACATATCTGATATATTTCCGAGTGCAGGAGTTGCATATAAATTTTCTCTGACGGATCAAGTTGGAGCAAACTATTCACGAAAGGTCAGAAGACCGGGATACAGGGAATTATCTCCTGTTACAAGAGTATTCAGCCCTGTGTTTTATTCAAAAGGAAATCCGGATCTAAAGCCGGAATATATCAATGCTTTTGAACTAAACTATTCAAAATTTTTCAATACATTTTCCGTAATACCTTCTTTGTTCTATAATCATAAGTCGGATGCAATAACAAGAAAAAGCGAACTGATTGACAGTAATATTGTGCTGAATACTTCGGTGAATGCAAACTCTGAAGTTACATACGGAGGAGAGCTGTTAATAAACGGTGCTTTCTCAAAAGCTGTTAACCTTAATGCAAGTTTTAGTTATTTTCATCAGGATATAAATTCTGATTCACTCGGAAATAATTCAAACAACACGATATCCGGAAGATTATTTTCAAATATATCTCTTCCGTATGATGCAGGGATTCAGCTGACGTATTTTTATTCCGGGAAGTCAATTACTCCGCAGGGTACAATGGATCCTATGAGTTCATTTGATGTGGCTATAAGAAAAGATTTCCTGGATGATAAGCTGAATCTGAATTTAAATTTTTCTGATATTTTCAATACTGCAAAATTTTCAGGCACTTCCAGCACACCATTATATTCACAGACTTTTTCCAGAGCAAGAGTGTCAAGAATGGTTACATTATCATTATCATATAAATTCGGTACGGACAACAGCAAACAGGAGAGAAAGAAAAGAAGACCGCAGGAAAGAAATTCCCCTGAACCGGATATGGACTTTTAAAAGTATTGTAATAATAATTTTCTTAAGAGAGAATGATTTCAGAACAGCCTTCTGAAATCATTCTCTTCTGAGTTTTCATCAATTTCAGCATCTTCAGGTTCTTTCCCGTCATCATACTCATCATCTTCATAATCTTCACTTTCCCATTCATAAGCAGGAGGCGGATCATTTTTCCTGAAAATATATGAACATACTATTCCTGTCAGAGCTCCGAATAAATGTGATTCAAAAGAGATTTCCGGCTTGACGGGCAATACGCCCCAGACCATTCCGCCGTATAAAAACACTACAAGCAGAGAAAGCGCCATTGAGCTTTTATCTTTTCTGAATAACCCGCTGAAAAAGAGAAACGCTGCAAATCCGTAAACAAGACCGCTGGCACCTATATGATATGAACTTCTTGCAAACAGCCATACCATAATTCCGTCAACTATATAAATTATAATGAATACTTTTACGGCAGAAGTCCTGTAAAAATACAGAATACCGAACAGGAGAAGAAAAAGAGAAAATGAGTTTGAGATCAGATGTGAAAAATCAGCGTGCACGAGCGGAGCAGTAAGAATTCCGGCAAGTCCGGAAAGAGTTCTGGGCAGTACACCGAAAGTTGCAAACTCTTTACCAGTCGCCCACTGGATAAACTGAATTATCCATAAAAGTAAAACAAAAGATCCGCTGAAAAAGAATGAAGAGAGGATCTTTGATTTTTCGGATTTAATATCATCCTTATCATCGGCATTAATGTTTTCAAAATTATCATTCATAGTGAAGTGCAAATATAGTCACATTTATTTTTATTTGAACTATAAATTTAATTTAAATAAATCAAATTCAAATTCAGACGGTGAACAGACACAGATTTTTTTGTATTCTAATTACAGTTCAATTATCTTATAATTAATAAAATTTACTAACTTAAACTAATTCAGGTATGAAAAATATTATCTGTTTAATTTTAATCCTGTTTCTAATGACTGCAAAAAATATTTATTCTGAAATTATTGAAGAAGATTATGAATATAAAATTGGTGATAAGACATTTCAGGGCTTTATCGCTTATGATAATTCATCTGACGGTATTAAACCCGGCGTAATTATTGTTCATCAATGGAAAGGGTTAGGAGAATATGAAAAAATGCGCGCGAGAATGCTGGCAGAATCAGGTTATGTAGCGTTTGCTGTAGATATTTACGGCAAGGGAATACGACCGGTAAGTACAGAAGAGTCAAGTCAGGAAGCCGGAAAATATTATGCTGACAGAAATTTATTCAAAGAGAGAGTAAACGCCGGTTTAACAGAATTAACGAAAATGTCCAACGTTGACAAAAGCAAAATCGCAGCGATCGGTTACTGCTTTGGCGGATCAGGTGTGCTTGAGCTTGCTAGGAGCGGAGCTGAAATTAACGGCGTTGTGAGTTTTCATGGTTCTCTTAAATCCGGTAATCCTGAAGATGCAAAAAATATAAAAACAAAAGTGCTTATTCTCCATGGTGCTGTCGATCCGTATGTACCTGAAAGCGAAGTATCCGAATTTAAAAAGGAAATGGAAAATGCAGTCAAAGATTATATCCTAACGGAATACAGCGGTGCAGTTCATTCCTTTACAAATTTAAACGCAGGTACTGATCCGTCAAAAGGTTCTGCATATAATGAGAATGCAGACAAAAGATCATGGGAAGCAATGAAAGTATTTTTCAAAGAAATATTCAGCGAAAAATAATATTTCATAACTATGATCTCCGTAAAGGATCTTACAAAAAATTACGACGATTTCACTGCATTAGATAATATTTCTTTTGAAATCAGCAGAGGAGAGATCTGCGGATATATCGGCACAAACGGCGCAGGGAAATCAACAACAGTAAAAATACTTTCCGGAATCCTTGGTTTTGACAAAGGAACTGTATTGATAAACGATACTGATGTTTCAATGGATCCTGTTCAGATAAAAAGAATTACAGGTTATGTCCCTGAAAGCGCTGATCTTTTCAATTCTTTATCACCGGAAGAGTTTTTTAATTTCGCAGGCAGGGTAAGGAATATGAGCGGAGAATTAGTTTCAAGAAGAATAAATTTATATGCTGAGCTGTTCGGATATTCGGATCTTATAAATGATTCTATCGGTAATCTCTCGAAAGGAAACAGGCAGAAAGTAATGATAACATCGGCATTGATGCACGACCCGCCGGTAATTTTCCTTGATGAACCACTGAACGGTCTGGATACAAATTCAATTTTTGTTTTCCATGATCTGATAAAATTTCTCGCTTCGAAAGGCAGAACAATTCTCTACTGTTCACATCACCTTAATATAATTGAGAAGATCTCGACCAAGATAGTATGGATCAATAAAGGAAAAATTGAGCTGGATATTAAAACTTCCGAACTGAAATCACTTGATAATTTTTCTGACCTTGAAAAACTTTTCAGAGATTTAAACACTGATGAATCAATTGAATCTAAGAAATTTAACTTTGAAGATCTCATCGATTAAATATCTTATACTTCTGATGTTATTGAATGAAGCTGCATCAGCGCAGATAAGTTCAGTAATGACTGATTCTGTTTACAATACAAATATTTTTCAGACGAATTTGTATAATGATCTAAATTCTTCAAACTTAAGCTCAATACTGAATTACGGAAAATCATCGGGCAGATTCGGATTTAATCTAAGTAATACTTTTCTCTCCAATGTTTCCAAGCTGAACAGAAATTTTTTCAGGGATTACAATAATTTAAAGCTTCTTCTTTATTACAGCGCACTGGAGAATCTGAATACCGGCGTTGGATTTCAGAATAAATTTTTTACTGATGACAGAAATATCCAGACTAACCAGAATAAAAGCAGCTACATATATGCAAACGCAGACGCAAGAATCCGAGGCAGTATTTTTATTAACAGTAAATTAGGATTTAAAGCTGAAGATCAGATTGGTGAATTTAACTCCGGACCGAGCGGGTACTTTGAAGCCCAGGCAATAAATTACGATGTGAATGAATATCTTACAAACGGCAGGCTTATATTGTTTTATGAAAATCTTGATCAGAAAATAAATCATAACTATGAACTTAATGCGGATATCTATAAAAGATTTGCTTCGCTTTCTGATAATAAAGGCATGCTGCGATATTACAATCAGAAAAATGATTTCTATTTCCCTGCATCACCCGGGATATCCCAGATTTACGGAGTAAAAAATAATATTGAGAAGCGAAGTGAAAATTTTATTTATATAGGTGATATTTTAAACTACGGCTTTTCAAAGGATGTAATGCTGTCGCTTGGCGGAAGTTTTCAAAACAGAAATATCACGAGAGAATATAAATATAAGCCGCCTTCTTCTACAATACTTTTTGAAAACACTTATGATAACAGGATCATTGAAAATAATCTTGAGATCTATTCGAATCTGAATTATGTATGGGAAGATCTCTATTCTCAGCTCAGGATAATTTTAAACGAAAGATCTGAAAATCATTCGCTAATCAATACCGAAGGACTGACTTCATCTCAGATCAGCGAACTTGAAAAAGCCGAGAAGAATAAAAATAATAACAGCAGAAGGACGTCAATGCTTTTAAATGTTTATTACCCGGTATCCAATACTAATTCTTTTGCTTTCACCGGTTCAACATCACTTCTGAGATACGATACTGACTTTCAGCAGAATTATGATGACAGGGATGAAACAGAATCAATAATCGCAGCTTCACATATTTTTAATAATCTGTTTAATTTTGATACAGAGACAAAGTTTGAATTTATAGAATCAAAGCTCAGCTATATATTTTCACAAAGGAGCGCAAACAATTACAGGAACAGAATATACAGGCTCAGTTCTTACAGTAATTTCAGACCTGCGGAAAGATTTATTACAAAAAATTTCTTTCAGGTATCTGCAAATTACACAGTGTATGATTATGAGGATCTGATCTCTCAGATACAGAGTTTTTCTTACAGACAGCTGAGCATCAGGGATTCCAGCTCTTATAATTTCGGAAAAGGTTTTAAAATTAACTTTGCAGGTGAACTTAAATTTTACGAACAGGGAGAATTTTTAAATAATTCTTTTTCGGTAAAGCCGATCGCATTCTATACGGAACAGTTTTATATGCCTGAAATTAATTATCTGTTTAAAAATTTTCTCAACTTCGGAATTGGCTATAAATACTTTTCGCAGCACAGATATAATTATGACGAAAGCGAAAAAGTTCTGTCAAATATATATAAGTCATTCGGTCCTATGGGTAGGGCGGAAATTTATATGAACAATAACTCTTCGGTAAATTTTCTGATAGGTCTTGATAAAATTGAATATATAAATCCATCTCAGTCTAATTCCTCCTTAAATTTCCAACTCAATATATTATGGAATATGTGAAAAATCTTTTATATTTTGTTAAATAAGAATTAATTTAAAAATACAGATTGCATAAAGAAATACTCACTCTTAAAAGCGAAAGAAATGAAATAGTGAAGTTTGAAGTTTTGCTTGATCAGGTTAATGAGAAATTCGGACTTGAAGATGAAAAATTCATTAATCTGAAAATAGCGTGTTCTGAAGCGCTGATAAACGCAATAGTTCACGGGAATAAGGAAAGCCATCATAAAAAAGTTTATACAGAAATATTGTATAATTCAGATCAGATCATGGTAAGGATCATTGACGAAGGAGCCGGTTTTATACTTTCAAATGTACCGGATCCGACATCAGAAGATAACCTTCTTAAAGAAAGCGGAAGAGGTATTTTCATAATTAAATCATTGGTAGATAACTTTATCTGCAACTCGACTGAAACCGGTACGGAGTTTGTTTTGAAATGCTATAAACAAAAAGATCCGGTCTGAAAAATAACAGACAGGATCTTATGCAAAAATTAAAGCAATAATTATTTTTTATTCAGATCATCCAGAACATTCATCACTTCTTTGACAGCTTTAGCTGAATCTTTCAGAAGCGCAGTTTCATCATCATTAAGTTTCAGTTCAATAATTTTTTCAATCCCGTTTTTACCAAGCACAACAGGCACACCGAGATAAATATCATTCATTCCGTATTCTCCCTGAAGCCATGCGCAGACCGGAAAAATTCTTTTCTGATTTCTTACAATTGATTCAACCATCTGAGCTGCAGCAGCGCCGGGCGCATACCATGCTGATGTTCCCATAAGTGCTACAAGCTCGCCGCCGCCTTTTTTTGTTCTGTCAACAATTGCGTCAAGCTTTGCATTGTCTATCAATTCCGTAACAGGAATTCCGCTGACAGTTGTATATCTCGGAAGCGGCACCATTGTATCGCCGTGACCGCCGAGAAGCATTGCGGATATATCTTTAGGTGAACAGTCCAGCGCTTCCGCCAGAAATGCTCTGTATCTCGCTGTGTCAAGAATTCCCGCCATTCCCATTACTTTTGCAGAAGGAATGTTTGCGGATAAATAAGCGCAGTAAGTCATTACATCCAGCGGATTTGATACTACGATTATAATCGCATCCGGAGAATGCTTAATGACATTTTCCGTAACTGATTTTACGATTGCTGCATTTGTAGAAATAAGATCATCCCTGCTCATTCCGGGTTTTCTCGGAAGTCCTGAAGTGATCACAACCACTCCGGATCCTGCGGTTTTTGTATAATCATTTGTTACGCCGGTAACTCTTGTATCATAATTATTAATACCGGAAGTCTGCCATATATCCAGGGATTTTCCTTCTGCAATTCCTTCCTTAATATCGAGAAGGATCACTTCATTTGATAATTCTTTCTGAGCTATTACATTTGCGCAGGTAGCTCCTACATTTCCCGCGCCGACTACTGTGATTTTCATATATTCTGAATTTATTTATTTATAAAAAATAAAGAGGTTATTCCAATCTCTCAGAATAACCTCTTTAAAACTGTTGTTAACATTTATCAGGCAGTTTCATTTGGAATTACATTTAAGGTCTTTTTGCCTTTTTTGGTTGTGAAGTTTACTTTGCCGTCTATTAAAGAAAATATTGTATAATCCTTGCCAAGACCTACATTAGCGCCCGGTAAATATCTCGTACCTCTTTGTCTGACAAGTATGTTTCCGGCTATGACTGACTCTCCGCCGTATTTTTTTACTCCGAGTCTTTTTGAATTTGAGTCTCTTCCGTTTTTAGAACTTCCGAGTCCTTTTTTGTGTGCCATTTCTGAATTCCTGGTTTATTGTTTAAAAATTGATTTTACTGTTCTTTCTGAAGTATTTACTTATGCGATTTTATCAATAGTGATCTGTGTATAATTCTGTCTGTGACCTCTTCTTACTTTATATCCTTTTCTTCTTTTCTTTTTGAATACAATAACTTTATCATCTTTTACATGCCCTGTGACCGTTGCTTCCACTGTCATTCCAAGCTTTGGCGCGCCGATCTCAAAAGTTTTATCGTCAGGTGAAAACATTAATACGTCACTGAAAGTAACTTTTGAACCGATCTCATCTTTCAGTTTCGGTATGAACACCTGCTGATTTTCCTGAACTCTGTACTGATGTCCTTTTATATTAACTATTGCAAACATTTTAATATTATTTTTGATTTATTATTTTGTCTATACATCTGTGGAGCTAAGCGGGATCGAACCGCTGACCTTCTGAATGCCATTCAGACGCTCTACCAAACTGAGCTATAGCCCCGCGTTAGCTTTTTAATGACTTGCAAGATAATAAAACTGAATTGTAATTTCAAACCATATGTCAGAGTCCCGGCTCAAAGAAAAAATTGATTGATTTACACAATTGCTTGTGAATTTAATCAAAGTTCTCTTAAAATTACTATTTATTTTCCTTCATTATAAATTCCTCAATCACTTTCAGCGAATCCTGCACGGCTTTATTAGTCGGATCAAGTTCAAGTGTTTTCTTTAAATGCCCTTCAGCTTCTACATACCTGTTGTTTTCCATTAGAAACATACCGAGATTGAGTTGAGCATCTTTAAATCCGGGGTAATGCTTTATTGTGTTCTTAAGATCCTCTTCATATTTGGATTTATTATTTAAGAGTGAATATCCGTAAGCTCTTAAATAATACGCTTCTGCATATTCCGGTTCAAGCTCTGTCACCATATTCATGCTGTTCACAAGATCATTTCCGTCTTTTTTGCTTAAGTTTCTTAATGCTTTATTCATTATGTAATTTGCATCCTTTGAAATTACATAAGTAGTGTCCGGTATGAATTTATAAACTTCCATTACTTCCTGCGGAGAATTATCAGGTGTTTTAAATAATGCTTTCTGATTGATCGGTCTGTACCATTCCCTTAAAAAGGCAATATAAGAAACACCATTTTCTTTAAGATACTCAGTCATTATCTGACTGTAATTTTTCTCTGTAAGTCTTTCATTCAAATACGGTGTTACAAGCCCCGCCACATCCACAAGTTTTCTTCCGGTATAAAAACCTATAGCGCCGATATCGTGAACTCCGAGTATGTCATCTTCTTTTGTATTTTCCTTCAGCCACATTGCAGTTTTAACCTGTCTGTCGTGAATATACTTACATTGCTGCGCATAAAAATTTTTAAAATTATCGTAATCTTCAATACTGCGGTAAAATAATATTCCGGCAAAAATTATGAATACGAATCGGAGAATAACAGCATTCTTTAAAAATTTGTTGATAAAAATTAACATCTCCCTGTAACCTGATACTGTAAGTAATATAAAAAACGGTACAAGCGGCATAACATATCTTCCGAATCTGTTCACTTCCGGAAGTTTTATCATATACAGCAAAAGAAAGAACACGAAGAATAATATATATAAAGAATTTTCAGAAATTCTTCTTTTAATTATGTCAAAAACAAATTTTATAACAGCTGCTGCAAATCCCGCTATATATAAAGAATAGCTTAATGAACTGAAAAACGGAAATACTTTATCAGTAATATATGAAATCTTTTTTTCCACATCTGAAAAATATGCTACCTTTGCAGAATATGTATTCGGAAAAAGGGAGCCGGATATCATAAAATTCATGAGAAAGTAAGCCCCGGAAATTAAAACAAATATTCCAGCCATTTTCAGTAAAATGTCTTTCGTGTATATCTTTTTTATTTCTTCATTCTTAAAATAAAAAAATGCAAGTATGAGATCAACTGTCACCGCTGCAATAAATGCAACTCCGTCAGGACGCGACCAGATAACTAATCCGAGCAATACCGCAAGCGAATAAGTCTTTCTCTCTTTATAAAAATACGCTGCAAGCAAAAGTATGAAAACATACATTGTAGTTTCCATTCCGGACAGCGAAATGAAGTTCATCATTCTGTCCAGTATAAATAATCCGGCGCAAATCAGCGAAGCCAAAAAATCTTTACTGAAATCTCTCATGCTCAGTTTGAAAATTATCAGCGATGATAATGCAAAAAATAATATGCCCGTAAAATAACTTAACAGCATTTCATTATTCGTGATTAAAAATCCAATGGCAATTATGAAAGTATATAAAGGTGAAGTCGAGCCGGCTGTTACCATTTCATCTTTAAAATAGGAAAAGCTGAAATACTCAGCCAGGTTTTTTGCAAACTGCAGATGAATCCAACCGTCATCAAGCTGAAAACTATTATATCCGTTAACTTTCAGCGCGTTGGAATAATAATTGTACGCAAGAAAAACAGGCAGCGCAATAAGTACAAAATATATCAGATACTTGATATATCCGCTTAAATCAGTCTGCTTGTCGAATCCCGAGTAACTCTGCGCAGATTCATTCTTCTTTCTGATTTGCTGAACAGATTTGGTTTTTTTCATGGCGATAAAATAATTAAACGTGTAAGTAAATTCAATTTTAATAAAGAGGTTTTTGGGAAAATGAAAGACTGCTGAATTATAATTACATTACTCAAAGAATATTTTTTAAATAAATTTGCATTGTGTATTTTAATCTGCATTAATTTTTATGGATCTTAAATTTTTAAAAGGTGTCGGGGAAAAAAGAGCTGAAGCTTTTTCGAAAATCGGCATCGTTTCTCTTGACGACTTTCTGAATTTTATACCCCGTATCTATCTGAAAAAAATTAATGTCCGTGAAATTCCGCTTAATATAAATGAAAATGTTATTGTTTCAGGCAGAGTAATTGACCTCGAGCATCCGAGAAAAAGTAATCATCCGTTTAAAGTTGTGCTCAAAGATAATACCGGATCAGTTGCAGTTCCGATTTTCGGCGCTTCAGAATTCAGATCAAAACAGTTCAGATTAAATGAGAATTTTGTTTTCTGGATTAAAATAGATAAGGAAAATTACTCTTCCGTTCCGAGAATTTCATACAGAGATCATATCAAAATCAATTCTTCAGATCCTCTTGACAGGGATTTTTTAAAATTTAATCTCATCCCTGTATATGAACTTTCCGGAGTTCTGAAAAAAACCTGGATCAAGCCGCTTCTGCTTTCCAAAATAGTTTTTAACGCTTTCAGCACATTGCTTAAATCCAATCCTGATTATATTGAAGAAACTCTTCCCGAAGATATTGTTAAGCTTTATAAACTATCGGGAAAGAAGGAAGCGGTGCTCAGAATAAATTTTCCGCTGGAGTTTTCTGATGTTGAATTTTCAAGAAAAAGACTCTCGTTTGAAGAACTGTTTTATCTCGAATTGATTCTTGCATTAAAAAAAATGTTTCTTCAAAACGAAAAAAAAGGTATCAGATTCAAAAAAGATATTCACATAATTACTGATAAATTTAAATCCATTCTGAAATTTGAGCTTACAGATGCGCAGAAAAAAGTAATGAATGAAATTTATCTCGATATGAATTCTGATAAGTGCATGAACCGCCTGCTGCAGGGAGATGTCGGCAGCGGGAAAACTATAGTCGCCGTCTATTCAATGCTGATAGCCGTTGAAAACGGCTATCAGGCAGCGCTGATGTGCCCGACAGAACTGCTTGCCGAGCAGCATTTTAAAACTATCTCCGAATTGCTCATGCCTCTGAATATTAATGTCAGTCTGCTGGTCGGAGGTCAGAAGAAAAAACTCAGGGATGAACTGCTGTCGAATATTGAATCAGGAAAAACAAACATTATAATCGGAACTCATGCGCTGATTCAGGAAAATGTTAAGTATCATAATATGGGTTTCGTTGTAATCGATGAGCAGCATAAGTTCGGTGTAATGCAGAGAGCAAAGTTAAAAGAAAAAGGTCTGAATCCTGATGTGCTCGTTATGACGGCAACGCCGATACCAAGAACTCTCTCAATGACTTTTTACGGAGATCTGGATATATCAGTGATTGATGAACTTCCCAAAAACAGAATACCCGTTAAGACGGCTTTAAGATCAGATAAAGATAAACCGGCTATTTATAAATTCGTCAGATCGGAAATTAAAAAAGGAAGACAGATATATATCATTTTTCCAATAATTGACGAATCTGAAAAACTGGATCTGAAATCTGCCGAAGAGAATTATCAGCTTTTAAAAAAAGAAATATTCCCGGATCTGAAAGTCGGTATGGTTCACGGAAGAATGCTCTGGTATGAGAAAGATGAAGAAACTGAAAAGTTCAGAAACGGTGAGTTAAATATACTTGTTTCAACTACTGTAATAGAAGTAGGGATTGATATTCCGAATGCTACGATAATGATCATTGAAGAAGCACAGAGATTCGGACTGTCTCAGCTTCATCAGCTCAGGGGAAGAGTAGGTAGAGGCGCTGATCAGTCATACTGCATTCTAATAGCAAAAGATCTTTCAGAGGATTCATCAAAGCGGCTGAACATTCTCTGCAGCTCTAATGACGGTTTTAAAATTGCTGAAGCAGATATGGATATAAGAGGTCCGGGCGAATTCTTCGGTATCAGGCAGTCCGGGATGCTTAACTTTTCAAGCACCGATCTAAAGAAAGATAAAGATGTGCTGGAAATTGCAAGGAGTATTGCGTTTAAGATAATTGAGGAGGATCCTCATCTGAGAAAAAAAGAACATGAAGTCATTAAAAAAACTTTTCTTAAAAATCATAAGGATTCGCTTTATCTGACTGATATAGCTTAAAATTTAGTTTTGTGTTTTCTATTACATTCAAATAATTTATTTTTGATAAATACATCAGGTTTTCTGCACATATATCTTGAAAAATAAGTCAACTAAAATACAGGTTATTATCCCGTTACTCACAGTCTTTTCTGACGCTGTATCAATATTCTGCGCATTTTTGTCGGCATACTGGTTAAGATTTTTTTTCAGACCTTTTACAAATATCTTTCCAGTAACTAAAGGCATCCCGGAAATTACAGGATATATTGAGTTTTCACTGATTGTAATTCCTATCTGGATAATCATTTTCCAGTCGAGAAAAATGTACAGATTAAAAAGGTCTGTTTTTGTAATGGATGAATTATTTGTAATCATTAAATGCATCTCCATCGGCGTTCTGATTGCAATGGGTCTTGTCTTTATTCTAAAAGGCGATTTCCCATATTCAAGACTTGTGTTTTCACTGGTCTGGCTATTATCAATAGTGTTTGTTACTGCCGGTAGATATTTCATGCTGAAGATTGAAAAGAATCTGTATAATAAAAATAAAGGCGTGAGTAATGTCGCAATCCTCGGGACTAATCAGATGGCAGATAAGATCTATGAGAACTTTTCAAGTCATAAATTTACAGGTTATAATGTCATAGGATATTTTTCGATTGACGAAAACATAACAGGATCAATGAACGGGAAAAATCATCTGGGAAATTACGAATTAATACCCGGACTTATTTCAAAACTGAACATTGAAAAAATTTTTATTTCCATTCCTTCGGCAAATCATGATACATTATATAATCTGTTTAAAATATGCGAAGGCAAGAATATTGAATTTATGTATGCGCCTGATTTTATTGATATGATGACAAGCAGACTGCGTATCGAAGAAGTTGACGGCATTCCTTTTATGAAACTTAAATCCATGCCGATGAATGTATGGAACAGATTTACTAAAAGGGTTTTTGATATTGTTGTTTCATCTCTTGCTCTGATCTTCCTTTTTCCGGTAATGCTGATAATTGGTATTCTTGTTAAAGTTACTTCAAAAGGTCCGCTGTTTTACAATCAGGAGCGTGTAGGACTCGACGGACAAAAATTTATTATGCTAAAATTCAGATCCATGAAGATTGACGCGGAGAAAAGGGGACCGCAGATGACAACCAGAGATGATGACAGATATACTTCAATCGGGAGAACTCTCAGGAAATACAGTCTTGACGAGCTGCCGCAGTTTTATAATGTTCTTATCGGCAATATGAGCATAGTCGGTCCGCGTCCGGAAAGAGAATTTTTTATAAATACGATGAAGCATTCAATTCAGAAATATCTGGAAAGACACCGTGTAAAAGGCGGAATGACAGGATGGGCGCAGGTCAGCGGACTGAGGGGAACGGACTCTTCCATGCAGACCAGAATTGATTATGATATTTATTACATTGAAAATTGGTCAATTGCTTTCGATATTAAGATTATTTTTAAAACTATTAAAGAAGTTCTCTTTTCTAAAGAAGCGTTTTAATTTTATGATTATTGCTGTTATTTATTTTATTCATGTGATCTTTGCTGTATATGCGTTTGCCAGATCGTATCAAAATGACGGACTGCTTCAGGCGTTTCTGAATTTAGGATTCATAATAACTTTGTTTGCAGTATCACTGACCGTTTGTGAATTGTTTGTCGGATTGTTCATTTCCGACACAGGATATAATATGACTTTACCCGTGAATTCAGTTCTTCTTTTCTTTCTCAAAATTTCCGGATTCTATGCCCAGCAAGGCGTTAACATTACTCTTACTCCTAAAGATTCTGTAACTCTGATTCTTGTCAGTCTTCTCGAATTAACCTTCTACAGATTCTATTTTAAAAAAACAGAGATCACGAAGATCGCATAAATTATTCATAAAAAAATTTTAAATTGTCCTTAAAAAATTTATCAATACTGATCCTTATATTTTCTTCACTGATTATTTTATCATTCATCAGTTTAAAAGATACATCCGGTAATTATGATTCAGGGGCAAGAGATGTACGTCTGCAGTTTATAGTTTATAACGGATACGGAAATAATCTTTATATAGATAATGTCCTGACAGGCGAGAGAATTTCCAATGATGTTACGGTAACTTCTATAGTTAATATTCCTCCGGATACAGTTTATTCTGTATTCAGTTCAGGATCCGATACAGTTTCCCCGGTAGTATCCGTGGCAAATATAGGAAACAATAATTCATCAGACACTTTGAGGGTTTATTTAAATATTAATCCCGGAAATTTTTTGTTTGATACCGCTGTCTCAGGGCTTAGTCCGGGTCAGACTTTGTTCATCAGATTTCCTGTTTTCAGTTATTCAATCGGTACTCCGTATTATATTAAAGCTTATGTTTCTGATCAGGCGGATTCAAATTATATAAATGATACTCTCTACCAGTATAATATCAGTCTTCCCGGTTTCAGAAGAAATGTTTTATATGAAGAGTTTACTTCTAACGCCAGTCCGGCCTGCGCAAACAATAATTCTTTTCTGAATATTTTTTCAAATACCAATATTCAGTCAGTAAATACAATAGTATATCACACCGGGATCCTTGGTAATGATACTTTTTACACATATAATCCTGAACAGAATGACGCAAGAAGAAGATTTTATTTTATTGCAGGGGTTCCCACTACATTTGTTGACGGTGTTTTATCTGTAGCAATCCCATACGGCGACAGCGTAAATTTATATACTCCTTATAGAAGAAGATATAACAGAGGCACGCCGGTTTCAATTAATGTATCGGATGAATTTATCGGCGACTCAGTCAGATCTACAATAAATGTAAATGTGATTTCGCCTTTGCCTGAAGGAGATTACAGACTCAGGATAAATGCAGTAGAAAGATATAAAACAAATGTAAGCGCCATTAACGGCGAAACGGAATTTTATGACATATTCAGAAGAATGTATCCTGACACTACAGGTTTTATAATTACTCTTAGTCCGGGTAATTATGAATATTCATACACTTATTATAAAGATCCCGTTTGGAATGATTCTATGCTATACACTTCTGTATTCATACAGGATGACAACTTCAGGGAAATTATAAATTCCGCAAAGAGCAGAGAGATTATTATTAATCCCGTGAAACCGCCGCCGGCTCTTCCTTATTCCAATAAGTCCGATCTATTTAATGGTAATTTTGCTGATTTTATAAATTATAATTTTCCTGTCACAGGTACTGATTCTGTTTTCTCAGCGCTGAATGTTGAACTTTTCGAAGCGGTGTTCCCTCCGCTTAACTGGAAAGTTTTCAACCGGGACGGATTTATTACTTTTGATCAGTATATCGGCGCAAACGGACCTACTATCAGCGGTCTGAGGAGTGCGTATATAAATCTTTTCAATTACAATATTATAGGTCAGAGAGATTCGATGTATTCAAAGGTTTATGACGGATTATTACAGACAGATTCTATTGAATTTGATTATGCTTACGCTCAGTATAATTCTTCAAACATAGACAGTCTGATCGTAAAAATATCCACTGACGGCGGTCAGACTTTCCCGGCTGAAATATTCCGCAGAGGCGGACTTCAGCTTGCAACTGCTCCGCAGACCAGCTCCAGTTTTGTTCCTCAGAATAATACCCAGTGGAGAAAATTCTCTTTCTCACTTCAGGATATTGTTTCTGTAAATAACGGATTCGAAAATGTACCTTCCGGTTTCAGACTCAGTCAGAATTTTCCGAATCCGTTTAATCCCGCGACAAAAATCAATTTCGATCTTCCGGTCTCGGGGAATGTCTCAATAAAAGTTTATGATATTACCGGTAAAGAAATATTTGTTATCATAAATGAATTTGTCCCCGCCGGCGCGCATACAGTTGATTTCAATCCGACTGAAAAAGGTCTGGCATTATCCAGCGGCGTTTATTTTTACAGATTAATATCAGCCGGATTTGCTGACACAAAAAGAATGATCCTGCTGAAATGAACTGACCGTTTTACCGAAAATTTTCCTGAAATTTCTCTCTATTTTGTTGCTGTATTTACTTATGACATACATCATTCCGAATGATGTTTTATATTTTTATATTAATGTGAAATAAAAATATCCGAACTTATGTTTTAGATAATAAAGGAGGTAAATTAAAATGAAAAATTTAATAAAATATATGGTCACTGTATGCATTTCTGCTCTGCTTATCATGACTAATCCTCTAAGATCTTATTCTCAGATTACAGACGCTGATATTGCCGGATTGAATTATGTTCTGGAAGAAGAAAAATTAGCTCATGATTTTTACAGCGAGATGTATAAAAAGTATAATAAAAAGGTTTTTGAAAATATTATGAACAATGAAAAAGTTCATATGGAAATGGTGCAAAAACTTATGAATGATTTAAATATCGGGATAAATTCACCTGCACAGAACCCGGGAGAGTTTTCTGACAGGACTATTCAGGTGCTCTTCAATGATTTCATAACCGCCGGAAGTTATTCCTTTTCAGATGCTCTCAGAGCTGCAGCTATGATAGAAGAGACGGATATCAGTGATGTCAGAGCGCAGTATTCCAAAACAAGTGACGAAAGAGTAAAAGCATTATATGATTGTCTTGATATCAGCTCTCAGAATCATCTCAGAGCTTTAGTCAAAAGCCTTTTAGACGAGGATATTAAATATACTCCTAAAGTACTTTCAAAAGAAGTTTTTAACTCTATAATATCTTCTGAAGATAAACCTTCGGATTGTTTTAAGTAATACTGATATTTGCTGATTTGAATTTTTAAACAGGTTAGTGTATTGTCCGAAAAAATATAAAAATATTTGCTGATAAGTACTGCCTGTTTAAAATTCAGCTTCCGCGGTAAGTTGTATATCCGAACGGACTTATAAGCAGAGGTATGTGGTAATGTCCTGTGTCAGTTATATTAAATGTAATTTCAGCGTAAGGGTAAAAAGTATCAGTTCCTGATTTAGAAAAGAACTCACCGGTTTCAAATTTCAATTTATAAATCCCCGGCTGCAGAGATTCTTTTTCGTTTAACAGGTCAGATATTCTGCCGTCATTATTAGTTATTCCTTCTGCGATCATCTTCCATAAAGTATTTTCTAAAAAAAATAATCCGGCTTTTATACCTGCAGCCGGTCTGCCTGCCGAAGTATCAAGTACGTGCGTTGTGATCTGACTCATAATAATTTTTTAATCTTAATTTTGTGATTTTTAATTGTTCCTCTGCCGCATTTCGGAGTTCGGTTTCCGGATCGTTATTAATTCTCTCCTTTATAATTTCAAGCATTTCATCAGAGCTTTTTCCCGTTGCAAAAACAATAAATATGAAACCGAATTTTTTCTCATACAATTGATTATAAAGCGCAAGCTCGGATAAAGTCTCTTCAGCCGCCGATAAAGCTCCTGCCTGTTCGCATGCGGACAGATCTTTAGAAACTGAAAATTTTTCCTTTAAAGAATTCATATCTCCGATCTTCGGATGATGATCAAACGCTTCAAGCCAGTCGGACTTATCCAAAGAAAACCAGATCCTTTCAGCATCTTTTATAATCTCATCAGTATTTTCAAACCTCTGAATGCTAAGCATTTGTTTTACCCATCTCTCAGAGCCGCAGCACTTTTTTAAAATTTCTTTCATTATTTTAATTAATCCGGAATTCCGAAAATTCTAAGTCTGCTCACTCCGCCGTCCGGAAATATATTTAAACGGATGTGAGTTACGCTGCCTGTATCTCTCAGTTTGCTTTCAAACAAATTCTCTGTGTCTCCCTTTAAAGATACTTTGCTTAAAATTTCATTCCACCTAACTTCCTGAGAAGTAATCTCATCATCAGGAATATCAGGATTATAACATCCTTCTATTGAACATTTATCAGGAAAATTACCTTTGAATAAATTTGTATCTACAATAATTTTTCTGATTTTTCCTGCTGAGCTCAGCTTTACAATGATCCAGTCATATCCCGGAATTCTTTTTCTTCTTGTCTCCCAGCCGTCTCCCATTACTTTGCTTTTTCCGGGAGCGATTAGATTATCCATTGATCCGAAGAACATATCATTGCAGACCAAAACTTTTCCTCCGTTTACAAGAGCTGCAAGATCAGTAAGCTCATCCTTTTTTAATCGAGTTATGTCCGGTTTTACAATTCCGTACACTCTGAATCTTGCGACACCTCCGTCAGGAAAAATATTTAAACGGACGGTATTATAAATGTTGCTGTCATTTACGGAAAAAATATTCTGTGAACCCGGGGAAAGAGGTGACTTTTCCAAAATACATTTCCATTCCGCTTCTGATGTGTTTTCCGTATCAGAATAACACGCTTCCGCTGAAGCGAAAGGCGGATGATTTCCCAGAAAATAACTTGTGTCAATATCCAACCCTTTTATAACGCCCCGGAGTCCGAGTCTGATAATACACCAGTCATGTCCCGGAATTCTTTTTCTTCTCGATTCCCAGCCGTCCATCCATTTACCGTTTTCAGTGTATTTATCAGGAATGAATACCGGCAGATTTGTTTTAAGAAGATTTTCCTTCGGCGCAAAAAACTCATCACTTGCATCCAAAGCTTTTCCTCCGAATATTTCTGAAGCCAGATCTACAAGACCATTAAAGACTGTAAGCTTATTCTCGTTCATATAATTTTAAAATGTTTCTTTTAGTATGATCTTTCCAATTGGATTTCCGATGATAGTTCCGTTGCCGTAAATTTTATTACCTCTAAGATAAGTAGAAATAACTTTTCCTTTCAATTTTTCACCTTCATAAGGTGTGAGTTTGTTTTTATGAAATAAATTTTTGCCGGATACAGTAAAAGTTTTATCAGGATCAAAAATTATTATATCCGCGTCAAATCCTTTTTCAATTTTTCCTTTTACTTTTTCCATTCCGATAAGCTTTGCCGGACCGGCGCTCATCAGCTTTGAAATATAGTGAATGCTGAATCCTCTCTTTTCCGCTTCAGTCCAGACGGCAGATAACCCTAACTGTATTCCTGAAATGCCGCCCCAGGCATTTTTAAAATTTCCTTCAGCCGTAAATTTCATTTCATCCGGACATGGCGAATGATCGCTGACTATCAGATCTATCACTCCGTCCTTAACAGCTTTCCATAATTTTTCCTTGTTATCTTTATCACGTATGGGAGGTGTGCATTTAAATCCTGTGTTCTTATCAGGAATTGTTTCAGAATGAAAATAAAGATAATGCGGACATGTCTCAACTGTTATTTTTAATCCGTCTTCCCTGGCTTTTTTTATCATATCAACTGCATCAGCGGATGACAAATGTACAATGTGAATATGTGTATCATATTTTTCTGAAAGTCTTATCAGCAGTTGAATTGCCCGACACTCCATAGCTCCCGGTCTGCTTTTTAAAAAAGAACTGTATGAATATTCATTATCATTTTTTATTTCTTCCAGACCTGCGGACATTTCTGCATGAACAAGCAAAGGTGCTTCGGAAAATTTTTTTAACTCAAAAAGTATTTTTTCAAGATCATTTTCATTTACGAATTTAAATTCATCAAGTCCGGAATCTATCATAAAAGATTTGAATCCAAGTACACCGCAGCTGTATAGCAGTTTCAGATCTGATATATTCTCAGACACCGCCCCGCCATAAAATCCCGCGTCAGTATAAAGTTTACCTTCAGCAGTTCTTATCTTTAAATCAAATGAATCCTTATTTGTTGTTACCGGCGAACTATTCAGAGGCATGTCAGCTATCATCGTGATCCCTCCTGCAGCAGCTGACCTTGTCAGTGTCTCAAATCCTTCCCAGTCTGCCCTTCCGGGCTCGTTAACGTGAACATGTGTGTCAATCAGCGAAGGCATAACAGTCAGATCACCGTAATCTTCAGTCACATATTCTCCGGCTGTCTCATAATCAAGAATATCCGAGATCTTTCCGTTCTCAATTAATACATCCGCGCTTCTGATCTCATTATCTGTGAGAACATTTCTGCTCCGTAATGCAAATTTCATCCGCTAAAATAATTTCTAATAAATTTAATAACAAACCATTTGATTTTTGTTAATAGTTAATATCTATAAATTGATAATTGATAATTGTTAGTACTATTTATTTTTCAGTATTCATTAAAAAATATTTTACTGTTATATTTAAAAAAAATTTTTAATATGAAATCAATTCTGAAAAAAAACAACTATGGTAAATCAGCAGTTCGCGTTTTAAAAGTAAAGCGAACCGGAGTGATACACGATATTACAGAAGTTAGCATTAATATTCAGCTGAAAGGAGACTTCGATGCAGTACACCTTAAAGGTGATAACAGTAAAGTTCTTCCCACGGATACAATTAAAAACACAGTATATGTCCTGGCAAAAGAAAACCCGGTGAAATCAATTGAAGAATTCTGCCTTTATCTTGGAAATTATTTTCTTAACAATAATACACAGATCTCAGAAGTCAGGGTGAAAGCCGATGAAAAAATCTGGAAGCGGATCAACATACATGATTCATCTGATAAAGATATTCAGCAGCATCATCCGCATAATCACTCATTCATAAGTCCCGGTAATGAATTAAGAAACTGCAGTCTGAAAATAAACAGGGATGAATATAAAATTAAGTCCGGTCTGAATAATCTGGTGGTATTGAAAACAACCAACTCAGGATTCGAAGGATTTATTAAAGATAAATATACTACTCTGCTGGAAACAAAAGACAGAATATTTTCAACCAGCATAAAAGCTGAATGGAAGTATTTCAGATATGACGTTGATTTCAAGCTGATGCATGACAATGTAAGAAATTTACTGTTAAAAACTTTCGCGGAGCATAACAGTCTGTCAGTTCAGCAGACATTATATGAATGCGGAAAGAAAGTAACGGAACATTATCCGGAAATAAAGGAAATATTTATTTCAATGCCGAATAAGCATTATATTAAGTTTGATCTTGACAGGTTCGATCTTTCGAACGATAACGAGATATTTATTCCGACTGACGAACCGTTCGGCCTTATTGAGGGAATCGTAAAAAATGTAAAAGAAGAATCAGAGTGATTTCAATATCAGTATTTGCAGATCAGAATTTTCTAATGTCTTTCTCCCTTTCTGACATCAAATAAATGAAATACGTAAGGTAAAAGAGCGTTAAGGTAATCCTTAACGCCAGAAGGCGAACCGGGAAAAGTAAGTATCAGCGTTTTACCTGAAAAGCCGGAAGCTCCGTCAGACATCATCGAATAAGGGGTTTTATTCTGACCAAATATTCTTGCGGCTTCCATTAATCCCGACAGATCTTTATCAATAATTTTCCTGACAGTCTCTCCGGTGATGTCTCTTGCTGACGCTCCTGTTCCGCCTGTAGTAATGATGATATCAGCTCCGTTTTTAATTTCTTTTTTAATTTTATCAGTAAGCAATTTCTCTTCATCCGGAACAGTCAGATTATTTTTTACTTTAATTCCGTATGACTTCAGTTTATCTGAAATGATTTTACCGGAAGTGTCTTTTGATTTTCCTGAAAACACTGAATCCGAAACCACTATTACGGAAGCTTTCAGATTCGCGGCGCTGCTGATCAAAGTATCTGATTTACCGCCGCTCTTTGAGGTAAGCGAAATCTCACCGATAATAATATTTTTATCAATAGGTTTCAGCATATCATAAACAGTAAGCGCGCATACCGATACGCCGTAAAGCGCTTCCATCTCACATCCGGTTTTATAAATTGTCTTCACTTCAATATTTATTTCAATCACATTACTTTTCTTTATCAAAAAATTTATTTCCGTGAACTCAACAGGTATCGGATGACAATGGGGTAGAGTAAGACTTGTATTCTTCGCTGCTAATAATCCTGCAGTCCGGGCTGAAGCAAATACATCTCCTTTCGGAACAGAATTATTTTTTATCGCCTTTATGCTGACATCTGAAACTTTCAATACAGCTTTAGCTTTAGCTGTTCTTAATGTATTTATCTTATCAGTTATATCTATCATTTCACTTTTACTTATTAATTAAAAAACATCTTTCTTCCAGATCGGAACTTCCTTTTTAATTCTCTTTACTGTTTTATCAACAGCTTCAGAGGTTCTGCTTCTGTGAGCTGAAATTCCTGAAACATAAAATGATATTTCACCGGCTTTAATGTTACCGATACCGTGAATTACATCAAGTCCAGTCAGTTCAAATTCATTTATTATTTCTTCTCTGATCTCTCCTATTATTTTTTCCGCCATGTCATTATAAGCTGAATAAAGAAGTGCTTTTACTTTACGCTCATTTACTATATCGCTTCTCACTCTTCCGATAAAAATAAACTGCGCGCCCGAATCCGTATTGCTTTCATTGCTTTTCAATCCGGAATAAATTTTTTCAGGATCGATTTTACCTTCAGATAAATATTTATATTTTAATTTCATAAAAATATATAATCATTAAAGATCACGGGATTTCTTTCAGAATGCAATTTTTCTGAATTCATTGGTCAGGGTATTTATAATGAGCATTTCATTACACAGTACAGCTCCGCAGCCGGTGATGATCTTAATTGCTTCAGCGGACATAATCATTGCAGCCAGACCCGGAACCGGTCCGGTCACTCCCTGCTCTTCGCAGCTTTTTAAATTTGCTTCCGGATTTATTTCCGGAAAAACTTTTCTGAGATCAGTACCGCCGCTGCAGTTAAATACCGAAACCTGCAGTTCAAATTTATTTACAGCTCCCCATATTAATGGTTTTTTCATTTCGACGCAGAGATCATTTATAATATATCTCGATCTTAAATTATCTGTCGCATCTGCGATAATATCAAAATCTCCGATAATATTACGGCCGTTTGTTTTTCCTACGCTTGTATTAAATATACGGAACTCGGTTTCTGAATTTAATCTGATCAGATTTTCCATCGCAGCTTCGGTTTTGTACATTCCGGTCTGAGATTCATTGTAAAGTACCTGTCTGTGAAGATTTGAAATATCTACTTTATCATAATCAGCTATTCCTATCTTACCTACACCTGATGCGCAAAGATATGAAAGCAGCGGACATCCTATTCCGCCCGCGCCTATCACAAGTACAGAAGCTTTTTTTAATTTCATTTGACCGTCAGTGCCGATCTCCTTTAGTCTGATCTGTCTTTCATATCTGTTCACGAGTGAAGTCACTTAAAAGTAATATACTGAACTGAATCCGAGTGAAATATCAAAAATATCTGATTTAGATTTATCATCCATAAATGTATAACGCGTTTTAAAATAAAGACTAACGGAAATAATTTCCGTTGCGGGAAGCAGTAAGCCAAAAGACAATTGAGGGAAATATCCTTTTTTGTCAAAGTCGGTAAAATATCCGCCGCCTGCCGATATCAGAATAGCTGCAAAATCACCGGCTTCCAGAGGAATATCAAAGTTGTATGAAAACCTTAAATGATTTACCCGCGTCTCTCTGAAAATAAGCGAATACTCAGTTGCGAATCTTCCGAAAGGAAATTTTCCTATAGAAAATTCTTTTGTAATGCCCGCATAAAATCTTTTATTCTCAATAAGAAATATCGGGTTTAACGGAAACAGTACTCCCAAAAGACTAATGTCTTCTATTGCAGTCTGCTGTCTTTCCTGCGGAAAACTCAGATAAGGTTTAACGGAATTTAATCTGAGATCGGATTGCTGAGCTGATAAATATGCCGGACTGATAACACCTGAAATAATTAACAGGCAAATTAGCATTATCAGTCTTACATTTATTTGTATCATAAAATGTATCCAGTTTTAAGAAATTATTTTACAAGAATCATTCTTTTCACCGTTTCAAATTCACCTGCTGTCAGTTTATAAAAATAAACTCCGCTGGGATAATTACTTCCGTCGAATTCAGCCGAATACGTTCCCTCATTCTGTTTCTCTTTTACAAGGGTCGTTACTTCATTCCCTTTCACATCAAACACTTTCAATGAAACATAGTTAAACTTT
Organism: Candidatus Tepidiaquacellales bacterium UBA2330; assembly: GCA_002344965.1. Taxonomy (GTDB): domain Bacteria; phylum Bacteroidota; class Ignavibacteria; order Tepidaquicellales; family Tepidaquicellaceae; genus UBA2330. Next base: position 32,457 of record DDUU01000046.1, on the reverse strand, counting down.
GATAAAGTATATCTGATAATAGTCTTCGGGTTAAAAGGATTTGGATAATTCTGTGAAAGAAAAAAGCTTACAGGAGTTTCGTACAGATTTGAATTAATACCTGTCAGATTTCCGAGCGTGCCGTTTGAATTTATATTCTGAGCATATATCCCGCCGCCGTCCTGCCTTCTGTCGCTCCATGCGAGCATACTCATTCCCGCGGAATTTATTACGCCGGTAAGTCTTAACTTTCCCGAACCAACGCTGCTCAGATAATGTATATATCCGCCCCAACCGATATTGCCGTTTCTGTCTGAATTAAAATATCTGATCTGATTATTCGCCGATCCGAATATGGATTCATTAAATATAAAAACTATCGAAGTGTCTTTTGTTAACACAAGCAATCTTTCCATTGAATTCTGTCCGAAGGGCTGAAATGAAATTCCGTCATTTCCCCACTGTCTGATACCGGCAGATGATAATTTCTGTCCGTAAACTGCGAACTGGCTCTGACTGGAATTCGCCATTTTGAAAATTATATATGTTTCTCCTGTTGCAGACATATATGAAGCCCATGCGTCAAATTTATTGTTGCCGGAAGACAGCGAAACTTCCGAACCGTTAAGCGGAAAATTTCTTACTCCTGAAGATGAGATATGCTGAACATAAGAGCTCTGGAGATTTGATGAACTTCTGTCATCCTGCCAGACATAAAGAGCTCCGTTATTTCCGTCGCTGAAGATCTTCGGTACAAAAAATCCTGTTACTCTTCCCAGCGAATAGACAGTATCCTGCCATAATGAAGATGCGACGGAAGAGATTTTCCTGCTGTAAAGCCGGTAATTTCCGGGATTAATGAAAGATCCTGTATATCCGCTCCATAATGCAATTACAGAGCCGTTATCAGATTTCACCAGAGACGGAAATGTATAATTTTCCGAAGCTCCGCCTTCAATATAAACCGGATCTGCGCCCCATAGCTTTGCGCCTGCAGGTGATAATTTCTGAAACGCAATTTTGTTTGGCGACGAACCGTAAACCCATGTAAATATAAAACCTGAATCAGTAGTCTGTATCACTTTCGGATTTGGCTGATATGTCCCCGCATCACCAGCCAGTGCTACTCCGTTACTTCCCCAGAGGAAATTTCCCGAAGGGCTGATCCTGTAAGCAAATGGATTTATTGAAGAGCCGTTACGAGTATCTGTAAATACTATGACGGCATTATCAGCATTGTCAGTTATCATATCCCAGTCAACAAGTGATGAACTCTGCGGATTTCCGCTTATAAGGATTCCGTCATTTGCAAACTGCTTTACTCCGACGGAATTTAATCTCTGAAGATACACTGCATAACTTCCGGACCTGTTATCAAACCAGCTAATATAACATCCCCCGTCGGAAGTCAGTGAAATTTTCGGAAGCGCCTGATCACCGTTCAGATCGCTGACCATCAGGTTTACTGTAGAGTCGGAAGACCACTGTGAATAGATTCTCGATGCAAACAGAATAAAAAGAAGAAGTAAAACAGTATAGATTTTTTTCATGAAAAATTATTTTTTAGAAATTAACTATTATAGAATTCAATTTCCATTATCTGCAAATGACATTTCCCGGAATTAAAAAACCCGCAGTCAAATGAATAATTATTTAACTTAACTTTAAAATCAGCAGTTGAAAAATTCTATTTGAATTTCCAGACTTCCTTTACTTTTACAAATGATGTATCCTTCATTAATCCCAGATAGGGATTTTTTTCATCTCTCTTATCTGATAACCATTCCGCATTGACAGATACGGAATCGGAAGCGTTCTGCATAAGATAAATTGTTTTATCAAACAGTCCGTATTGCTTTATAAAAGTCTTTAATCCTGATGTAATTTCATTGAATAAAAACCGCTGCTCGGCAATAAATGTAGCTGACTCAGCTTTTTTCCTGATATTATCATAATTACTCATAAAGAAGATCCAGATATCATCCTTACTAAGGATTTCAATGTCAGCAGATTTTGATCTCATGTCATCAAGAAGTTTTACCGTGTTTCTCACTGCACTGTATGAGTCATTATAGACAAGCGCGTCTTTGATTGCAAGATACTGTTTAAAGAAATCATTGAATACAACTCTGACATTCTGCGGCGCGAGTCCCGGTCCTTCAAAAACAGTTTCGGTTTCAGAATCTGTTTTGATATGAGGCAACTGCCGGATCTCAAATCTGCTTTTTAAGGTATCGCTTACGACAGTGGAATCTGCGGGAGAATATAACATTTCCGCTTTCAGACTTCCGGCAAGAAAAATAAATAATAATATATTTAGTATAGTTATTCTCATTATTCAAATTTTATTTAAATATAATGAAATCAGATTTTTATTTTAATACAGTCATGCCTGACTGCAGAATTGATTAAATTATTTCTCAAAATCTGTCAGCAGGTGAGTCAGCTTTTAAGTCACATCTTTCCAAACCGTTTAGTTTTAAAATTAAAGTTGTATCGCTTATATAAATCTCCGCTAATGAATTTCGGCAATTTTTCAAAGGCGGGTCTTCTAAACAGATTGATCTAAAACTGCATACTAATATAAATTTGACAAAAATTTTCTTATTTAAAAATATTTCAGACAGCATTGCTCTTAAGTTTGACGATTAAAAATTTTTTGACTTTTATTTCCGCAACTAAAATATAATTATTTAAAAATTCTTTTTTGAAACTAAAAAAACAAAATGAAACTTCGAACATTTATTAAATTACTGATCTTTACGGTAGTTATTTTGACATTCTTAATTTCAGGTTCAGCCTCAGTCATAAACTCTGCACAGAAAAAAAATCCGAAGGATAAGAAATCAGATATTTCCGAACTCAAGGAGCAAACTTCGGTCAGGATCGGAGAGCAGGTCTGGATGAAAAAAAACACAGATGTTTCCGTATTCAGGAACGGAGATCCGATTGAGGAAATAACAAACAATGCAGATTGGGAGAAAGCCGGTCTGGAAGGAAAGCCCGCATAGTGCTATTATGATAATGATCCGGAAAACGGAAAGAAATTCGGAAAACTGTATAACTGGTATGCGGTAAATGATCCGAGAGGACTTGCACCTGAAGGATGGCGGATACCTGATGACAATGACTGGAAAGCTCTGACAGATTTTCTCGGAGGGGAAAATGCCGCCGGAAATAAAATGAAAAGCTCAGAAGGCTGGGCTGCTGACGGTAACGGAACTGACGAAAGCGGATTCACTGCGCTGCCCGGAGGATACAGATACTATTATGGAAATTTTAATGTCAAAGATTATAACTGCTATTTGTGGAGCTCTGATGAAAGCGGCGGAAAGGGCAGATATATAAGTCTCGGCAGCGCTTTCGGTAATGTAAACAACTTAGCAGGATATAAGGAATATGGTTTTTCGGTTCGGTGCATCAGTGAATAGATAAAGAAAAATACATTCAGGAAATTTTATCGTAATAAATTAATAAAGGAAATTTTTTAAAAAATATATCAGAACTTTCTTTCAATTAAAAAAGCAGAGTTACGGAATCATTCCGCAGCTCTGCTTTTTATTACAGCATCTGAATTAGTAAGATCTTTACTTCAGTAAAATCATCCGCTTTGTTTCAGAAAAATCTCCTGCCGTTAATTTATAAAAATATATTCCGCTGGAGAAATTACTTCCGTCAAAATTAACTGAATACGTTCCCGGGTTCTGATTCTCATTCACCAATGTCATTACGTCATTGCCAAGCACATCATAAACAGATAAATTTACATTACCTCTGACTGAGATCTGATAAATGATATTTGTATTCGGATTAAAAGGATTTGGATAATTCTGATTTAATGAAAAATTTTCCGGAACAGCATTAGAAATATTTGAAAGACCGACAAGTCCTCCCGGAATGTATTCGGAAATATACTGAAAGTTAGATCCTGAAGCTACAATCCTGATTAAACTTCCGGAAGTGCTGTCCATTTCAATAACACCGGTAGCATTTGTTACGAGATAGTTTCCGTTGCCCAGAAGGTAAGCTCCTCTTAACCCCGTAACGGCTGACATCGAGCGGATATAGTTTCCTGATGAATCAAAATGAATCAATCCGGACGGCGAGCTGAATCCGCACACTGCGAGATTTCCGTTCGGCATTCTTAATACCTGCTGCGGAAAAGTAAGATTTGCGCTTACTATGAAGTTTGATATAAATGTTCCGCTGTGATTATATCTTGTAACATCGTTTGGTCCGGATGAATTTGTAACAAGAATATCATTGCTTCTGTAATGAATATCAAACGGACTGTTCAAAGTACCGAGAGATATAAAACTTCCAATGTGGTTTCCGCTCATATCAAATTCCTGAATAGTATTCTGATTTGTACCGCTGCCTACTGTAGCCAGCAGATTTCTGTTTGGTCTGAATGCTATGCCTCTCATATTATCAACAATAGAAGTATTTACTCCGCCTGAAGGTGCGAAATGACTGATATAAAATCCGCTTGTATCAAATTTCTGTACAAGATCCGAGATCTGATCAGCAACTAAAATAAAATTGTCATGAGTCTGAAGAGCGTGCTTCGGACTTTGAAGCTGCGGATTGCTGTGCGAGATAAAAGCAGTATCAATCAGATTTCCGTTTTCAGGATTAAATGCCCATACTCTGTCAAATGTCCAGTCGGCAATGAGCAGAAATTTTTCCAGTCCTCTTGCGCTCTGATCAAGCTGATATCTGTAAAGACCGTTTGTGTTATCAATTACATTTCCATTGGGATAAATTAACAGAGATGCAGACAGGTCATATCCTTTTACCGCTTCTTCAAAAAATAATGTGAAAGAGTTATCATAGATGTCAGCGGGATTTGTTATGACTGTATATACTACATTCCCGTTTTCAATTCCCCTGGCGTCAATTGTTACTTTATCTGCAGTAAGAATTGTAACAGGCAGATTTTTCTGTGCTGCTAACTGATGAGCTGCTGCTGTTAATTTTGCGTCTTTTTCAGCTGCTATAATAAGCTCAGTAAAAGTGATCTTTGGTCCTGCAAAGGAATTTCCGGTAAAAGCAAAAAACAATGCTGCCGTAAAAATCTTTAATGTTTTTTTCATTTTATTTAGATTAAATTAAAAAATGATTAATAAATAAGAGCCGGAATATTTAATAATACAATCCGGTATTAGTTTAAACAAATATAAATAAATTCTTTAAAACATTCATATACTGTTTTTGAAACGACGATTAAAAAACCAATCAGCAGTTTTGGAAAGCAGATAGTAAAATTAAATTGAGGGACGATAAACAATGCCTTGAAATTTTCCCTTATTAAAAGTAACTTGAACAGCTTTGAAATGAATATATAATGGTGGGTTTGTCGAACCCACTTTTTTTTTATAAAAATGGAAACTGAGATTAAGAATATCGCCGAAGATTACTTCAGCAGATCTGATTACAAAATAATTGATTACATACTCAGGGGAGAGAAAGGAACAAAGGTACTGGAGATTTATGTAGATAACAGAAAAGGAATTAATATTGATGAGCTGGTTAAAATAAATCATGAGCTTGATGATCTGATAGAAGAAAAAATCGCATCAGCGGACATTTCAAAACTGCAGGTTTCATCTCCCGGTGCGGAAAGGTCTTTCAAATTCATATGGCAGCTGGAAAAGCATATAGGCAGGGACATTGAGGCAATTCTGTCAGGAGATGAGGATGTTACGGGTAAGCTTACAATGGTGTCTGAGAATGACGGAAAGATCGGAATTGAAATTCAAAAAAAAGAAAAAGGGAAAAAAAATACTGAGGAATACAGGGAAATAAATTTCGGTGATATACTGGAATCAAAAATCAAATTAAAATTTAAATAAAAAAATAAAGAATTAAATAAAATGAAATCGGATATTGTAGATGCCTTTTCACAAATGGCAAAAGAAAAGAATATAGACCGAGATATACTTTCGAGCGTGATAAAGGATTCGTTTAAGAAAATGATGGAGAAGAAATACGGACCTGAAGCTAACTTTGATGTAGTGGTGAATATGGATAAAGGCGTGATCGAGATATTTCTTTATAAAGTAGTAGTGGAAGAAGTTACCGATCACAATAAAGAAATTGACATCGAAACAGCCAAAGAGAAATCCGGCGAGAATTTTGAGATAGGCGATGACTTTGCTGAAGAGATACCGATCGAGGATTTCGGAAGAAGAATGGTAATCAATCTAAAGCAGAATCTGAATCAGAAGATCAGAGAGATCGAAAAGGAAATCACATATAATGCATACAAAGATCAGGTCGGAGAGATTATTGTAGGTGAAATATATCAGATAAAGCCGACTTCGATTTTATTAATACATAACAGTAATGAAATCATTTTCCCTAAAGGCGAGCAGATCCCTAAGGAGAAATATAAAAAAGGCGACACGACAAGGGCTATTATAAAAAGCATAGAAAAAAGACAGTCAGGTCCGCCGCTCATTATCGTGTCCAGAGCGGATGAGCAGTTTCTTGATAAATTGTTTGAACTTGAGATACCTGAAATATACGACGGCATTATAGAGATAAAAGGTATTGCAAGAGAGCCGGGAGAAAGAGCCAAGATCTCCGTGATCTCAAATGATGACAGAGTCGATGCAGTCGGCGCCTGTGTGGGAATGAAAGGCATAAGGATTCATTCTATTGTAAGAGAGCTTAGCAATGAAAATATTGATGTTATAAATTATACGGAAGATCCTGCTTTGTATATTGCAAGAGCGCTTTCTCCTGCAAAGCTGAATGATATTGAACTTGACAATGAAAATAAAATTGCCAAAATATATGCGGACGAAGATCAGATAAGTCTTATCATCGGGAAAAGCGGTCAGAATATAAAGCTTGCTTCAAGACTTACTGGTTATCAGATAGATGTTGTCAGAGAAACTGTTAAGGAAGAAGAGGAAGAAGACAACGAAGAGGATCCGGAAGAAGAAATTCAGGATGCTGATGAAGAAGAGAACGGGTCTGCTGATGAAAATGATGAAGATTCAGATGAGGATGCAGAAGGCAATAAAGTGGAAAAAACTGATTCGAAGAGTTAGTATTATTTACCGGATAATAATTTACAGTAAATATTAAGTTAATTATTAAATTAAAACCGGCAAAAATTTTTAACAAAATATGAAAAAAGTAATTGCATTAGTAAGAGAGATCAAAGTTTCAAAAGACGTCATACTTGATTATCTGAAGTCTATTGGAATAGAGGATGCAACAATCAATACAGCTCTGAATGAAGAGACTGTGGCAAAGGTCTATTCTAATTTCAGAAAAGAGATTGAGCTTGAAGATAAAAAAATGGAAAAGTCCGTAAAGTTTGTGGAAAAATTCCATGTAGAACTTTCAGATGCGCAGGAAAAAATTGACAAAGAGAATGAAGAGAAAAGATTACTAGAAGAGCAGGAGAGGTTAAGAAAAGTAATTGAAGAAGAGCAAAAAACAAAAGAAGAAGAAAGAAAAAAACAGGAATTATTAGCATACCGTGACAGGGCTAAGACAATAAAGGATCAGGAACAGAAAGAAAAAGATAAAAGAATTGCGAAAAAAACTGCAACAGCCGCACCAAAATTCACAAAGAAAACACCTGATAAACCGGCAGCGGATTCAGATATTAAAAGGAATAAAACTTTAAAGCAGGGTGAAAAACCGAAACCGGTTTCATCTGATGATAAGTCAAAACCGGCTGGTTCAGATATTAAACCGGTAACTTCTTCAGCGGAAGATAAACCCAAAACATCTGCTCCTCAGCAGGGTTTTGACAGGACGGAAAAAGGAGAAGCACAGAAGACATTTAAAAAACCTTTCGACAGAAATAAGAAAAAGCTAACGGAAAAGATTACCATAGATCAGGTAATCAGGGAAAAGAAGAAACAGAAGTCCACTCAGAAACCTGAACCAACCGGTGATAAAAAAGAACAAAAAAAGGAAGTGTTTGTAAAAAGGAATCTGACTGACAAACTTCATGAAGACAGAAAATTCAGGGATAAAAAAGACAGGGATAAGAAAAAATTTGAATCCGAATCTGAAAGAAAGAGAAGAATAAAATCCGAAAAAGGACACAGGGAAAAAGATGCAACGCAGAAGGAAATTGACGAAGCGATCAGAGAAACTTATGCAAAGATAGAAGGTGATACAGGTTCATCAGCAAGGAGTATTGCAAGAAAGAGAAAGAAAAAAGAAAGAATTGAAGAAGAAAAAAAGATCCTGGAATTAAAAGAAGCAACTAAAAATGTCATTAAGGTAAATGAATTTCTTTCTACGGCAGAGCTTGCAAACCTTATGGGGATTGATTCCAATGAAATTATAAAAAACTGTTTTAAACTCGGAATAATGGTATCTATAAATCAGAGACTTGAGAAAGATATTATTGAGCTTATATCAAGTGATTTCGGATTTAAGATTGAATTTACGAAAGAGTATGAAGAAGATATAATTGAAGAACAGCCGGACAGACCTGAAGATCTTACTGACAGGGCTCCTGTAGTTACAATTATGGGACATGTGGATCACGGAAAGACATCTTTGCTGGATTATATCAGAAAGACGAATGTAGTAGCCGGTGAAGCAGGCGGTATTACGCAGCACATAGGAGCTTATAAAGTCCGAATGGATTCGGGCAAAGAAATCAGTTTCCTTGATACGCCCGGTCACGAAGCATTTACGGCAATGAGAGCAAGAGGAGGACAGGCGGCGGATATTGTTGTGCTCGTCGTAGCGGCGGATGATAATGTAATGCCGCAGACTATTGAAGCTATCAATCACGCAAGAGCAGCAAATGTTCCAATAATTATTGCAATTAACAAAGTTGATAAGCCGGATTCAAATTCTGACAGGATCAGACAGCAGTTATCCGAGAAAGATGTTCTTGTAGAAGAATGGGGCGGGAAATACCAGTCTGTTGAAATTTCCGCAAAGATGGGAATGAATATAGATAAGCTATTAGAGAAAATACTTGTCGAAGCTGAACTACTCGAATTAAAAACCAATTTGTCTAAATCAGCAAGAGGAGTTGTACTTGAAGCGAAACTTGACAAAGGAAGAGGTCCGATTGCAACAGTATTAGTTCAGAAGGGAGTACTGAGAATAGGGGATTCATTTATAGCGGGAATATACAGCGGCAAAGTAAGAGCAATGTTTGATGAAAGAGAGCATGCGCTGGAGACGGCGGCTTCTTCAACTCCGGTAGTAGTGCTTGGCTTTGACGGTGTCCCGCAGGCGGGAGATACATTTGTTGTGCTTGAAAATGAAAGGGATACAAAAAATCTTTCTTTGAAAAGACAGCAGCTCAAGCGCGAACAGGACTTCAGACAGGTTAAGTTTGTTACGCTTGATGATATTTCAAAACAGATACAGGAAGGCAGGCAGGTAGAGCTCAAAATAATTCTTAAAGCTGATACGGACGGATCGGCGGAAGCATTGGCTGATTCACTGCATAAGCTTACTACAAGCGAGACTAAAGTTTCTGTTATTCACAAAGCGGTCGGCACAATTAGCGAATCGGATATACTGCTTGCTGAAGCGTCCGGAGCGATTGTAATCGGATTCAGCGTAAGACCGAATCTTAAAGCAAGAAAACTAGCGGAGAAGAATAAAATTGATATAAGATTATATACTATTATTTATACGCTTATTGATGAAATAAAAACTGCTCTTGAAGGAATGCTGGCTCCTGATATATCTGAGGAAGTTACTGCTACGGTTGAAGTGCGGCAGATTTTCAAAGTACCGAAGATCGGCAACATCGCGGGATGTTACGTTCAGGACGGCAAAATTAACAGGAATAACAAAGTCAGACTTCTGAGGGACGGATTCCAGATATTCAACGGCGGGATCTCATCCCTTAAAAGAGAAAAAGATGATGTTAGGGAAGTGGAATCAGGATATGAGTGCGGCATAGGACTGGAAAATTTTAATGACATTAAAGTAGGTGATATTATAGAAGCGTTTAAAATTGTTGAAACAAAAAGAAAACTTGTTACTCCTCAGTAGATAATTTGAAGTAAACTGAAAATTGTATATGTCCGTAAGAACGGAAAAAGTTGCTCAGGAAATAAAGAATAAACTTAGTCAGGCAATGTCCAAAGATCTTTCTGAGATAAGCGGATTAGGTCTTGTTACAGTTGCAAAAGTTATTGTTACGCCGGATCTGAAGATTGCAAAAATTTATCTGAGTTTTCTCGGGAATAAAATTCCTGTGGAAGAATGTCTGGAAAAACTTGAAGGAAAAAAGAAGCACATTAGATTTTTACTTGCTAAGCTGATCATACTTAAATATATGCCTGAACTTCAGTTTTTTCATGACGATACTATAGAGTATGCGGATAAGATCCAGAAACTGCTGAACGAAATACAGGTAAAGGAAAAAGATCAGGATCAATCCCAATAATACCATTTAATGAATTCTGATCTGACCGGTAACGTCATCTCTGATTTATCAAACAGAATAATTTTAGCCGACAAGCCGCTAGATCTCACAAGCGCAGATGTGGTAAGAATTTTTAAAAGAGAGTTTTCAATAAAGAAGATAGGTCATTCCGGCACACTGGATCCGCGGGCGACCGGGCTGCTAATACTCTGTACGGATAAAAAAACTAAGGAGATAAACGATATATTAATCCTTGATAAGGAATATGAAGGCACGATAAGAATTGGAGCAGTTACAAAAAGTTTTGATACTGAAACAGATGAAGAAATAATTACTGATGAAATAAATATTAACGATGCTGATATTGAAAGGGTCAGAAAGACATTCATCGGAGAGGTGGAACAGACTCCGCCGATGTATTCAGCAATAAAGCAAAAAGGAAAGCCGCTATATAAACTTGCCAGAAAAGGAAAGGAAGTGGTAAGGGAACCGAGAAAAATTATTATATCTGAATTTGAAGTAAAAAGAATCAATGATACAGAATTATATTTTAGGATCAGCAGCAGCAAAGGTACATATATAAGGTCAATTGCAAATGACTTCGGCGAAAGACTCGGAACGGGAGGATATCTTAAGACATTGAGAAGAACAAGGATTGGAAACTTCGGATTAAGCGGATTAACTGAAGAACTTAACGGAATAAAATACAGATTAATCTGACTTTTGACTGAAAAAAAACATTTAATAAAATTTATATAAACAGACTGACAGGATATTTAACAAATTAATATCTTTTATTTCTTTAATTTGTGAATCCAATTTCGTAATTTTGTAAAAGTTTTAAAAACGTAACAGAGAGATGGCAGAGTGGTTGAATGCGGCGGTCTTGAAAACCGTTGTGGCCTTACGGTCACCGGGGGTTCGAATCCCTCTCTCTCTGCAATAAACAGTGTAACTGTGAAATATTGATCTAATTTTAAAAGTCCGCAGCAGAATATTATTATTCAGTTCGGGCTTTTTAAATTTTAATAAACCTTTAAAATTATTATATGAAAAAAACCGGATTTTATTTTTTGATATTACTGATTCCTGTAATGATAACCGGATGTTCCGGCATAAAGGATACAATGGAAAATGCTCAGAGACTGAAGTTTAAACTGGGTAAAGTAGACGGATTAAATTTAGCCGGGGTCAAGCTGAATAATATTAGTTCACTTGATGATCTGAATATTCTGGACGGCGGTAAATTACTTGCGGCATTTGCTTCCGGACAGCTTCCTACAAAATTCACAGTTAATCTAATCGCAAAAAATCCTGACACTTATCCCGGCGGTTCGAAGGAATCTTCTTCGCTTATTAAAGGACTGGACTGGAGACTTTTAATCGACAACAAGGAAATCATTACGGGTGAAATTGATAAAACCATAGAAGTCCCGGGTGTTGGAAAATCAACTACTATCCCGATCCCGGTTTCATTTGACCTTCTCCGGATCTTTACTGATAACAGTTATGAAAATATTATTAATCTTGCTCTTGCTATAGGAGGAAAGTCCGGCACGAGCTCAAGGCTTACTTTAAAAATCAAACCGACTATAGATACATTTCTCGGAGGAATTTCATATCCGGGAGAGATTGATGTTATTGATAAAGAATTCAGATAAGAATTTTTAAAAAAAGTAGTCGAATTCAAAAAGTTATACCTGTAATATTCAGGAAGAATTAAAATAAATTTTCTCTGAATTCAGAATGAAAATTCTAACGGACAACGACAAGGAAATTTTCTTTCTGATTTTATCATTATCTTTTAAGAACCCATCAGTAATATTATCTTTATCTGATTCTATTGAATATACAACTGCCTGCTTCTGATACGAAGTATAAATCACATTAGAATAGGAAAACGAAAGAGAAAAAACTATAAAAACAGCAGCCAGAATTTTTTTTACATTCATTTGTAAATATGCAGAAAAAAAATCTGCAATTGGAATTAAATCAATTTAATTGAATATGAAAATGTGTTTACCTAATTTAACTAAAATTTTTATTTGATATCAGGATTAATATTAGGTATAATTTTAGGTTTCATTGTAACAATACCGCCGCTGGGACCGACTTATTTTCAGATTATACAGAAAGGATTAAAGAATCAGATAAAAAACGGTATAGCAATAGGGGCGGGAGCGGGTTTTATGGATATGATTTATATTTTAGTTTCATTCGGAGGAGTCGCTCTGATAGCAACTCTGCTGCCCGATACAATTCATAATTACTTTTCTGATAACTCTGATATACTGAAACTTATACTGGCATTGTGCGGAAGTTTGTTTATTATTATATACGGGTTTATCATTATATATACAAAGCAGGACTTTTCACAGCATCTTGCAGAACCTGAAAAAGCGGAATTCAAGGAAAAGTATGATAAAGTTGAAAAAGTATTCAAGAAAACGGAATCGCGAATTGATAAAATTTTACATTCAAATGTTTTAGAAAAGCATCACAGTAATGTTACAATGAGTTTTATTGCAGGTATAGTATCCTGTCTTTCATCACCGACTTTACCGGCATCATGGTTTGCTATAGTAAGTTATCTGAAAAGTTACGGCATGATTGATTCAAATTTTTTCACCGGATTATTCCTTGCGATCGGAGTATTTACCGGAGCTACATTCTGGTTTTATTTGCTAGTTAATTTCGTTTCAAAAAATTCACTTAAAATAAATCCGGCAGCATTAAAAATTCTAAACAATGCAATGGGAATGCTGTTGGTAATTTTAGGCATAAGTATAATAATTAAATTGTATTTCAGCGGAATTTGAAATTTACTATTTTTAAAAAAACTACTCGGGATTTTAATATTTCCAATCAATGGACGATCTCTTAAAGCCGGTCAAGAATATCTGCACATTTTGTCAGATGCCAATAAAAAATGACGCAGAAGCAATTTTCTGCAATTCATGCAGTTCGCCTTATCACAGAGACTGCTGGGCTGAAAACAAAGGCTGTGCTGTATACGGCTGCGGGGAAAAGATAAGGGATGAAAACGATGAAGTTACGATCAGGGAAGCAATTATAAATATTGAATACCTTATAAACAGGAATCAGTTTTCGGAAGCTATCTTTGAAGGCAAGCAATATCTGAAGCTTGACAGAAGAAATTCCGAATTAAAAAATCTTTACAACAAAGCTGTAGCGCTGATCAATAACAAGATCAATCTTATGAGCAGCGGTGACGAGGCATTTGGGAACAAAGATTATAAGGCGGCTGAGATCTATTATAAAAATGTTATAAAATATACAGATGAGACGGAGACAAATTTCGTAAATACCAGACTTGATGTAATAAGAGAAAAAATCCCGGAGCAGAGACGAAGAAGACTTTATACAAACATTCTGATAATAGTAGTTATTATTGCAATTCTTTCAGCGCTGGGCTATCTGGGATATTATACTTTTATATTAAAAGAGGACAGGGATTATGCTGAGCTGGTAAAGACAGACAAAGCAAATGATCTCAGAACAATGGAAAAAATGATTGGAAAGTATGAGACCTTTCTCAGGAATTATTCAGACGGTAAAAATAAATCAAAAGCATTAGACAGAATAAATAATTATTCATTTCAGATTGCCAGTAATTATTATAAAGAAGACTGGAAGCTTGCTTTAAAATATTATAATAAAATTAAAAGCACTCTGGATCCTGAAGAAGCGAAAATTTTGTTTAACAATATATACAATGTTGCTTACGGTGAATATTCACAGAAAGTATCGAACGGAAAGAAGCTGAACGGACTTGGGAAATTCAGCGAGTCACTAAATGAACTTAATAATGCAAAACTAATTTTGACAGTATTTCCCGAGACTGCAATGTACCGGGATATAAATATACTTGAGGCAAATATAAGTTTATTAAACAAGAAGATATCATCGGTTGTAAAGTATAATGAGCTGGAAAGAGAAATCAGGGAGCAGGATAAAATGCTTGTTAATTTAAGTTCGTCCGGAAATCCGGGATCCATTACGAGGATTATTTCAGCAAGAGTAACTGAAATAAGGGATGACGGGATATACCTTTGCAGAGAGCCTGACTCAAGGACAGTAGTAGCAATAAGAAATAATGACGGAGATTATACCGTCGGACAGGCGATACTGGTTAACACTGAAAGAAAAGGTGATTATAATTACAAGGATTTTGGAAAAGAAATTAACCTTGCTCTGTATGAAGTAATTTCGGATAATGTTGAAGAAAAACTATATAGCAGTGATGAAAGACAGTCTATACTTGAGAGAATAAACAATCTTCGTGATCAGAAAGTCAAAATAGACAGTTTGTTTAAGCTGAATTTGCTTTAATTAAAAAACATTTTTTTACAGATCTGACACCTCTTTTTAATACAATCAAAAAAGCTTGGCAAATATCAAAATATGAGTTGATTTAAAATGTTAATTTTGATATTTTTAACGTCCTTTGCTATATAGGTAAGAAATAATTGGGTTTAAAGCGGGTAGGTAGCGAAGTGGTTAAACGCAACAGACTGTAAATCTGTCGACTCAGGTCTTCGGAGGTTCGAATCCTTCCCTACCCACATACATTTTTTTCCGGGTTATTTTGTCTGGCAGAATTATCTTGTTTGTATTTTTCAAAGAGACAAAAAGGTTTTGAAAAAGTCAGGGAAACAATTTTTTAAAACAAGAAAAGGAAAAAAAATATGCGGGAGTAACTCAGTTGGTAGAGTCACAGCCTTCCAAGCTGTTGGTCGCGAGTTCGAGTCTCGTCTCCCGCTCAGAAAAAACTGATAAGCTGATGTAGCTCAGTTGGTAGAGCACATCCTTGGTAAGGATGAGGTCACCGGTTCAATCCCGGTCATCAGCTCTGAATCAATAAATAAGAAATAAGTTAATTATCATTCCTGAATAGTAAATTCTGTAGAATACCAATTGAGAGAATCGAAAACCAAATTCAGCTGAGAAATTTAATTTAAAATCAGATCAGCAAGCAGGAACATTATAAAAGAAATCAATAATTTCAGTAAAATAATAAAATGGCAAAAGAAGGATCAAGAGTAAAGATAAAACTTGTAAGTATAGAGGGACCACATAAGGGTAAGTCAGTTTATGTATCTTACAAGAACAGAGTGAATACCAAGGAAAGAATTGAGTTAAAAAAATACTGTAAGTGGACCAAGCAGCATATTCTTCACAGGGAATCCAAATGAAATTCTCTGTCAGGCTAACTGCGGGTGTAGCTCAATTGGTAGAGTAGCGGTCTCCAAAACCGTTGGTTGGGGGTTCGAGTCCCTCCTCCCGTGCAAAAAGCAGTTTAAAATTTTATAAAAAAGCAAAAAATGAAAGATAAGATTATAAATTTTTTCGAGGATATATATAAGGAGATGAAGAAAGTTTCCTGGCCAAAGAAAGAAGAACTTATAGATTCTACAAAAGTGGTCGTAGTTACCATGCTTTTATCAGCAACGTTAGTATATCTTATAGACAAGGGAATCAGCGAACTGTTGAAAGCTATATTTTAATATTATTTATATAAATGACAGAGGAAAAAAAGTTAAACGGATCAGAGGAAATTTTATCTGAAGAAGGACAGGATGCAGATGCAAAGCCGGAAGAACAGGCTGAAGAGGAATCTGAGATCTTTAAATGGTATGCAGTAAGAATTATATCAGGTCACGAGAATAAAGTAAAAGCGTATCTTGATAATGAAATCAAAAATGAAAATTTACAGGACAGGATAAATAATGTTTTAATACCTCTCGAAAAAGTATTTGAAGTAAAAGGCGGCAAGAAAAAAGTAAAGTTCAAGAATTTTTTACCCGGTTATATATTGATTGAAGCTGATCTGGATGACAAAATCAGGGATTTTATTTCAAAAACGCCTTCAATCATAAATATGGTCGGATCCAAAAGCGTCAAAGGTACTAAGCTTGAGCCGATCCCATTGAAGTATGATGAAGTAAAAAGAATCAAATCGATCCTGAATGAAGAAGGTGAAAAAGAGAAACTTGACATTCAGCTGAATGTGGGAGATCCTGTAAAAGTTACAAGCGGTCCTTTTAATAATTTCAGCGGTAATATACTAGAAGTAAATCTGGAAAAATTCAAAGTGAAAGTTATGGTCAGCATATTCGGAAGGAAGACGCCGATTGAACTTGAATTAACGCAGGTAGAAAAAGAAAAATAAATAATAATAATTATATATAATGGCAAAAAAGATAACAGGTTTTATAAAATTACAGATACCGGCGGGAGCTGCAACAATGGCGCCACCAGTCGGACCTGCTCTCGGTCAGAGAGGCGTGAACGGAATGGAGTTCTGCAAACAATTCAATGCTAGGACACAGGATAAAAAGGGATATCTTATTCCGGTTGTAATCACGGTATTTTCAGATAAATCATTTACATTTATCACTAAGACTCCGCCGGCAGCTGTGCTTCTTCTTAAAGCTCTTGGAATTGAAAAGGGATCCGGCATACCGAATAAAAACAAGGTTGGAAAAGTGACTCAGCAGCAGCTGAGAGAAATTGCCGAGACAAAAATGCCAGATCTTAATGTGCATGATGTAGAAGCGGCAATGAGAATGATAGCCGGTACAGCAAGAAGCATGGGATTATCGGTAGAGAAATAATACCGGTTATTATTTGATATAAAACAATTCAGCAAAAGCAAAAATATTAATAAAAATTTTTAATTTTTTAAAAATGAAATTAACAAAAAAGCAAAAAGACATTCTGAAAAAAGTTGACATTGAAAAAGAATATGATCTTAAGACAGGTGTTACTGAGCTTAAGAAAACAGCGTCTGCAAAATTTGATGAATCAGTTGATGTAGCGGTGAGATTAGGCGTCGATCCGAAACATGCGGATCAGGTAGTAAGAGGGACTGTCTCTTTGCCTCACGGAACCGGGAAGACTGTAAGAGTGCTTGTGATAGCAAAACCGGAAAAGCATGATGAAGCAAGAGAAGCCGGAGCTGATCATGTCGGCTATGAGGATTATGTGAAAAAAATTCAGGAAGGATGGACTGACATAGATGTAATTATCGCAGCGCCTGATACAATGGCTGAGCTGGGAAAAATAGGAAAGATACTCGGACCAAGAGGACTTATGCCTAATCCGAAAAGCGGAACTGTTACACCAAACATAGGGCAGGCAGTAAAGGATGTTAAAGCAGGTAAAATTGATTTCAGAGTTGACAAGTCTGGAATTGTTCATTCAATAGTAGGAAAAGTTTCATTTGACGAAAACAAACTTACGGAAAATATTACAGCATTCATAGATACGATTATTAAACTGAAACCGGCAGCGGCAAAAGGCACATATGTGAAAAGCATAACACTTTCGACAACTATGGGACCCGGAATAAAGATTGACAAAAATCAGGGAACAGCTAAGAAAGCTGCATAAAAAGAATTTACGCACTCAACAAACAAATAATAATTTGTCTGTCAGCTTCGGGCAGACAAAACAGATCTAAACAATTACTTTAAAAAGCTAAATTATGAAAAAAGAACAGAAAGTAGAGTCTATCAGAGATATCAAAGAAATGCTTGATTCCTCTGAGGCGATATACTTTACTGATTTCACAGGACTGACTGTCGAGGAAGTGAACGAATTAAGAAGTGAATTTTATAAATCCGGACTAAAGTATAAAGTATTGAAAAATACTTTAACGGTCAGGGCTTTAAAGGAAACTGACAAATATTCATCTCATTTCGAAAAGCTCGATGAAATGCTTAACGGACCGACGGGAGTTGTATTTGCAAAAGAAAACCCTGTGGCTCCGGCAAAGATCCTGAAGAAATTTTTTGACAAAATTGAGAGACCTAAGCTCAAGATTGCAATAGTAGAGAATGAAGCTTATGACTCAAAACAACTCAATACTCTGGCTTCGCTTCCGACAAAAGAAGAAGTGATAGCGTCAATCCTCGGTTCACTTGATTCGCCGGTAAGCGGTATCGTCGGTTCGATCAATGCGGTGATGAGAGATCTTTCCAGTGTAATTGAGGAAGCTGCAAAGAAACGTGCAGCTTAATAAAAATTTATTATTAAACTAAAATTAAAAAGAGGTAAAATCAAAATGTCAGTAGAAGAAATTGCAGATAAAATCGGAGAGTTAACATTAACTCAGGCTTCAGAATTAAAGAAGATTCTGGAAGACAGATTCGGAGTAACGGCAGCAGCCCCTGTTATGATGGGCGGAGCACCGACAGCAGCAGCAGCTCCGGTAGAAGAGCAGACTGAATTCACAGTTATACTTGCAGAAGCAGGAGCACAAAAGATCAATGTTATCAAAGCTGTGAAGAACGCAACCGGACTGGGGCTAACAGAAGCAAAAGCTCTTGTAGAAGGCGCTCCGAAACCGGTTAAAGAAAACATTTCAAAAGCAGATGCGGATAAGCTGAAAGCAGACCTGGAAGCAGTAGGCGCAAAAGTCGAAGTAAAATAATTCTTTGACGGTTCTGTTTTATAAAAAAATATATTAAAAAAACCATAATAGTCCCGGCAAAACTCATGCCGGGATTATTTATTAAAATATTCCGGAGGTAAAAATTTGGCAACTATGGATTTAAATCTGAAACTGAATAAGTTAAACAGCAAAAATGACAGACTGACGTTTGCTAAAACGTCCATCACGCATGATCCGCCGGATCTTTTGAATGTACAGGTGCAGTCTTATAAGGATTTTTTGCAGGAAGACGTACCCGCAAGCAGAAGGAAATCACAGGGTCTTCAGAAAGTTTTTGAAGATAACTTTCCTATAAGCGATTCGAGAGAGACAGCGTTGTTAGAGTTTGTCGATTATTATCTGGAGAAACCTCATTACTCCGTCATTGAATGTCAGGAACAGGGATTAACGTATGCAGTGCAGGTAAAGGCGAGATTGAGATTATCTACAAAACCGAATGCAGCCGCAAAAGAGTATAATTACACAATAGAAAATGACGTGTATCTCGGAAATCTTCCTTATATGACTCCGAGAGGAAGCTTCATTATTAACGGCGCAGAGAGAGCAATTGTAAGTCAGCTTCACAGATCGCCCGGCGTAGTATTCGGAGAATCAACTCACGCAAACGGTACAAAACTTTATTCCGCAAGGGTAATACCTTTCAGAGGTTCATGGGTGGAATTTACAACAGATATAAATAACCTGCTTTACGCTTATGTGGACAGAAAGAAAAAGTTTTATTTTTCAACGCTGCTGAAAGCGCTAGGGTTTACTGAGCATGTGAATATGCTTGAACTGTTTGACCTCGTGGAAACTGTAAAAGTGAATGATAAAAATTATCTTGATTATACCGGCAGGATAGTACTTGAAAATGTAGTCAATAAAGAAACAGGCGATGATATCGGAATAAACGCCAACAGCATTTTATCCGATGAACAGCTTGTCTCAATAACCAATGCAAAGATAAAAGAGCTGAAGTTACTTAAATCCGAACCGACAGACGGTGAGATGGTAATTTATACAACAATTATAAATGATGAAGACGAGACTGATGTTTTACTGGAAAAGCTGCCTGCGGACACTTCACCAAAAGATAAGAAAGCAGCAGCTGCATTATTAGAGTCAGAAGCTGAAAGCGCGAGAAGTTATATTGAAAAATTATTTTTTAATACTAAGAAATATGATCTTGGTGAAGTCGGAAGATACAAGATCAATTACAAATTAGGCACGAACATTGATCCTCATATTACGATACTTACTCAGGAAGATCTTGTGAATATAATTAATTATATCAGAGATCTTGTGGACGGCAGGAAAGATGTGGATGATATTGACCATCTCGGAAACAGAAGAGTCAGGACAGTGAATGAGCAGTTATCAGCTCAGTTCTCACTCGGACTTTCGAGAATGTCGAGAACTATCAGGGACAAGATGAGCATTCATGATGAAGAAAATCTTACACCTTCGAAACTGATCAGCGCAAGACCTATCACAAGCGCGCTTGCATCATTTTTCGGAACAAGTCAGCTCTCGCAGTTTATGGATCAGACGAATCCGCTTGCGGAGATGACGCATAAGAGAAGGATCAGCGCTCTGGGACCTGGCGGACTTTCAAGAGAGCGCGCAGGATTTGAGGTAAGGGACGTTCACTATACCCATTACGGCAGACTTTGTCCGATTGAAACGCCGGAAGGACCGAACATTGGTCTGATATCTTCGCTTTGCATTCATTCAAGAATAAATGAACTCGGATTCATAGAGACGCCGTACAGAAGAGTTGAGAACGGAAGAGTAACGGACAAGATAGAATACTTGTCTGCGGAGATAGAAAATTTTTATAAGATAGCTCAGGCGAATGCGCCGATTGATGATAAGGGAAAATTCCTTAATGATAAAGTAAAAGGAAGATTTAAAGGTGATTTCCCGCTTCTGCATCCGAATGAAATAGATTATATGGATGTGGCAACAAATCAGATCGTTAGCGCAGCAGCAGCGCTGATACCGTTCCTCGAGCACGATGACGCTAACAGAGCGCTGATGGGCAGTAATATGCAGAGACAGGCGGTACCGCTTCTCAGACCGGAGTCACCGGTAGTCGGAACTGGATTTGAAGAGATCATTGCAAGAGATTCGAGAACACTTCTTACTGCAGAGGCGGACGGAACAGTTGTATACGTAAGCGGAGACAAGATCATAGTAAAATACAATATAAAGGAAGATTCCGATGAGAGTTTACTCAGCTTTGATGACAGAAAATTAGTAGTATATAATTTAATAAAATTCCTGAGAACCAATCAGGACACTTCTATAAATCAGAGACCGATTGTAAAAGAAGGTCAGAAGATAAAGAAAGGTGATATACTTGCAGACGGTTCATCCACAGAGAAAGGCGAACTCGCGCTCGGTAGAAATGTTTTAGTTGCGTTTATGCCGTGGAGAGGTTACAACTATGAAGACGCTATTGTAATCAGTGAAAAATTAGTTGCGGATGACGTATATACATCTATTCACATTGAAGAATTCAGTCTTGAAGTAAGGGATACGAAAAGAGGCGAAGAGGAACTTACAAAAGAAATTCCAAATGTAAGCGAAGAAGCTACAAAAGATCTTGATGAAAACGGAATTGTAAGGGTCGGAGCGGAAGTAAAGGAAAATGACATACTGATCGGAAAGGTAACTCCAAAAGGGGAGACGGAGCCGACGCCTGAAGAAAAACTTTTAAGAGCGATCTTCGGCGATAAAGCGGGCGATGTGAAAGACGCTTCTCTGAAAGCGACTCCGGGACTGAAAGGCATTATCATAAACAACAAACTTTTCTCAAGAAAGACAAGAGATACTGAAAGCAAAAGAGATGAGAAAAGAAAAATAGATAAATTTGAAGCTGAGAGAAAGAAAGAGATCAAAGATCTTAATCACAAGATAGCTGAAAAATTTGACATACTTCTTGAAGGTAAAACTTCAAAGGGACTGAAAGACAGAAAAGGAAATATCTTAGTCAAAAGCGGATCGGTATTCAAGAAAAGCGCTTTAATGAATCTGATCGAAAACGACGGCTATACGCTTTCAGATTTTGACTATGACTCGGACTGGTCGGATAATAACAGAGCAAACTCACTTATCCCTGACATATACAGAAATTATACATTCAAGCAGAATGAAATAGAAGAGAGATATAAGAGATTAAAAGACAAGGTGAAATTAGGAGATGAGCTTCCGACAGGCGTTGTAAAGCTTGCGAAAGTTTATGTTGCGAAGAAGAGAAAATTATCTGTTGGCGATAAGATGGCGGGAAGACACGGTAACAAAGGTGTCGTTGCCAAGCTTGTGCCTCAGGAAGACATGCCGTTTTTACCGGATGGAACGCCTGTTGATATAGTATTGAATCCGCTGGGAGTGCCGTCGAGAATGAATCTCGGTCAGCTTTATGAAACAGCGCTCGGATGGGCTGCTAAGAAAATGGGTGTAAAATTCGCAACGCCGATCTTTGACGGAGCGACAGTTGCTGAGATAGTAGATATGCTTAAAAAAGCAGGACTTGACGAAAATTCGAGAACTCATCTTTATGACGGCATGACAGGAGAGAAATTTGATCAGAAAGTTACATGCGGATACATTTATATGCTGAAACTTTCCCACCTTGTCGATGACAAGATACACGCCAGGTCAATAGGACCATATTCGCTGATTACACAGCAGCCGCTCGGCGGAAAAGCGCAGTTCGGCGGACAGAGATTCGGAGAGATGGAATGCTGGGCATTGCAGGGATACGGGGCTTCAAACATACTGCAGGAAATGCTGACATATAAGAGTGACGACGTAACCGGAAGAAGCAAGGTATATGAAGCTATTATAAAAGGAGAAAATTTACCTGAGCCGGGAATTCCCGAATCATTCAATGTATTGCTGAAAGAGCTTCAGGGATTGTGTCTTGATATAAATCTTGAAGAGTAATTCTTATATAATAAGTGATTGGGTTCTATGTTTATGATTAGCTGAAGTTTCCTTTAGGAAAAAAAATTTTCCGGGGAAACTTTGGTATTTATCAAACAATTTGGTATTCTGCAATGAAGGCGGAAAAATACATGGTCCCGGAAAAATCGTTTTTGGAAAAGGAATATTCCAGCTTTGCTCTTATTCCAATGATTTCGTTGTCGAAGACAGTTCAAAGATCATCCTCAAAGACAGCGCAGTCGTGATCCTGCCGGATAATTATACACTCCGTCTGAGAGGAAATACAACTTCACTTGTTATGAAACCCGGCTCGAAGATGATGTTCGGTGAGAACTCAGGTATAGTCTGCGACAGCGGAGCGAAGGTGATTGCGAGTGATGCCGCTTTTACTTCCGTTGATTCTTCAAAAAAATGGAACGGAATTTTTCTTAAGCATCGTTCACAGGATACAATAAAAAACTGCCTTATTAGCAATAATCAGTCACGAAATTTTATTTTATGAATAAATATTTCCTAATATTATTTTTTTTGAGTTTTGTTATACAGGCGAATGTAGTGCATTCGCAGTCGATTACTTGGGAAAAAAGGTATATAAATCCACAAGCTCCATTTAGAAACGCAATTAATACAATTTGTGAATCTGATTCAGGTAATTTTTTTTTAGTAGGTTACTCTTTATTGCCATCTCCAATCAACAACTATAAAATTTGGGTAATAAAAATTAATTCTAACGGTGATACTTTATGGATGAAAAATATTGGAAGAAATGGCAGTGCTGGTATTTCAACAATCTCAACTAATGACGGAGGATGCTTATTAGCAGGAAGCGCAAACGAAGCCTTTACAATAAAATTAGACAGAGATGGAAATATTTTATGGGAAAAATATTATGGAATCTCCGGAGTAGAAAGCAGAAAGATCACGAAAGCAAAAGACGGTGGATATATAATCTGTGGTTTTCAAAATATACGGGACGGCTTTATTTATAAATTAGATTCGAATGGAAATTATATGTGGGCGAATACTTATAATTCCCAATTCTTAAGAAGATATTTTGATGTTATTACTGATTATGGAAATGGTTTTTTAATAAGTGGATATGAAGTAAAAACGCAAGGAGACACAGCCAAAGCAATAGTTTTAAAAATTAATGATTCGGGCGAAACAATTTGGGAAAAAAAATTACTATTTAATGATCCAACTGCTGCATTCTCTATACAAAAATTAAAAAATAATTATATAATAGCCGGATCTTTAGGAATATCTGCTCTCAAAACAGGAAGAGTTTTCTTTATGAAAATAGATGATTCCGGAAATTATACAAAACCAGTTATTTTAAAAACCAATGACAATGTTTACTATGGGGATTTCGATATTCTAGAATCAAACAAACTTGTATTTACAATGTCTATAGACTCAGTAAACGGAATTATGTCAGGAAAATCATTAATTGCAGATACTCTTGGAAATATTCTTCATAAAAAAATATTTCCTACTTCAGATTTTATAGAATTCAAATCAATTCAATCAATAGATAATGGTGACTTAATTTTTGCAGGTATTGCAGGATTTTACATTCCCGGTTCGGAACAAATTGGTTATGTCGTTAGAACCGATAGTTTATTAAATTTAAAAACCACATCAATTCAGAATTACAATTTATTGTTTGCTGATAAATTTGAATTATACCAAAACTTCCCAAATCCTTTTAATTCCTCAACTAAGATTAAATACAAGATAAACGAAGTCACAAATGTGATAATTAAGTTGATAGATATTAATGGTAAAATAATTATAATTCAAAAATCAAAGAAACAGAATCCTGGTTTTTATGAAATTGATTTGAATTATGAATATTATAATCTTTCAACCGGAATATATTTTATCGAACTTGAAATAGAAAAAGGTTTTAAAAAAGTAATTAAAACATTATTTTTAAAATAAAAATGAACAAATATATTTTGAAAGCTATAATTTTCCATACATTATTATTTTTTATTATAATATTTAGCCAAAGATCATTTTCACAGGAAAATTTACCGGCTTATGAAATTGATATTGAGAATAATTCATCTAATATAATATATGTGCGCATTTACCCAATTAGCTTTGTTTTTAATGGTGATATAGAAAACGACTATCGATATGATTTACATGCAAATCATTTAAGTAATCCAATTTTATATAACTTTATAAATGGGAGGAATCTATTAGTTGACAGTTTTCAAGTTAATGGTAATTCTTCACTTTTTATTAACCATGATCGAGATGCAACTACCAATGGAACTAAAGCAACAGTTGGGTTTGGAAAGTATAAAATAGTAATCTGGAATATTTATGATTTTGGAGATACTTTAACTGTTGAATGGGATGCCGGTTATCCACATGTTGATCCTATTTTTGAAACTCGGTGGTCAGCAGATCTTCATTTATACTATTATGAAGATAATAATAATAATCCTAGTATTTTTTTTAAATGGGGTACTGGGATAAGGCAATACCCAATAAGTTTTGTAAACAAAAATATTGTTGCTTGGGATCAACAATATGTTTTATCTCCAGCTCCTTCAACAGACAGTGTTAGACTTTTGAGACCAAAAGAATTTGGGAATTTTATTTTGGATACAATAAACAATAATACTTATAATGTTATTCCTCAAGATTCCAGAGTAGACTGTGGTTTGGAAAACCATAAATTTGATGATAACAGGAGCGGAGTATTAACTTTAAACCTTAAAGTTAATAAAAATATTTCTACACGTGATACTTTGATAGACGAGCCGACAAACATTGTCATTTCAAAAAAGGCGGCGCTTATAATTAATTCGGGTAGAATTTTTGATATGATTACACCTGTAAATAGTTATAATAATCTTATTGTCGAAGACACGGCATATCTTGTCTTATATAACTCCGCAAAGATCAATGTCTTTTCTCCAAACAGAATCACTTTAAAGAATAAAAGCAATCTGACTCTCGGCGGTAATTCGGAAATCAGAATTAAGAACGGAGCGGCATTCTGCAATGAAGGCTGCAGGATATACGGACACGGGAAGATTATTTTTGAAAAAGGCATTCACGAGTTTTGCTCTTATGTAAACGACTTCGCAGTCCGCGACAGCGCAAAGATCATCCTCGAAGACAGCGCAGTCGTGATACTGCCGGATAATTATACTCTCCGTCTCAGAGGAAATACAACCTCTCTGATCATGAAACCCGGATCGAAGATGATGTTCGGCGAGAACTCCGGGATCGTATGCGACAGCGGAGCGAAGGTGATTGCGAATAACGCGACATTTACTTCTTTCGACTCAACAAAAATATGGAACGGCATTTCTTTAAAGCATCGCTCGCGGGATACAATAAAAAACTGCATTATTAAAAACGCGGACTTCGGCGTAAATATTATGAATAAAAATGATGACGAAGAGACGGAGATTCCTTATTCGACTGAAATTTCCGGCTGCTCATTTTCCGCCGTTGTTGGTCTTAGAGAGCGCAGCGAGCGTGACCAACAACGAAGAGAAACAGAACTTTGGGAGTAATTATGATCACAAAAAATATAATTGACATTACCGGCAGAGAGATGAAGACATTAGTAAATGAATTCAGAAACGCCGGCGGTCACGAAGCTGATTTCGACGGCAGCTGGTTGGCAAGCGGAGTTTATTATTACACATTAGAAACAAATAATTTTTCGGAAACAAGGAAAATGATTTTGATAAAATAAATGAAGTTTTTAAATAAAATATTAGTATTCTATATTTTAATTTTTTTAACTGGTAAGGTATATTCTCAGTCAGTTTACTGGAGGCAGATATTTGGGGGACCATATGTTGACATTGCTTATAATTGTATAGAATTACGAGATGGTAATTATATGATGGCCGGATATAAAGAAATTCAAGTGCCCGGACAAAATTATCAGATTCCGAAATCATACCTAGTTAAATTTGACCGATTTGGAAATATCATATGGGAAAAAATAATTGGTGATTTAATGACTTATAATATTTCTTATTCATTGGTGGAGGATATTAACAAAAATATTTATTTAAGTTATTTTTCGACTTATGCGCATTTAGTGAAATTAAATTTGAATGGAGATATAATTTGGGATCGTGAATATTCGGTCAACAATATTCAACTTTTTAGAGGAATGTCATTCGTAAATAATTATAAATTCATAGCAATTCTTGGACAAAATATTGTTAATTCTGTATTACAAACGGCATCAATTAGTAAAATTGATACAAATGGTAATATGATCTGGAATAAGTCATATTCGGATAGTGAAAGAGTATATTTCTCTTCTAACAATTCATTTTTATTTGAGGATCAAAATTATTTTATCGCAGGTAGGATAGCAAATGAAGGATTTATACTAAAGACTGATACCAGCGGGAGTATAATTTGGAAAAAGACTTATCCATTCTCAAGAAATATTGGTTCATTAGCAAAAAATTCTATTTACAGTTATGTTGCATCAGGTCAGGGAAATTCAGCATTGTATTGTCATTTAATGGATTCAAGCGGAAACATCATATGGAAAAGAGATTACTTTGGAGATAGTCTTGCAGGCTCAATTGGAGGAGACAAAATATTTAAAACATATGATTATCAATTTGCATTAGGCACACCAAGAGGGCAAAATTTTGGAAGGTTAATGTTAATTGATTCTTTGGGAGATATTTTGAAGAGCAATTTTTATAATTATTCTGGAAATGTAGGCATTTACCAAAATAATATTAATTTGACTTCAGATTCTGGTTTCATAGCATCAGGCTATATTCGATTTTATCAGGATAATTTAAAAAAAGAGTTTGCTGATGAAAATTTTATTGGAAAAATTGCTGGAGATAAAAATATTGATTTTTTAATATTTAAAATTGATAAAGATTATAATACTGTATCAATTAACAATAATAGTTTTTTTACTGATGATGATTTCCAGTTAAATATTTTTCCAAATCCATTTAATCAATCGTTTAAAATTCGTTTAAATCTATATTATAAATCCTTCATAAGAATGAATCTTTATAACATTTCAGGGAAATTAGTAAAAAGTTTAACTAATAAATTTTTAGATATTGGAAGTTATGAATTCTATGAAAATTTACCTGAACTTAGTTCAGGAATTTATTTTATAAATATTGAAATAAATGAAAATTTATATTCTAAAAAGATTTTATTAATTAAATAATATCCGGAATTGAAAAATTGTTTAAAATATATTTTAATTATTATAATTGCTTTTTTAGTGAAAAAAGTAAACTCACAAGCTCCAATAGAGCAAGCTGAAATTCTAATTAGAAATGTTACTACACATGACATTTTAATTAAAGTATATCCTGTTGGAGCAGTTTTTAGTGGATTTTATACACCGCCAACTCCTTATAATGAAAAATATTCTTTGAAAAGAAGCAACCCGGGACAAATTCCATTTTGGATTCCAGATGATAATGATTCAATTTATATTAAAGGAGGCACAAAAATAATTGAACCAAATAAATATTGTGTAATTGATTTTGATGATGGACTTTATTATAGTTTATCAGATTCATCTGAATATGTGCTTGGAGGAATTAGCTATGGTTTATGGAAATTTGATTTTTTTTCTTCAGATAATAATTCAGAAGATTTTATTTTTTTAGATGAATGTTTTATAGATGAAAGAGATATTAATCATGGACGAGTATCTGGATTTGGTGTTGATTTACTACTTTATTTAGCTAGAAAACCAAATGCATCTAAAGATAGTTTGTTTTTTAGTTTTTACGGCGGAGGAGATACAGTAAATATCTTAGATTCAAGAATTATCGATAAGACTATCAAAGCATGGCATAAAGTAGGGATTTACTCTCCAACTTATGGACAAGATCCAATTATACCCGGAAGCCCAAACAGAGGTTCGTTTAATTCTCTTTCAGACTTTACGACATATCCGATATATGCGACAGAATATGGTGCTGACAGTCACCTCAATCCGGGTGATATTGATATGAATCTGAAAATTGATCATGATATATATACACGAGATACTCTTATAGATACTATTACAAACATAACAATCAAAAAGAAAGCGGCACTGGCAATTAATTCCGGAAAGACTTTTGACATGGTCACTCCGACATTCGGATATAATAATTTAATTGTCGAAGACACAGCATACCTTGTCTTATATAACTCCGCAAAGATCAATGTCTTTTCTCCAAACAGAATTACCTTAAAAAACAAAAGTAATCTGACTCTCGGCGGCAATTCGGAAATCAGAATAAAAAACGGAGCGGTATTCTGCAGCGAAGGCGGAAAAATAAACGGACCGGGAAAAATTATTTTTGAAAAAGGCATTCACGAGTTTTGCTCTTATATAAACGACTTCGCAGTTCGTGACAGTACAAAGATCGTTCTCGAAGACAGCGCAGTCGTGATCCTGCCTGATAATTATACTCTCCGTCTCAGAGGAAATACAACCTCTCTGATCATGAAACCCGGATCGAAGATGATGTTCGGCGAGAACTCCGGGATCGTATGCGACAGCGGAGCGAAGGTGGTGGCGGACAGCGCAGAGATTCGCGCGGAACGTGAATTTAAATATTCATATAAATCATGAAAAGAATTTTTGTAATATTATTTTTTTTGGGCTTTGTGGGACAGGCGAGAGAAGTACTTTCACAATCAATTACTTGGGAGAAGATTTATGGAAATTTATTTGATGACGGAGCATATACTTTATGTGAAACTTCTGATGGGAATTTTATTACAGCAGGTTTCTCGGCTATAAATCCGGGAACAGTGCGAACTTATGTTTTGAAAATAAATCAATACGGAGATACTCTCTGGACAAAAATTTTTAATTCAAGTGAATATGCTTATTCAGTAGTTCCAACTAATGATAACGGATGTGTATTGACGGGAAGAGGACTGACTGGGTTATATTTTCTTAAAATTGACAGCAATGGAAATACTGTCTGGGAAAGAATTTATCCAATTGGTGCAATATGTTATGATCTGGTAATTTTGTCTAACGGTGATTTTGCTGTCTGCGGAAATACAATTTCCAGCGGTTTTATAATGAGAACAGATTCACTTGGGGATATTAAATGGCAAAGAGAGTATCAAGTTATCCAATTTAATTCAATTGTAGAGAATGAAGACAGTACATTATTAATAGGAGGATTTGTAAGAGACCCTGCAGATAAAATTGAATTGCTTTTAGTGGATGCTGAAGGTAACACGATATGGGAACGCAGACATTCAATTTTGAAATATTATGCAAGATTATCAATAATCAAAAAAAAAGAAAACGGTTATTTTATATCCGGAACAGCATTTGTGAATATAAATGGTTCTTCAGATATTGAAGGAAGAGTATTTTTTTCAATGGTAGATAAAGACGGTTATCTTAGCAATACATATATATTAGAAAAAACTGGAACTGAAATTCTTAAGTCTGCAGACATTTTAAATCCTAATAAATTTGTTTTATCTTCTATATATTTTCCGCGTTTACAGAATGATTCAATGTACTGGATAACTAGAATATGTGATAGTGTAGGAAACACATTAACAAAAAAATTATTTTCAACTGCAGGGTATATTGAAATGCCATCAATACTACCTTTAGAAAATTCAGACATTTTATTTTCCGGAATTTTTAAACCTATACCTCACAGTAATAACGATGAAGTATATATAGTAAGAACAGACAGTATGCTAAATTCGAAACCTGTAAACATTAATTTAATAAATGAATTTATTCCCGCGCAATTTAAACTATATCAAAATTTTCCTAATCCGTTTAATCCTTCTACTACAATCAGAATTGATATATTAAAAGCCGGATTTACAAAGTTAAATATTTATTCACTATCCGGTCAAAAAATTGGTTCTCTTATAAATCAGAATTTACTCCCGGGAAGCTACGATATTATTTTTGATGTTAGAGATATTCAATATAATATTTCAAGTGGCATATATCTTTACGAATTAGTAATTGAGAATAAACATTTTGAAGCTAAGAAAATGATTTTAATTAAATGAAAGAATTCAATAAAATAAATAATTAAGAATTAAATGAAGAAGTTAATATTATTTTTAGTTTTTATTTTTTGCTCAACTTTGGTTTTTTCTCAAGAGAGTTTACACAATGAAGAATTAATCTTTACTAATTTAAGTTCATCAACTGTTTTCATCGAGATTTATCCTATAAGTATGATATTTAACGGAGATAATGAATATAACTTAGTTGCTAAAAAAAGAGGTGGAGATCCTAATTCTGCAGATTATGTTGCTGCAGTTTACTACCAAGTCACAAATGTTATTCATGATATTGTGTTAATCCCAACTCAGACAAAAGGTCTTGAATTTGATTTTGATAATGGTAGTGTTGGTAATATCTATGGGATTTATGGTTATGGGAAATATAAAATTAAACTAACAAGCGCTTTTTTGGACTCAATAATTTTAGATATCGATGCTAATGCAACTGGAGATTTATTAATTAATTTTTACAATGATTCAATCTCATACCAGTTTAGCGAAGGCAACTACCCAGTTATTTCTTTATCTATAGCAAACTTTACTATACAATCTTGGAAAAAATATGGCCCTACACAAAACTCACAAAAAAATTTAGGAAATTTTAAGTATGCTTTGGGAACGATTGAAAACCCAAACAATTATAACATCATTCCATTAGATTGTAGAAAAGACTGTAATGTCTTAACAAATGTGCCAGATCAAAACCGAGACACAAATACTTTATTTGATAATAGAAATGGAATTTTATCATTAAATCTTACAATTGAAAAAGATATTTTCACTAGAAATACTTTAATTGATACAATAACAAGTATTATAGTAAAGGATAAAGCTGCATTACGAATTGGAACTGGAAAAACATTTAATATGATATCACCTTCTTTTGGATATAATAATTTAATTATTGAAGATTCATCAGCACTTATTTTATATGACTCATCAAAAATAATTGTCCATAGTCCAAACAGGATAACTTTAAGACAAAACAGTAATTTAAATCATGTTCGTAATTCCGAGATAATAATAAAAAATGGTGCAATGTTTTGTAATGAAGGCGGTAGAATTGCAGGGAGCGGAAAAGTTGTTTTTGACAAAGGAATATTCCAGCTTTGCTCTTATTCCAATGATTTCGTTGTCGAAGACAGCGCAAAGATCATTCTCGAAGACAGCGCATTCGTGATCCTGCCGGATAATTATACACTCCGTCTCAGAGGAAATACAACTTCACTTGTTATGAAACCCGGCTCGAAGATGATGTTCGGCGAGAACTCCGGTATAGTATGCGACAGCGGAGCTAAGCTGATTGCGAGTGATGCCGCTTTTACTTCCGTTGATTCTGCAAAAAAATGGAACGGAATTTTTCTTAAGCATCGTTCACTGGATACAATTAAAAACTGTCTCATAAGCAATGCCAATTACGGAATTAACATCTTTGGCAAAAATGATGATGAGGGAATCGGAACGCCTTTTTCCACCGAAATATCCGGCTGCTCTTTTGTAAATAAATCCGGCTCTGAACTGAGCCTTGCAGTTTATGCTGCGAACAGCAGTAATCTTTTGATAATGAATAATACCGTATCTTCCTCAAATTTAATAAAAGGATTTGCGCAGGGAATCTATACGGAGTTCTGCTCCGGAGGAAATG
>DDUU01000028.1 GCA_002344965.1 Candidatus Tepidiaquacellales bacterium UBA2330 | reverse complement strand
TACATTTAATTTGATTAAATGCGCAGTGATAAATCAGAAAATAATTCAATATCATAAAAAAATATAAATTTGTATTTTGAGAAAAATTATTCTGTTAATTGATAAATAAGATTTCCAACAGACACATTGCGGTCATAATAGTTTCTATGAAGACTGTACTTGTTGTTTTTATTATTCTTCAGCTGACATTATTTACAGAAAAAGAAATAGATGTTTCATTTGACGAGCAATTCTTGCTGCTTGTATTTGCAGGCTTTATAGCGCAGTTAATAGACGGTGCGCTTGGAATGGCTTACGGAGTGAGCTGCACTACTTTTTTACTGAATTTCGGAGTACCTCCGGTACTTGCTTCTGCCAGCGTTCATACCGCTGAAGTATTTACAACAGGGGTTTCAGGATTATCTCACTTATTCCTGAAAAATGTAAATCTGAAATTATTCCTCAGACTTGCGATACCGGGAGTTATAGGTTCTGTTACTGGTGCTTATTTATTGTCAAACGTTCTTGACGGCGGTTTTATAAAACCATATGTTTCAGCATATTTATTTTTAATCGGTGTTTTTATTTTAGTAAAAAGTTTCAAAGTATTAAATCAGAAAAGAGAAGTTAAAAAGGTTTCCGCACTCGGATTGGCAGGCGGTTTCTTTGATTCTATAGGCGGCGGCGGATGGGGACCTATAGTTACTTCAAATTTGATTATGCAGGGTGAGACTCCAAGGGAAACAGTCGGTACAGTTAATACTGCAGAATTTTTTGTAACGTTTTTCAGCACCGGGGTTTTTCTTTTTTTTGTTGGAGTGGACAGCTGGAAAATAATACTGGCATTAATTATAGGGGGAGTTATCGCAGCTCCGTTCGGAGCATTGATGGCAAAAAAAATAAATCCGAAATTATTAATGCTGTTTGTAGGAATTGTTATAATCATAACTTCTTCTTACACAATATATAAAAGTCTCAGCTGATATTAATGCAGAAGAGAATTTTTAATACTTTTAATTATTTAACTTAAATATAAAATCCATGAAGTCTGTAAAAGTTTTTAATCTTAAGTTCTCACAATACATATTATTTTTTCTGCTGTTAATTGCCGCAGGATGCTCTTCATCTCAATCCACAATGTATAAACCATCTGACGGTGAAGCCGGATGGAATATAGATGTTACAAAAAAAGACGGATTAACGGATGAGTTTATATGTAAGATAAACGGTACAACTGTAATTTCAGCTTCATTTCCGTTTATCGGAGATAATTTTGAAAAAAGCGGAACGTATAAGGGTAAGAAAGTAAAGATGAACGGATATAAAAGCTCAACGACAATTACCGGCGCTGACGGGAAAGTTCAGAGTACGGATAAATTCCAGATTAGAGTATTTATTGATGATCAGCTTGTAGATAAATTTGATTTCTAAAAAAATTACTCCGGAATTTTTTTTTTGAGATTCATTGATATTTTTTGATTTTAATTATTTTTCCGAATGCAAAACACAGGTATGTATAAAGATTTTTTCAATCAGATAATGTGCTTTAATTTTTTTTTAATCCGATAACTTTCAAAAACAGATAAAATGCTTAAAATATTTGCCGAAGATCTGAAAGCTATCCGCGAGAAGAAAAATATTTCTTTAAAATCCATTTCCCAGCAGACACGTTTGAATATGACCACTCTTGAAAACCTTGAGAGCGGTGATTACAACTTTCAGCCTCAGGCATATATTAGAGCTTTTCTTAAACAATACATCGCATGTCTTGATCTTGATGTAGATGAGACTTTGTTTGAATATGATCTCGCAAGAAGCGGCAAGTATAAATCCAGCAGAAGTGATGAAGAAATAAAAAGACAGAAAGAAGAAGCTGAAAGAGTAAAAACAGTTGAAGAAGTTACGTCCGGAGATTCAGAAGAAGTTGTTTTAACGGATGATAACGAAGTAATTCCTGATGAAACTGAAGATGATTCCTTAAAAAAGCCAGCAGACGGAACAAAAGTAATGAAGATCAATCCGGACGGAGATGATCTGACAAAAGGAGATCCGAAAAATATTCGTACTACAAACTCAGGGAATGAAAGTAAGCAGGTTTTAAAAAAGAATTCAGGTGCAGCAGGATCAGGATCCGAAAGTATGCAGAGATCTTTAAGAAATCAGGACAGAAATCTCTCAGGTGATAATTCAAAACCTTCTGAAAAAAAATCATTCTCGTTCTCATTTCTCAGCTCGCGCATATTCAGAAATGTAATGTTAATAATTTTTATTGTTCTTGCATTAGGAGGACTTTATTCGCTTGTAAATATTTTATTCATAGAAGGCGGAAGTGACAATCCTGAGATCATCAGACAAAATTTTGATGATGTTGTTAAAGAACAGGAAAAAAAATTACTCGGTAAAAAAACCGAAGAAGAAATTCAGGATTCTATAAAAAAAGTCCAGGATGAGCTTGCTGCTTCCAGAGATTCAATATCTCTGAGCGTAACAGCACTTACTGAAAGCGTTTTTTACATTGTAACTGATTCATCTAATTATTCCAGACCTGATAAATTCACAGTTAAACCGAAGGAAGTAAAAATGTTCAGAGCTGCCAAGTCATTTCATATTTCCGCTGCAAACACAAAAAGCATAAAAGTCTCGCTTAACGGTAATCCGGTTAAGTTTGAAAAAACTGCAGTCAGCAAAGTTAAATTAACAAAGGACATTGTTTCAGGAAATTCAAACCCGGAATAATTTTAATAAATTAAATCTATCCTAAAAAGAAAATCTGTATGCCGGCATCTCCGGAAATATTAAAAAAAGTAAATACTCTGAGAGAAAATATTGCCGATGCAGATTACAAATACTATACACTATCAGATCCGGACATAGATGATTACAGTTATGATAAAATGATGAAAGAACTTTCGGATCTGGAATCCCGGTATCCGGAATTAATTACTCCCGACTCCCCTACTCAAAGAGTTTCCGGCGCTCCGACTTCAGTTTTCAAATCCGTGAAACACAGCTTCCCTATGCTGTCACTTTCAAATTCATATAACTTTGAAGAGCTTATAGAATTTGATAAAAGAGTAAGGAATATTCTCGAGACGGATAAATATGAATATGTTTGCGAATTAAAATTTGACGGAATAGCGATATCTCTGACATATCAAAACGGAATTCTGATCACAGGAGCTACGCGCGGCGACGGGCTTACAGGCGATGACGTTACTCAGAATATAAAAACCATTCGGTCAATTCCTCTTTCTGTAAAAAACGGTAAAATAAAAAACTTTGAAGTCAGAGGCGAGGTGTTTATCTGCAAGGATGACTTTCTGAAAATAAATGAAGAGCAGGAACTTAAAGGTGAAAAGTTATTTGCAAATGCGAGAAATACTGCTGCGGGAACGCTTAAGCTGAAAAAAACTGCTACTGTTGCTTCCAGACCTCTGAATTTTTTCGCTTATAATTTCTTTTCCTCTGATGCTCATCTAAAGTCACATACGGAAGGACTCTCTGTTTTAAAAGAGCTTAAATTTCCCGTAAATAATAAAACCGAAACAGCAGGAAACATTACCGGTGTAAAAGATTTCTGTGACAGAATAGAATTGATCAGAGATAATCTCGAATATGAGATTGACGGTGTAGTAGTGAAAGTAAATCTGCTTTCACAGCAGGATAAGCTCGGCAGCGTATCAAGATCTCCGCGGTGGGCTGTTGCTTATAAATTTAAAGCTAAAGAAGCGGTTACCAAGGTCAATAAAATTTTCTGTCAGGTAGGAAGAACAGGAACTGTAACTCCGGTTGCGGACCTGCAGCCGGTCTTCCTTGCAGGCTCAACGATATCACGTGCAACTCTTCATAACTTTGATGAAATAAAAAGAAAGGATATACGCGAAGGCGATTATGTAAAAATTGAAAAAGGCGGAGACGTAATTCCTAAAGTTCTTGAAGTTATAAAAGAAAAGAGGAAAAAAGATTCCAGACCATATAAAGTCCCTGATAAATGTCCGGTTTGTAAAACAAAACTTGAGAAGCCTGAAGATGAAGTTTATTATTATTGTCCGAATTATAACTGCGAAGCGCAGATACTCGGCCGGATCGAACATTTCGTTCACAGGAATGCAATGGAGATTGAAGGTCTCGGCACAAGTATTATTGAGATTTTTAACAAGGAAGGTCTGCTGAATAATTATGCTGATATTTATGATCTTCATAAATTTAAAAACAAAATTTTAAATATTGAAAGATTCGGAGAAAGAAGCGTTGAAAACATTCTGAATGCAATAGAAACTTCAAAGGATAAGCCATTTGATAAAGTCCTGTTTGGACTTGGAATTCGTCATATCGGCGAGAGGACTTCAAAGATTCTTTCAAAAAATTTCGGCAGCATTGATAATATTATAAAAGCCACTGAAGATGAGATCACTTCTGTTCATGAGATCGGTCCAAAAATAGCAGAGAGCGTAGTAAAGTTTTTCAAAGATAAAATTAATCTGAAGAACATAGAAAGACTCAGAAAAGCAGGATTGAAATTTGAATCTGAAAAAAAATCCGAAGGTTTTAAGATAAATGAAAATGTAAATAATAAAACATTTGTACTCACGGGAACTCTTGAAAATTATAAAAGGGAAGAAGCGCAGAAAATAATAGAAGACCTCGGTGGAAGGGTAAGTTCATCAGTAAGTAAAAAAACCGATTACGTGCTCGCCGGCGCAGAAGCAGGGAGCAAACTTGAAAAAGCAAAATCACTCGGGGTAAAGGTAATTGATCAAAGTGAATTTGAAAAACTTATAGAAAATTAATTACGGATACAGTTGGCATTTAAATTAGAAATAGCGGAATCAGAAGAAAAAAAGGAAAAATACGAAATGCTTTTACCGCAGATTAGAGCTTTAATAAAGGATGAGAGTGATCTCATTGCTAATCTGGGGAATATATGTTCTGCATTAAAATATAGTTTTGAAAATTTTATATGGGTAGGATTTTATCTGAAAAGCAAAGACAATCCTCAGGAACTTGTACTCGGTCCGTTTCAGGGAAGGGTAGCATGCACCCGTATCTCTTTCGGGAAAGGCGTTTGCGGGAAAGCTGCGGAAAGCAAAATGACGGTGATAGTTGAAAATGTTGAAGAATTTCCGGGACATATAGTCTGTGACCCGTTGTCAAAATCTGAAATTGTAATTCCGGTTTTAAAAGATGGGGAAGTTGCAGCCGTGCTTGATATTGACAGCGGTGATTATTCCTGCTTTGACGTTACTGATAAAAAATATCTTGAATTGATGATAGAAAAAATTATAAACATTTTTCCGGGAAAGTAAAAATATGAATAAGAAAGAATTAATAAAGAAAATTGCAGAAGATACCGGAATTAAAAAAAGCAAATGCCGATGCGCTGTGAGTACTTCATTTGAATTAATATCAAAAGAGCTTATGAGCGGAAAAGATGTTTCAATAAATGGTTTTGGTAGTTTTAAACTGAAAAAGAAAAGATGCAGAATAATAAATGACGGCTCTTTTATTAATATCAATCCTCCTGTGATAGAAATAGTTTTTGAAACCGAAACCAATAACAATTTAATTTAAAATTGAACAGATCAGAATTAATATCAGGTGTTTCCATTCAATGCGGCATAAGCAGACAGGAAGCTGAATTAATTTTAGACTCTATGATTAAAAATTTTTCAAGATCATTTTTATCTGAACCGGTTTTAAAGATAAAGTCATTCGGAGATTTTAATGTGAAATCTGTTTCATCCGAAATTAATCCTTTAAGAAAAATCCGTTTCACTCCTTCAGAAAAACTACATACAAAAGTTAACAAGATATTTGAAAACCTGTCGCCTGTCAGAAAAGTATTTGACAATAATAAGCTGAATAATATTTTAAATTCAAACGGCATTACGGAGTTTGATAAAGGATTTATAAGTAATGAATTGGAAGAAGATTTGACTGAAGAAATTATAAATTCTGAAAAAACTATTGAAGAGATTGAACTTCCTGAGAGACGTCTGCTGCCGGATAAAGTAATAGATCTGCACAATGACATAGTAAATTCCGGCAGGAATTCCGATAAAAAAAATCTATGGGGCTGATTTTTTTTCGTTTTTTATAAAAAAGCAAATCCCGAAAATAAGTAAAGAAAGATACAGACAATATTCAGCAGGTGCATCACCGTGCTTAGTATAAAAAGTAGTTTCACTTATCAGATCAATTTCCCTTACTATAGAAGTTTTTTCATCAATTTCAGTGTGCTGAAAAATCTCACCGTAGGGACTAATGAAATCAGAAATTCCTGTATTGGCGCATCGTGCGATCCATCTTCTGTTTTCAATGGCTCTGAATACAGCGAACTGGTTATGCTGATAAGTGCCGAAAAATTTCCCCCACCAGCCGTCATTAGTAATTATTACAGAAAAGTCAGCTCCCTTTTTTACAAAGTCCGCAAAGAATTCCGGATATACTGATTCATAGCAGACAGCAGTATTAAATGTTACATTATTTTTTAAAGTAAAATTATTTGTATCTTTTCCGATCTGCCAGCTGCCGAGCCCCACTCCCCACTCGATCAGACTTTTCGTAAACGGTAGTAATTCCTGATAAGGCATTCTCTCGCTGCCTATCACCAGTTTTACCTTCTGATGTTTCTGATATTCATTCTTGTCAATTTCCGGCTCGAATAAAACCGCTGTGTTGTATGTGTCATATTTTTTTCCTGTAGATCTCATTATTTTTGCATCCACCGGCGCTTCGTCAGGGTTTTCATAATATTCAAGATCAGGCGTACCGATGAGTATCGGGATTTGAATGCTGTCGCATAAATTTTTTAAAATCAGAAATTTTTCTTCAAAATATTTCTCACGGAAAAAATAGGGCAGCGCGGTTTCCGGTAAAATTATTAATTCAATATCAGGATTTGAAATATACAGGTCACGTATCTGCTCCGCATAACCGCTGACAAGTTCATCCTGCTTTCCTCCCCATTTCAACCACGGATTAATATTCGGCTGTATGATTCCGGTTTTAATTTTCCCGTGCGATGACCCGGTAATTTTTTTAAAATCCGATAAACTTGAATTGTAAAAATCGGGAAAGAAATAAAGCAGTATCAGGCAGACCAAAACCGAAATATTCTTAAATGATGAGTAAGGTATTTTTACTTCAAAGATATTCCGGTAAAGCACATACAGCATAACTGATATACAGCATACCCAGAATGAAACACCGAAGATGCCGGTAATCTCAGCATACTGGATCTTAGCGGGATTATATGTCAGCGTATTACCGGCAAAAAGCCATGGGAAATTTATCTGACCTATGGTTGAGATATATTCAAAACCTGTCCATACAACCGGAAACAGAATCAGAGTAAATATGCTTCCGAATCTGAAAGTAAATTTACTTTTGATTTTATAAAATACTAACAGCGGCATTACAAAAAACAAAGGGTAGACCAGAAGTATGAAAATCCCTCCTATTATCAGAAACCTGTCAGCGTTATCCCTCATACCGCTCAGCATAATCCATGAAACGGAAATGATGCAGGCGGTAAAAAAAATCATATAAGATCGGATAAAAGCTGATTTGAAATTTTTCGTCCGGAAAAAAATGTGAATGATTATTACAAAAGATATGAATATCAGATAATTAAGATCTACAGGCGGAAATGAAAGCGCAAAAAAAATTCCTGCCAAAGGAATCAGAAGTTTTATAGAAACTGAAGATCCGGAAAAAATTTTTAAATTGTTCAAGATTAATTTTTTTCGGGAGATTTTAAAAAATTAAGCTTCCTGTTAAGAATATTCCAGAGAGCAATTACGGCGGCGGCAAAAAACATTCCTATAAGAGCGCCGGTAAAAATATCAAACGGATAATGAACTCCGCACATTACTCTTGACAATGCAATTATGGCTGCGCCTGAGTACAGAAACTTTTTTATATCCGGATAAAAATTTGAAAACAGATAAGCCGCTGCGAAATTATTTACAGCGTGGTTTGAAGGAAAGGAAAATGACTCTGAACAATTTATCAGAAGATTCACATCGCTAAGTACATGACAAGGTCTTGTTCTTTCAAAGTAAAATTTCAAGACATTGTTTGAAAACTGATCTGCAATAAGTATTACGATTAAAATAAGTACAGCCGCAACCTGACCTTTCCTTCCGCCTTTTATAACAAGATACAGCCAGATCAGAACATAAAAAATGAACCAGTTTTCCCTCTCTGTAATGAAAGGCATTAGTCTGTCGGTGACCGGATTAGCCAGCGTTTGATTAAAAAAATGAAAAAGAGCAGCATCAATGTTTTGCAGTATATTCACCTGGAAATTTTATTTAAATAAAAGAACCGTTGAATAAGCAACGCACCCTTCTTCTCTGCCTGCAAAGCCCAGGCCTTCGGATGTTGTTGCCTTTATTGAAATATCATCAGTAAGAATAATTTCCGCAATATTTTTTTTCATCTGATCTGTATAAGGGAAAATTTTAGGTTTCTCAAGGACAAGAGTGCAGTCAAGATTACCGATATGCCAGCCGTTACTGCTGATCAGTTCATAAGATCTCTTAAGCAAAATCAGGCTGGAAATATTCTTAAACTCAGCATCATTATCCGGAAACTGATTGCCGATATCCTTAAAGCCGGCTGCGCCGAGTATTGCATCGCAAACTGAATGAAGAAGAACGTCGGCGTCGGAATGTCCGTCTAATCCTTTTTCAAAAGGAATTTCAACTCCGCCTAACATTAATTTTCTTCCCTTTGCAAACCTGTGAACGTCATATCCGAATCCGGTTCTTATATTTATACTGGTCATATGAAAATTGAAAAAAGTTGGTAATTAACTTATCAGTTTTAATTTTATAAAACAATTAAACAATTCTTACTAAACCGGTTTTAAACTTTAACGCTTGAGGTCAATATCAGGAATATTCATTTTTAAGTAGAAAAAGATAACTAAAGATAGTATTTTGACTTTTCAAAAATTACCGCCCGGGTGGCGGAACTGGTAGACGCGCAGGACTTAAAATCCTGTTGTCTGTAAAGGCAGTATCGGTTCGATTCCGATCCCGGGCACATGTGAAGCCTGTTGTTATTTTTAACAGCAGGTTTTTTATTTTTAATAAAAAGTTATTCCGGTAAATTTCAGCGGGGAAAAATCAAAATAAAAAATCCGTAAAATTATTCTGTTTAATTTCTTTTAACAGGTTCATACTTTTTATTCACATCAATAAAACTTACATACGGACTTGTCCATCCGGTATAAAAAACATTTTCCAGATCTTTATTTACCTTAATGTTTTTAATAATCAATGTTACGTTTCTGGATCTGCTGAAATATCCTGATTCCCAGTTAGTGGTGCTTACCCAGGAAATTTCATTATCGGATATCAGATACTTGGAATGGTCAACCCTTGCAAAAGGAATGAATCCGCCTGAATGCTGCGGGATGGTTGAAATTTTTATTTCAATGTTTTTGACTTGAGAAAGCTCTTTTAAAAATTTTTCCGAATAATCTCTCATCGCCCAGTCGGGCAATATAATTTTTATACTTACATCTCTTCCGGCTGCTTTTATCAGTGCATCGGAAATTTTAGTGTACTGAACCGTGTCATATTTGTCCTTATCAGAAAATGAATAGATCTGTATCAATAATTTTTCCCGCGTGTTTTCAATTATTTTCAGAAGCTCATCTTCTTCAGAACTAAATCCCGCCGGATTCAGTGCAGGCGGACTGAAAGCGGGATACAGAGTCATCTCACCGTACTTTCCGGAATTTAATATCACTGGACTTTCAGAGTTTACTACATTCACCGGCTTTTGATTTGCAAGTCCGTAAATATTTCCTTCGCATAAATTCCAGTCTGTTTCAAAAAGCTCCGTAAAAGTTTTTGCCAGAGATTTATTTTTTACTCTGACTCCTATTTCATGAATATGTTTAATCGCCCGCCAGTCCATATTCTGACTGCCTAAAAATAGATTTTCGTTATCAACAATGAAATACTTTGCATGCATCACCCCGCCGGAAAGATTTCCAAAAGGGATCTTCCTTATTGAAATATTTTCTATGCCTTCCAGAAGATCAACTGATTTGTCATTCCTTGAATAAAAGGATGAGTCAACTATAATTCTGACTTTCACTCCTCTTTCAGATGCATTTTTAATTGACCCGATTATACTTTCCAGAGGTTCTCCTTTTGAGTCGGCAAAATAAAAAGCTTCTATATCTACGGAAGCTTTTGACTCATCTATCATTTTTTTCCAGACTTCAAATGTCCTTGGCAGATCAGAGTTTTCATAGATAGTTTCCGAAGGCGCGCTCTGAACCAATTCAAATTCATCCTGTGACCTTGCTCCTTCTGTAAATAAAAACAGGAGAAGCGTAAATGCAGTAATAACTTTTAACATAAATACACTTCTCCTGCAGGTAAATTTTAATATCATATCAGGTTATTATAACATTCATAAGTCTTTCTATCTGACTGACTTTAAGAGTGTCATTCTTTTCCCTGTAAATCTCAAGCAGATTTCTGAGCATTCTGAGAATAATCTCAGTATCGGTAGATTTTTTTAAATAAGGAATAGAATCAAAATCAGATTTTACAATCCCGATATTTTTTGCAAATCTCTCCGCTTCAGATCCCGAGATAATCAAACCTTTGTTGAAAGGATCGATATAATATTCCGCATTTTTATTTTCATATTTCAGCAGAAAATGACCGGGAATATTAATACCGAATACAGGCAGATTCAATTCCTTTGCAATGAGAAGATATAATACGGAAAGTGAGATCGGGATGCCGGTCTTATTGTCAATTACTTTATTCATAAAGCTGTTATCAGGATCGTAATAATTATCACTGTTGCCGGTGTATTTCAGTTCACTGAATAGATATTCATTTATAGATTCAAGAATACCAAGTGGATATTCAGCATTATCTTTTTTGAATTTGTTTATTACTCTCAGTTTTATTTCCGAAGAGTAATCTTTTATTATTTTTTCGTATTTTTTTACGTCAATTCCGGGATAGCCCAGAGCAGCTATAAGGAATGAAGCGTTAAAAAGATAATTCCTGCTGCTCTTTTGTTTAAGTTTGAAAAAATTTTCTTCAAGATTACTGAAACTGATAATAGATACAATTTCATTTGCTCTTCTTTTAATAAGAATATTTTCATCATTAATAAACTTTTTCAGATAATTTTCAGACTCACCGCCGTAAGAGAGAAATCTGTCTTTCACATTTGAATAGACATTATCATCCTCGTCATCTAAAAGTTTAATGAGATGTTCAAATTCATTATTCGGGGTAATAACAGGTTCACTGTTGTTTGTCATTTTAAAATCTCCTTTACTTTAACTTTGTGTAAGAGTAACATGCCTACTAAGAAAAAAAATCCGACAGAGAGTATAGCAAGCTTCTGCGATCCGGACAGCCATGAGACCAGACCGAATGTCAGCGGTCCGATTAGCGTGGAAGTCTTGTCCATCAATGCGTAAAATCCGAAGAACTCTGTCTTTATTTCCTGCGGAGTGAGAAATGTCATCAAAGCCCGTGACAGGCTCTGCGTAGAACCAAGGAAAAATCCTGCGAATCCTCCTATTATAAAAAATGAATTCTTATCATTTGTAATAAATACAGCCAGTGTAATCAACGTCCAGAATATCAGGTTTATATATATAGATTTTATTATACCGATCCTGTCACCTATTTTCACAAATACAAAGGAACCTATCATAGCAGTGATCTGAACTGTCAGAAAGAATACTGCAAGTTCCGTAATTGTGAAATTCAGAGTAGAGCTTGCGTAAATACCCGAGAAAAATATTATAGTATTGACGGCGTCAATATAGAAAAAAAATGAGAACAGAAAATTCTTCAGATTTCTGTAACTGTTAATATTTTTCAGTGTAGTCAGAACTTTCTTAAACCCGTAAGCTATATAATTTATTTTTACATTTTCAGCCGGTCTTTTTTTCTCTTTAAGAAACAGAAACAGAGGCAATGAAAAAATGAGAAAGAAAAAGGCTGATATTGCAAAAAGCAAATTCGGATTATCTTTCAGCGGGAATACTAGAGCTACTGAAATTACTGAGCCTACATAACCGGCA
The DNA here is from genome assembly GCA_002344965.1 of Candidatus Tepidiaquacellales bacterium UBA2330. Lineage (GTDB taxonomy): Bacteria > Bacteroidota > Ignavibacteria > Tepidaquicellales > Tepidaquicellaceae > UBA2330. The sequence continues at coordinate 35,511 of DDUU01000028.1, read as the reverse complement.
GCGTAACCGTATCCCGATACTTTGTTGTAATCTTTCGGTTCGGAAATTTCAGATATGAAAGCATCGTAAAATGTAAGTCCCGTCTGAAATCCGATGTTTGATAAAATAAAAAGAACCAGAGCGAAAACTATCGTACCTTCACCGGTGAAATACATTAGTGATGTTGATACAACGCAAAGCAAAGTAAACAGAAAAAGAAATTTTTTCTTGTTAGAGGAATAATCAGCAATTGCGCCAAAGACCGGATTTAATACAGCGGAGATAAGCATTGAGATATTTATACCGAGCGACCAGTAAAAGTCACCAATACTTTCTCCGGAAGCAATTACTTCCTTAAAAAAAACTGCAAACACAAAAGCCACAATGATCACGGCATAAGATGAATTACCGAAATCAAACAACGACCATACTAAAACCTGAGATTTATTTTTCAAAAATAATTTATTTGCAGGTTAGTAATTATTAAATAATAGTTTTAATTCTTTACGGCAGGTTTTTTTGTATTTTTATCTTTAATTGTTTTATTGGACGGAACGTTTTTCTTTTTCTTAAAGTCAGGCGTCTTCCTGGATTTACCGCTGTTCTTATTTTTACTCTCGGTATTTAACAGTCCCCTTCCGGTTTTAACAAGCTTATTGTCTCTTTTCAGATCATCATGAATTCCGTCAAGCACGCCGTTTACAAACTTACCGCTGCTTCTGGTGCAATACTCTTTTGCAATATCTATAGCTTCATTAATTGATACCTTTGGCGGAATATCGGGAAAGTACAATAGTTCAGCGATTCCCATTCTCATAATAATTCTGTCCACCAGAGCCATCCGTTCAAGTTCCCAGTTCAAGACTTTTCCGAGTATAAACTCATCTAACAGCTTTTCATTTTCAATTACATGCTTTATGAGAGTATCTGAAAATGTTAAATTATCTTCACCTTCCAGATCACTCATCAGGTCTTTCTTGATCTTAATGATCGGTTCTTTAGAAATTTCGTGTGCATAAAGAACCTGCATTACTTTAATTCTTACTTCTCTTCTTTTTAGTTGTGGCATCAGAAATTTTTATATTTCAAAGCTAATCATAAATACTTTAAAAAAATATTACAATTTTTTTTTTGCAAATTATTTTTTCCAGTAGTTTTCCATCAGGTCATGTGTCCATTCCGGCTGAACAATTTTACCTGAAGGCAGAAATTCTTCCAGGACAGGTTTAATATCTATGACAGGAGTGCCGTCTATCGCATCCAGTCCGGTTACTGTTAATTTTCTTTTATCTATTCCCTTAAGCTTTACTATAGTGGATCCCAGCAGATTAGGTCTTAACTTTTTTCTTTGGGCAAATATCCCGGTTTCAGGATAATCAGGGTTTTCTCTGGGATGAGCTGAAGATATACAGATATTAGACGGGTCCGCAAGATGAAAATAAAATATTATCTCAAGATGTGAGAAATGCTCAATTCCTTTCAGACTTTCTTCTGAAAGCTTCGGACTGATATTTATAACTGATACAATATCTCCCCAGAAATCATCTTCAATGGACTTTCTGCTGTTGGATACATATCCGACCGGTTCTATTGTGAACATTTAAGTTTGACTGTTTGAGTTTTAAAAAATGTTTATTACATAAATCGGTTTCAGTTTTTCACTAACTCGTTTATCTCTTTTGTAATTTCATATACTTCCAGCAATTTACCAGGATCAGATCTGAGCTCATTTCTTTTTATTTCAAGCTCTCTGATCCTGAATCTTTTTACAAGATCTACAGCGTTTTTAACCGAATAGACAGGGCTTGCAGACTGACTAAGAAGATTATCACTTCCTGATTTTTCCAGATAACCTGATTCGTAAACACTGTTGCTGATTCGGGTCAGTATTTCCTTTTCGCCGTCTTCTTTTAGTTCATTTATAACTGAAGATATATCCAGAGATCCGCGGTTTATGAGTTCGTCAAGAATTTTTTCCGTAATGCTTAAGATCATTCTGTCCTTGATATATTCGGTATGCAAATTATTTTCAAGATATGCCAGCGCTTCTTCATCTCCGTGAATAAAAAGCTCCAGAAGCTCTGTTTCATAACTGTCTTTTCTGTATTCTGTTTTAGATGACTCATCTTTCTTCCTTTCAGGCAGGTTTAAAGAAGATTTTGGAAACGAATTATTTTTACCGCTTCTTAAAATTTTATTAAGTTCATCAGTCAGTAAGCTTTCATTAAGTTTATATTCAGATGAAATTTCTTTAATAAAAAGAGACCGTTTTATTCTGTCAGGGATCTTTGAAATATAACCGATCATTTCTTTTATGAAAATTGTTTTCTCTTCAACTGATTCCAGTTTATTTTCTTTTCTGTAATATTCGGCAATAAATTTTATGAAAGACATTTTTTGCTGGATTCTTTTGTCAAATTCTTTCTTACCGTTATTCTTAATAAAACTGTCAGGGTCTTCACCGAAGGGAAGCGAAATGATACTTATGTCAAATCCTGATTCGAGCAGAAGTTCGATCCCTCTCTTTGCTGCCTTTACTCCGGCTGTATCGGAATCAAAAAGCAGATAAACATTTTTCGTATATCTGGATAAAAGACGCGTCTGCTCTTCTGTCAGAGCGGTTCCGCTTGACGCAACGACATTCTCAATTTCATTCTTATACAATGCGATCAGATCCATATAACCTTCCACAAGGATCACATAATCGTAAAACCGTATCTTTTCTTTTGCAAAGTTCAAACCGTAAAGTATTCTGCTTTTGCTGTAGACTTTGGATTCTGGAGAATTAATATATTTCCCGCCCATGTCATCTTCATAAAGTTTTCTGCCTCCGAATCCGACTATCTTGTCATATTCATTAAAAATAGGAAACATAAGACGTCCCCTGAATCTGTCGTAATAAGAATCTTTGCTGTCTTCCTTTTTTATTATAAGTCCTGACTTTTCGACTTCCTCAGAAGTGAATACACCTTCTTCCTTAAAATGATGCAGCAGGCCGTCCCAGGATTTGTATGAGTAACCTATGCCGAACTTTTCCAGTGTTTTCTTATCAAGTCCCCTTGAATTAAGATATCCCGTTACAAATTTTTTCTCATTGCTTTTAAGACCTCTGATATTATTTCTGAAATATATTGCGGCTGTTTTATTTATTTCATACAGTCTGGATTTTTCACTGCTTATGTCGGGACTGTTTGAATCATATACCAGAGGAATTCCCGCTCTGTCTGCAAGTTTCTTAACAGCATCGATAAAAGTCACATGTTCATAATTTTCAATGAATGAAAAAACATTTCCGCCCGCTTTGCATGAGAAACAGTGATATACCTGCTTTTGCTGCGAAATGTGTAAAGAGGGATTTTTATCCTGATGAAAAGGGCAAAGAGCCAGATAAGACTTGCCTCTTTTTTTAACCTGAATATAACCCGAGATCACATCTATAATATCATTTGCCTGAGCAATCTCTGAAATTTTTTCGTTAGGAATAAGCATATTGCAAATTAATTAAACTGCTTTTAAAAGTCATTTATATTTTTTTTATAAAATTATTTTATTCTGCTCCGGTTAGTTTCAGACGCATATTTCTTCTTATTTTAAAGACCATGAGTATTTTCACATTCATTAATTTAACTTTTCAACCTGATGTATATTTTTACTGCAAAACTGAATAATTTATATATTGGCTCTTGCCTTATTTATTATTATGTGAATTCAATTTAAATCAGGTGATAACTAAAGGGAAAATGAATTCCGGCAATTATTTAACAGCGTAGATATTTTTTTTGGTACATTTTTTGATTTCTCAAAAAAAAGTACGTTAATGTAAGCCTAACTTTATTTTAAATGCTATTTGTTATGTAAGGATTTCTAAAACTATTAATTATTAATTTTTAATTATTAATTATTAATGTAACTATTTTTAAATTTGATATTGCTTATTTTGAACTATTCGTGAATGAGAAATTTTGATATCGTTATAATCGGAGCAGGCATAATCGGTTTAGCCGCTGCTTTCCGGCTTTTAAAAAAATCACCCGGATTAAAAGTCTGTATTCTTGAGAAAGAAAGCATATTTGCTGCGCATCAGACGGGCAGAAACAGCGGCGTGATTCATTCCGGAATTTATTACAAACCGGGCAGCAGTAAAGCGCTGAACTGCATTAATGGTTACAAGCTTCTTCTTGAATTTTGTAATGAGTATAACGTAAGTTATGAAATTTGCGGAAAGCTGATAATTGCAGTATCAGAAAATGAGATTAACGGATTAAACATACTTTACGAAAGAGGAACTGAAAACGGTCTTACCGGATTAAGCGTAATTTCCGAAAATGAAATAAAAAAATATGAACCGCATGCTGTCGGTTTAAAAGCGCTTCATGTTCCGCAGACAGGGATAGTAAATTATAAAACTGTATGTGAAAAAATTTACGCCGAATTATTAAAGGAAAAAGTTTGCATAAATTTTAATGAAAGAGTAACTGAAATTAAATGTTCATCAGATGAAGTATCTGTCAAAACACAAAGCGAAACATACTCGGCAGGATGTCTGGTAAGCTGCGCCGGATTATACTCTGACAGAATTTCAGAATTGAGCGGTATGAAAACTGATTTTAAAATCATTCCGTTCAGAGGCGAATATTACAGACTCAGGGATGAAAGCAGGAGATTAGTTAAGAATCTTATTTATCCCGTACCTGATCCTGAGTTTCCTTTTCTCGGAGTACATTTTACAAGAAGGACAGACGGAATAACAGAAGCCGGTCCGAACGCCGTTCTTGCATTTGGCAGAGAGAGTTACAAGAAAAGCGATATAAATTTCCGAGAGTCGGCGGAAATTTTAAAATACAGCGGATTCAGAAAAATAGCCGCGAAATATTTTAAGACCGGATTCTATGAATTTTACAGATCGTTTTCAAAAAAAGAATTTGTCAGGTCACTGCAGAAGCTAATACCTGAAATCACAGCGGATGATCTGATTCCCGGCGGCAGCGGTGTGAGAGCGCAGGCATGCTCATCAGACGGAACACTTATTGACGATTTTTTATTTGCGGAAAATGAACATATTATAAACGTATGCAACGCTCCTTCACCGGCGGCGACTTCTGCTTTTTCAATAGGCGATACTATTTCAGAAAAAATTATCAGTAAATTAAAATAAAATATTATGCAGTCAAAAGAAGAAGTATATGATGAAGTAAAAAAGAAGATCGGATCAAACCGTTTAAAAATTTCCGGCGAGGATTTCGAAAGACCGTGGGGCGGATTTTTTAAAATAGCTGATGAAAGTCTGGGAGATTTTCTGAATATTTATTTTGACGGGCTGGAACTTCCGGAAGAAACGAAAGAGCTTACATTAAGCCCGAAGATACTTGTAGTAGAGCCGGGTAAAAAACTTTCGTGGCAGTCTCATGAGAGAAGATCGGAATTGTGGAGAGTAATAAAAGGTCCCGTAGGAATTTATATGAGCCCTGATGATACGCAGCCGGATGAAATGGGAATTTATAATGAAAGCGATACTGTAGAGATGAAGCTGGGAACAAGGCACAGACTGGCCGGACTTGATGACTGGGGAGTAATTGCGGAAATATGGGTTCACAGAATTCCCGGCAACCCTTCGGATGAAGATGACATAAGAAGAATATCTGATGATTTCGGAAGATAGTTTTTTTTAATAAACGAAATATTTTAAATTTTTCCTAAATAATTTACTCTTCCGTGAAATTAATTTTTATCATATTATTCCATTCAATATTCTATATTACAAGCTGTAATTCAGAAAGCAATACGCCTGAATCTAAATTTCCCGCGCGTGAAGATTCTGCATTTTCTCAGAATAAACCTGTGCTGACTGATCTTCAGAAAAAAATTGTTGAAGGAGCTAAAATGAATCTGAGTGATAATACCGAATATGATCTGACCATGGGATATTATGTACTCACTTTTCAAAACGGTGAAGATAAAGGAAAGAAAATTTATCCTGAAGGCGATCTCGATCCGGCGATCGGCGTTTGCACTGATGTTATAGTTCGTTCACTCAGATACGGAGGCGTTGCGGATCTTCAGATGGAACTTCATGAAGATATAATTTCAAACAGGTCTGATTATCCTTTCGCAAGATGGGGAAACAAAAAGCCGGATACGAATATTGATCACAGGAGAGTGATGAATCTTGAAGTATGGTTTGCAAAGAACTGGAATGTAATAGAAGATGAAAATTTTTTACCGGGAGATATTGTGGTCTGGGATATGAATCAGGACGGGGCGAGTGATCACATCGGAATTGTTTCCGACAGCTTCACAGGAGAAAGGTATAAAGTCATTCACAATCATCCTGATCCCGGACATATTGCTGATGAGGATAAAATATTCAGATGGAAAATTACAGGTCATTACAGAATAGGCAATTAATTTATTGAATCATTTTACAGAAAACATATACTGAACTAAATGGATCTTATTGATGCAATTAAAAACAGAAGAACAGCAAACTCCGGATTCGCGGACAAAGAAGTATCAGAAGAGCACATAGAACTGCTGATAAGAATGGCTTCACATTCCCCCAGTCATTTCAATTCACAGCCGTGGAGATTCATAATAATTGATGATAAGGAAATTATAAAAAAAATCGCAGTTACAGCCGGAGACGCGATGACGGAATTAATGGACGACGGAAGATTCTGGAAGCAGTACAGAAAATATTTCCGGTTCAGCGAAGAAGAAATGGAAATGACAAAGGACGGGATTCACATTGACCATCTTCCTGCTTTTCTTAAGCCGTTTGCAAAATCCATTTTTTCCGAAGCCGGCGGGAAAATCATTTCCAGATTTAAAGTGTCGCGGATACTCGGCAATGATGAGGAAAAACTTGTGTCAACATCTCCTTTACTTTTTGCAATTGTTCTGACAAAAGAAGAATATAAAAAGGAAGAGCTTTCGGGAATTTATTCTGTGATCTCAATGGGCGCAGTTATACAGACATTATGGCTTGTTACTACATCGGTGGGGATGGGTATGCAGTTTATCTCAACTCCGGGAGAAATTCCCGAAAAATGGAAAGTTGTGTCAGATCTGTTAAAAGTAAATGACGATTACGAATTAATGGCTGTATTCAGAATGGGATATACCGATCCGGAAATTAAAAGACCGGTCATTGACTGGAAGTCATCGCAGAGGAAAGAGCCGGAAGAAATTGCATTCAGGAATAAATTCGGAGGGAAGTATAAATAAATTGAAAACAGGAGGCATTTTAATATACAGCGGACTGATCTTTTATCTGATAAATTATTCAGCGGGCTGGCTTCTAAGATTCAAAATGATTTCCGTTTCAAAAAAAATTCATCAGTTAATGTTTGCAGTTATTATTATAAATCTTTTGTTTATTTTAGCTTTCGCTGAAATCAGTTCTTCAGGATTTATTTTATGCATAATGTCAATTATGATGATGGTAATAATTCCATTCGGAAAATCCGGCGGAATATATCATATGATTACCGGCTCCGCAGGTTTATTGCTTTATATAATTTTATTCACAAATTATCTCTTAGGTAATATATAACTTTTTTATTCATTTAAAACCGAAGAATCTTGTTTAAAACAAAAGACGGCAGTACCGGAAGACTGATAGAGCTTTGTATATTTTATTTTTTATTTTATGTAGTTACAGGTGTCAGCGTAAAATATTTTCTGGGCAGTTCTGATCTGGGATTTCCGGGGATGAAGAACATACAGTACTTAGTTTACAGCACAGCCGGCGGCACTTTATTAGCGCTGTCAATTGTACTGGTTCTGAAATGGTATAAAATTCAGACAAACGGATATACTACTTTTCTCGGAATGAAAATGCCTGAAGAATTTTTATACATCATCCCGTCCGGAGTATGCACAGCCGTAATAATTCCAACTACTACACTGATGTATTCGCTTCCAATTTCCGTTATGGTTGCAATGGTAATAATGAGAGGCAGCGTAATTATTATAAGCCGCGTGGTAGATGCGCTGCAGATAAGATCAGGAATTTTAAAGAAGAAGGTCTATATGGAAGAGAATATTGCGGTTGTATTTGCAATCATTGCTGTTTGTATAAATCTGTTATGGCAGAAAGACGGCGGGTTTGATTTTATTTATAATGCCGCCGCCGTTATAATTTTAACTTCATACATTATAGCGTATTCCATCAGAATATATATCATGAACTATTATAAAAACACGAGGGGAAAGGATGTTAAGCAGGACAATAAGGGATTTTTTGCAGTCGAGCAGATCGCGGCGTTTTTGACAATGGTTGTAGTAGGAATATTTATTTATTTCTCTCCGCAGATGTTCGGATGGACGGGACCGCAGATCACGGAGTTTGTGGAATCAATTAATAATCCTGTTAAAGACTGGGGATGGGCGGTATTTGCCGGAACAGCTTTCGGGGCTGTCGCATTTTTCTCCGTGTTTATATTTATGTTCAAGGGCAGGACGGCAACGTTTGCCGGACTTGTTAACCGGCTCACTTCTTTAATTGCCGGTACTGCTGCTACTTTAATTTTTCATTATTTTTTCGGAGGAAAATTCCCCGGTACATCTGACTGGGTATCGCTGATATTTATTCTGATATCAGTTGCATTTATAACAATGTCAGAGAAGAAGAGATCTGCAGAGCTTAAAAAAACTCATGAGATCGATGAAGATTAAAACTGAATTAAGTTTTCAGGTTTATTAAAAAAAGATTAATATTTACTCACTGTATATTCGGAAACAATTGTATTAATCCCTGATAGATCATTTCCAGCGCAATAGCCGCAACGAGCAGACCTGATATTTTAGTAAGGATCTTAACTCCGGTATTACCGAGTTTCTTTTCCATTTTCGAAGCTGCATTAAGAGAAAGCCATACTGCACCCGCCACGAGAACCAGAATCACAACAAGTATAAGATCATTCATAATACCTTTGCTGTTGCTGCCGTAGAGTATAATGCTGCTGATTGCACCGGGACCGGCAAGCATCGGAATAGCAAGCGGGACGACAGCTATATCTTCAGGATTCTTGTTAGGATCATTAGGCAGACTTTTTTCACCTGAATCTGATTTTCCCAAAACCATATCAAGCGCTATTAAAAAAATTATTATCCCGCCTGCGATCGTGAATGACGGAATTCCGATACCGAAAAGAGTGAGGACAAACTTTCCGAAAAATAATGAAACTATCATCACAACAAAAACCGACATAGTGGTTTTTCTGACTATACGTGCTTTAATATCCTTATCAATGCCGGTTGTTTTTGAAAGAAAAATTGAAATTCCTTCCAGGGGATTTACAAGAACAAGTATTGCAATGAAAATTTTAATGTTATCGGAAATTTCGGACATTCAGTATTTTAATGAGTGAAAAATTATGCTAAACTAAAAATTTTAACTCAAACTTACAATCTTTAATTGTTAAGACAAATCAGGGCTTAAGTACAAGATAAAAATATTTTTTCCATTCACTCTTTATTATCTGTAATTCCCGCAAAAGCGGGAATCTAAAATTTAAAATGAACTGCTAAATTTACAATATCTTCGAATGAACTGCTAAAACCGGATTTTTAAAAAATTATTCTTTTCTTTATATCAAAATAAACTCTATACTTTTTATTTAAAATTATTTCTGATTCAATACACTACCTGATTCCCGATTTCACGGGAATGTCAAATCTTTACGGTATAGCCAAATTTTTTGTCTTATACATAAAATCCGGGCAAGCAAGAAAATGCTTTCCCGGATTTAATATTTAGTTAATAGATTCATTTATTATCCGGAGGATCTTCAGGCGGATCAGGAGCTTCGGGAACTCCAGAGTTTTCAGTATCTTTGGAACCTTCATCAGAATCTTCATTACTATCACCTTCTTTAAATTTATAATTCTGATTGGACTTATATTCCTTGACTGATCTCTGAATATCCTCTTTCACTTTTTCCATTTCCTTTTTAAACTCTTCATTATTGAAATAAATATTTTCCTTTAGTTCCTTGTTAAGTTCCTGCAGTTCTTTATTCAGCTGTTCCATTTCTCTGTCAAGCTCTTCCTTATTATATTTATTGGATTCTTTAATTTCTTTTTTCAGTTCTTCCATTTCTCTTTTCATTTCTTCTGAATTAAATTTTACGGAATCATCAGAGTATTTATAATAATAATTATTCTCATAAGTCTCAGGCGTATGAGGGACTCCCGGAGTTTCAGTAAAATCAAAATTTTCCGGAAAGAAATAAAACTTTGCAGAGTCAAAATAAAACTTCTGAATGTCATCTTTATATTTCAAAAGATCCGCCTCCAGCTTTTCAAGGGAACCTTTCAGATCGGTCTCAATTTTTTGCTGAATGTCGTCGATCCATATTTCAAGTTCCTTTTCATCAAAGAATTCAAGACTGTCTTTATGAACCGGAGCGCGCGGCGGGATTAAGGTTACCACCTTGTTGTAAATTTCTTCCTTTGTTTCGGTTACTGCTTTGCCGCCGTTCAGAATATTCAGAAGAGAAACAGCGTCAGTCATTTTAGCATTTTTAATAATTACATTCATACAGGCGTCATTACAGTTTCCAAAGTCAAAATTAAACAATGCGTTTTTAAATCCAGGGCTTGACTGCTCGTTGAAAGGAGTACCGACACCGAGTCCGTTTTTAGTCATAACAATATTTCCCGCGGGGACTATTGCATTTTTATTTGCAGAAAGCACATCCACTTTTCCTGACTTTACAACGATCATACCGTCGCCGTTTTTATCGATCTTTAACGAGTAAGAGCCGCCTTTATTTTCAGCAACCGCCGAAGGAATTCCGACTTTGAATGACCGGTTATCACCGCTTTTATTTTCAGTATTCACCATTCCGTATTCCACAAATATCTGCTGAGTACTGTCTGCTCCTTTCACCAGTATAACTTTTGAATCCGGTTCTATTGTTACTTTCCCGATATCAGCAATAATTAACTCAGCGATCGAAACGCTGTCCGTAGTGATCCACTGACCTTCCTTAACGCTGTCAGAGCTGACTATATTCATATCATTAATTTTCGGAGAACCTTTTACGCTGACCACTTTCCAGTAAGTAGGCAGACCGAATGAATAACTCAGCGAATCTTTTCCCTGACTGAAGTCCCAGTTTTTAACTGCATAGATAATAAATACAACTGCTATCGCAGCGGCAATGCCGGATATCCAGGCATATTTTTTCCGGAAAATAGAATAACTGTTTGCGGATTTTTCATTTTGGGAATTCACTTTGTCCGAATGTTCGCTGAAATTAATTTTATCTGAAATACTTTCCCACATTTTTTCCTGATCGTTTTTCTGCAGCGACAAGTTTTTAGAATTCAGCTTATCAATACTATTTATGGTTTCGAGAGTATTCTTAAGATATTCTTTACATCCGGGACAATCAGCAACATGAATTTCCATTTTCTGCTTATCGGAAAGTGAGATCATTCCTTCTATCTGTTCATCAATAAGCAGCTCAATCTCACCGCAGATATTTTCTTTGTTTATTTCTTCAGTCATTTTTTTAACTCCTCTCTTAATAATTTTCGCGCTCTGTGAAGATGAGCTTTTGAAGTGCCGGTTTTGATATTCATAATTTCAGCAATTTCATTATGCATAAATCCTTCCACGTCATGCAGTATCAGGACTGCTTTTGCCTGATCGGGTAATTTCATAATTGCATTCTGCAGATCAATGTTCAGGTCATTATTATTCTGATCAATATTATCCCGTGTCTGCTTCAAATATTCTTCCCTTCCGGCTAAAATCCTTTTCAAAGTCCTTTCATGCATTAGAAACTGATTAACGGCAATACTGTGCAGCCATGTGGAAAACCTGCACTCAAATCTGAATGAAGTCAGCTTTTTCCATGCAGTTATAAAAACTTCCTGCGTCAGCTCTTTTGCAAGATCATAGTCGGCGGTAAATCTGAAACATACCGAATAAACCTTTGAGACATTGTCATCAAATATTCTTCTGAAAGCTTCTTTACTGCCTTTCAGCGCGTCATTAATGAATTTAACCTCAGGATCCGAACTTTTCGGAATTAAATTTATAGAAACCTGATCCGGATTCATTTTATTTTCTTTGCTCATAACTTAGATGCCGGTAACTTTAAAATGGTTTAGATGACTGATGAAAATTAATTTTGAATGTTTCAGCTGAATATTGGAGAATTTAATTGATATAAACGGATTAAAATATTTAAATTGTAATTCATAAAATATCAGATTAAAATTATTTCATAAGAACTTTTATTTTAAATCAGATATTGTTAAAATTGAAAATAAGCAAGGTGAAACAATATTCACATTCAAAGGTTATACTTATTCAATTTTGAAAGATAAATCTTAAATGACAAATGTTTTTAAAAAATAAACAAAAACTACTGATTTCTAACAACAAAATATTAACTGCTAACTATTAACTGCTAACTATTAAGAATGAATTATCCTGTCAGTGTAACATCCATTTATAATAATTTAGAAAAGAAATTAACTGCTGTAAATAAGAAAGAACTTCTTTTTAAATTCTCAAAAAATATCCTTTTAACTTTTATAATACTTTTATCTGCGGGATTTTTATTAATTGTAAGCGAATCAATATTCAGATACGGGACCGGCGTAAGAGGAATTTTTTACTGGGGATTCCTTTCCGTGTCTGTAACTACTATCACATATTTAATATTAAATTTTATTCTGAAGAGATCAGGATTGATCGGAAGTTTTGATCTGATTTCTTATTCCAGAAAAGTAGGGGATAATTACGGAGATATAAAGGATAAGTTATCAAATTCATTGTCGCTTGTAATGCCGCATAAAAAGAGAGAACAGAATGAAGTATTTTCAGAAGAACTAATAGAGGAAGACTTAAAAAGCATTAACGAAATTGCAAGTCCGAAAGACCTTTCATCATTTATAAAGTTTTCATCACTTAAGAAATATCTTTTAATATTACTTTCAGTTTTAGTATTCATAGTTTCAGCGTTTTTAATTTTTCCGGCAGATCTTAACGGCGCCGTAAAAAGAATTGTAAATCATAATTATAATTTTCTCGATGATAATACAGGAATTTCCTTTGATATAATACCGGGAGATATTGAGATCTCCGCAGGAGAGGAAGTCATAGTAGGCGTTACAATCAAATCAACATCGGACGAATTAAATATTAAGGAAATAAATTTATTTACAAAACAAATACATCCGGACGGAAATGAAAAGCTGTCTGCTCCGGTAAAATTAATTTCAGAGACCGGAAATAATTTTACAGGTACAATTAAAAATACAATAAATGATTTAATTTATTTTGCTGAATATAATGGAATCAGATCGGGAGAATATAAAATCACTGTATCGGAATATCCTGTTATCAAAAATTTTACAGTAAGAATAATTCCGCCTGAATTCACCGGGATACCGGAAAAGACGCTACCGGAAAATGAAGGAAACATCTACTGCCCTGAAGGCAGCAATATTGAATTCAGTCTGAATGCAAGCGCTGATCTTTCTTTTGCCGGAATTGATCTCAACGGAAATACCGTTGCATTTGAGCATAACGGCTCTGCTGCAAAAGGAAACGTTATTGTAAATGAAAGCGGCAGTTACAGATTTATACTTAAGGATACTAAAGGCGGAGTGAACAGAAATTTCAAACAATACACTATAAAAGTTCTCCCTGACGAACCGCCGAGAATTACTATTGTCGAACCTGCGGAATCAAACCTGGAGCTTAAGGGAGAAAAAGAATTGTTAGTCAGATCAAGAATCTCAGATGATTACGGATTTTCAAAACTTGTTTTGGGTTACAGAAAAATTAAATTATTAGCAGGAGACGGTGCAGCTCCTGAATATAAATACTTAAACATAGAGATTAAAAATCCGACTGCAACATCTCTGGAAGTGCCTTATATATGGAATTTAACCGGACTGAATCTCCGCTCGGGAGAGAGCGCTGAATATTTTACGGAAGTAACGGATAACACAGGTAAGACTGCAAGATCTGAAATAAAAACCTTACAGTATAAATCGATCTCTGATATTCTCAAGGAGAGTGAAGTTTTGACAAAGGAATTAAAACTGGAAATGGAGTCTGCTTATGATCAGATGGAAGAGCTGAATAAGAATATCGAGGACATTAAAAAACAGCTTCAGAGAAATGAAGAGCTTGGACTAAATGAGGAAAGCAAAAAAGAGTTGGAGAAGAAACTTGATAATTTTCAGAAGAATATGAATTCAGCTCAGAATAAACTTGATCAGAATATGGAAGAGATGCAGAAGAATAACATGCTTGATGAGAAAACACTTGAGCAGTATATGGAGCTTCAGAAAATGTTTAATAAGATCAATACACCTGAATTACAGAAAATGCTTGAAAAGCTTAAGGAAGCGTTAAAGAAGAATAACGAAGAAGAGCTTAAGGAAGCTTTAAAGAATTTTAAATTTGATGAAGAGGCATTTAAGAAATATATGGAAAAGGCGATGGAGCTGATGAAGAAAATTGAGAACATGCAGAAATTCGGAGAACTTACTCAGAAGCTTGAAGACATTGCAAAAAAGCAGGAGCAGCTGAAGAAGGAAACTGAAAACACTCAGAGCAGTGATAGAAATAAAATGGATGAACTTTCACAAAAGCAAAAGGATATAGAAGAGCAGACCAAAGATTTTAATGACGAGCTTCAGAAACTGATTGACGAAATGAATAAAATGAAGGATGAGCTTAGCCCCGAAGAGCTTGAGAAAATACAAAAGGAGATGAATAAAAAAGGGTTGGAGAATAAAATGCAGAAGTCGAGTGATGAATTAAAAAAATCACAGAAAAGCAATTCAGAGAAAACGCAGGAAGAAATACTTGAAGAGCTTAACAATATGGACGAGAAAATGAAAAACGCATTGAGTGAAATGATGGATTCACAGGATAAGCAAAGCAAGTTAACTGAAAAACTTAAAAACATTAAAAAAGAACTTGAAGAGATGAGCAGGAGACAGCAGGAGCTTAAAGATAAAACTGATGAACTTGATGACGATGAAAAGGAAGAATTTCAGCAGAATAAAAAAGACCAGGGAGATCTGCAGAATAAACTTTCAGAAACGATTGATGATCTGATGAATGCTTCAAAGATGGGAATGAAGATGTCGCCGGAGCTTGGGAAAGAATTGGGAAATTCATATAATAAAATGGACAAAGCCGGAAAGGAACTCGGCGAGATGAAGCAGAAAGAAGCTTCGAGCGATCAGGGAAAAGCAAAAGAATCACTGGATAACGCTGCAAAGATGCTTGGGGATATGCTTTCAGAGATGGGTAAAAGCGGCAAAGGCGGAAAGGGAAATAAACCCGGTTCAGGTAATATGGGACAGCTTATGGACAGATTAAGCGATATAATTGCTCAGCAGATGGGAATGAACGGCAAATCAGGAAAGATGGGTATGGAAGGTAATTCCGGTGAAAACGGAAGAACAGGAAAAGACGGAAAAGGAAATTCTCCGGACGGACTGACACAGGAGCAAAAGCAGGAGATGCAGCGGCTCAGCATGGAGCAGCAGCAGATTCAGAAATCACTTGAGATGCTCAATGAAGAGTTAAAAAGAGAGCAGGAAAGAAGCGGAGAGAAAGTACTCGGGAATATGGATGAGATACAAAGGGAAATGCAGGAGATTGTAAAAGATCTCAGCGAATATAATGTAGATGATAAATTAATTGAAAAGCAGAACAGGATATTATCAAGACTTCTGGATGCGCGGCTTTCTCAAAGGGAAAAAGATTTTGAACCTAAAAGAGAATCAAGACCCGGAGAGAATATAAGCAGAAACTCACCGCCTGAAATAATTCTCAGCGGACCAAATTCATATAATGCGCTGAAGGAAGATTTTCTCAGATTAAGCAGGGAAGGATTTTCTGAGGACTATGAAAATCTTATCACAAATTATTTGCTTGAGCTGAAGAAGAGCGGATTGAAGTAATAATCAAAGTCAGATAAATTCATGATTTCTGTTGGCTAATATTCAGACATATATTATTTAAAATTAAAATTGATTGCGTCAGGACACAAATCCTGACGTTTGAATTTATAAACGGACAAAAGTTCCGGCTAACAAAAAATCTAAATTCTTTAAATGATAATATTGCTTATTGAAAATTTATTGCATATTTTTCTGAAAAACTTTCCGGAGGTAAAAAATGAAAACTCTAAAAGATCTTATAAAAGACAAGCCAATGCATTTTGTAAAATCGGGAATGAAAATAATTGATGTCGCAAAATTCATGGGACTTCATAACATTGGAGCGGTTCCTGTACTTGAGCAGTCTGAAAAGCTTAAGCTCATAGGAATTTTCTCCGAAAGAGATCTTCTCAGAAAATGCATCGCAAAAGAAATTAACCTGTTTGAAACTCCGGTAGATGACGTAATGACAAAAAAAGTTATTGTAATAGATTCAGACGATACGCCTGAATACTGTATGCAGATTATGAAACAGGAAAACATACGGCATATGCCTGTTATCGAAGGTCAGGACCTGAAAGGAATAATATCCATAAGGGATCTGATGCTGTATGATATGAATCAGAAAGAAGAAAAAATAGAAATGCTGAATTCTTATATTCAGTTTAACGGATAGACAAAAAAAAGTATCTGCAAATTAATTTAAAAATAATTTACCTGCCTGAATTTAATGAATCGAAACGAAATAAGAACCCTGGGACAATTAAAGAAATCCGGTTACAGAGTATTAACAGTAAAAGATGAGATCAGAAACAATCTGATAAAAAAAATAGAGAACAAAGAAACTTTCTTTAAAGGGATTATCGGTTATGATAACAGCGTAATTCCTTCTTTAATAAATTCTCTTCTTTCTAAGCACGATATAATATTACTCGGACTGAGAGGCCAGGCGAAAACGAAAATTGCAAGACTTATCCCTGAGCTTCTCGATGAATACATTCCGATTATTAAAGGATCAGAAATAAACGACAACCCTTTTAATCCCATTTCAAAATATTCCGTTGACCTTATTAATGACTCGGGTGACGAGACTGAAATAGAATGGATATACCGGGAACAGAGATACAGCGAGAAGCTGGCAACTCCGGATGTGAATATTGCTGATCTAATCGGTGACATCGATCCGATAAAAGCCGCCAATCACAGACTGCATTATTCCCACGAAGGAGCGATTCATTTCGGAATTATCCCCAGGACAAACAGAGGCGTTTTTGTCATTAACGAACTTCCTGATCTTCAGCCGAGGATACAGGTCGGGCTTCTTAATATAATGCAGGAAAAAGATATTCAGATCAGAGGATTCAACATAAGAATTCCTCTTGATATTTTAATGGTCTTTACGGCAAATCCTGAAGATTATACAAACAGGGGAAATATTATAACTCCTTTAAAAGACAGAATTGATTCTCAGATCATAACACATTATCCTAAGGTCCTTGAAGACGGAATAAGGATCACTGAGTCAAATTCATGGACTGAAAGAAACGAAAAGAAAAAAATTCACATACCTTATTATTTCAGGGAAATAATTGAAATGACTGCAATGCAGGCAAGGGTCAGCGAATTCGTCGATCAGAAGTCAGGCGTGAGCGCAAGACTAACTATTTCTTCAATGGAAAATCTTATCAGCAATGCTGAAAGAAGATCGATAATGAATAACGAAGATTTTATAATGCCGAGAATGTGCGATGTGCTTTCAATACTACCCGGAATCACCGGTAAAGTTGAGCTTGTCTTTGAAGGCGAGCAGGAAGGCTCGTTAAAAGTCGCTAAAGCTCTGATTTCAAAATCAGTGAGGGAAATTTTTAAAAAATATTTTCCCGATCCTCTGCAGAAGCTGAAAAAGAGATCCGGCGAAAAATCTCAGCAGGAAAAAAGCATTAAAGATCCTTATTCTGAAATTACAGAATGGTTTCAGTTCGGCGGCAAAGTAAACATCAAAGATGATATGACTTTTGAAAAATACTTTGCTGAATTAAAAAAAGTCGACGGTCTGGAAAATTTTGTCAGAAAATATCCTCAGTATTTTGAGAATGATTATGAACTGGCTTCGCTTATGGAATTTGTTCTGGACGGTCTGCATCAGAATTCAAAAATTGCAAAGGATGAACTTGATTCTGTGATAATGTACAAAGATATGCTCGGAAGTATGTTCTCCGGAAGCAGCGGAGCTTCCGAATTCGGCGGATATGATGAAGAATATTTTAAATAAAAATATTAAAACGCAGTTACAATTATAAAAAAACTTTCAGCATTTACTTATCCGAATTCTCAATCTTTTTTATCTTATTGTCAATTGATTTGAGATATCCGAAAATCCCAACCCAGATAATCAGGACAATCAGCATAACAATATAAAGTGAATTTGTTTCTAAAAAATCATACATAAAAATTATTAATCGTTTAAACTTAATTTTTTATAATTTACTTTTTCTATTCTTACTTTTAAATTGAGCATCCAGAGATAAAGCATAGTAAATCCCGTCAGAGCAGAGATAAAAACAATCAGCATTGAGCTGTCCATATTAATTTTACCCTGCGTATTAATTATAGGATCCGGATGAAGACTTTCCACTATCCTCGGCATTATAAATACAAAAAACGGAACAGTAACTGCTGCAATTATCGCATACACTGATGACAGCTTTGCGCGCTGATCTTCTGAATCTATTGCCGATCTCAAAGCAAAATAAGCTCCGTATATCAGAAGCAGAATAAAAATCGAAGTCTGTCTCGGATCCCAGTTCCAGAATGAACCCCAGCTGAATTTAGCCCACAAAGATCCTGTCGCAGTTGCAAGAATGCAGAATAAAAATCCAAGCTGCGCGCAGGAATATGATCTGATGTCATAATCAAGATCCTTCGTCTTTAAATATCTTATCGAATACCACATTGACATAAAAAAAGCAAGTACGGAAATCCATGACATCGGCACATGAAAATATAAAACTCTCGCTTTATCACCGAGTGCAGGAATGTCAGGTATAGGCATTGCAATGCCTGAAATTATTACACCTGTTATTATTAAAAATACAAGCCATGTGAAAATTTTATTCATATTTTTTTACTTTATCCTGAATCTTGTGATGAAAAACTTGATAACAATTTAAATTTATAAATTTATCATTTCAATTAACTAATCTTCCCAGACATACTTAAACAACATTAAGGATGCAACCGTTACTACTATAAAATATGAGACCAGTATTTGTATCTCTCCGAACAGCTTGTCTGTTTCAGCTCCCAGACTTGCAAGTTTGGTTGCATTTATAACAGTAATAAGAAGAGGAAGCAATACAGGAAATGAAAGAACCGGATACAGGGTTCCTTTTGAATTCGCTTTTGAAATAATGGCGGCTATAATAGTAGATGCAGATACAAGTCCAAGATTACCGAATATTAAAACAAGAAGAAATCCGCTCAGGTTTTTAATCTGATAATCCGTAATAATAACAAACAAAAAAAGTATAAGCGCATTG
The DNA here is from genome assembly GCA_002344965.1 of Candidatus Tepidiaquacellales bacterium UBA2330. GTDB lineage: Bacteria > Bacteroidota > Ignavibacteria > Tepidaquicellales > Tepidaquicellaceae > UBA2330. Next base: position 16,060 of record DDUU01000028.1, on the reverse strand, counting down.
AGTGAGAATGTCAGTGCCGAATTAAACAAAAGCTTTCCGATTATAACGCTGTCAGAGCCGGTGGATAACTTAAGAGCAACAGATGTTTCCTTTTCCTCTTCCTTTACAAAAGTCCTAGACAGACCGCTGACAGAAGTAAAAAACACAGCTATCCAGAGTAATCCTGTCAGAATTTCATTGTCAGCTTTTTCATCGCCAATTGCAAACCGGATAATTGAAATTGTAACAAGTACAAACATCAGTAGAGAATTAATAACATATCTTGTACGAAGCTCTGAGCTTAAGTCTTTTTTAAAAACCAGATATGAATTTTTAAGAAGCATTTTATTATTTATAATCTTCTATATTAATCGATCTCTCACAAAGTTTTATATCTTCTTTATCGTTAGTTGCAACGACAAGTATTCCGTTTTTTTTATGTTCTTCCGCAGTTTCATAAACTATGTCGATTCCCTCCGAATCAAGATTAGTGCCTGGTTCATCCATATATAAAATTCCGGGTTCATTTATTACAGCAAAGATCAGTTTTAACTTTTGCTTCATGCCCGATGAAAAATTTTTCACTGTTTCATTTCTTTTATCAAAAAGTTTAACCCTGTTCAGATAAAAATTAATTTTCTCATCAATTCCGATATCAGAATTATTTTTTAATCCGCAAAAAAATTTAAGATTCTCGTATGCAGTTAGCTCATCATAGAGATTAAGGTAAGGGGAAATAAGACCAATTTTCGTATAGCAGAGATTTCCCGGGACGGGAATATTGTTTTCGCTGACTGTAATACTGCCTTTGTTAGCCGAAATAATTCCTGAGAGAATTTTTATAAGAGTTGATTTACCGGATCCGTTTTTTCCGAGTATGGAAACAGAATTACCTGAAGATAATTTTAAAGAAAGGTTCTTGAATATGACTTTTCCGGAATAGATTTTGGATAAATTATCACAAACTATTTCAATACTTTTCATGCATTGATATTAATACCGGGAATTTAATTTTTAATGATACCGTGCTTTTCGGTTAACCTCTGATTTCTTCTTAACAGTGCCTGATCATACCGCTTTATTTCTTCCGGTGTTTCCGGAATGATCTCGCTTACTTTTGCAGGTTTATTTGTTTCCGTATTTATATTTACAAATGTAAGGTATGCGCTGTTTGAATGAGTTATTTCGCCGGTTTTAATTTCCTCAATTTCTACCCTGACCCCTACTTCCATGGAAGTATTAAACGCCCTGTTTACCGAAGCTTTAAGTCTTACAATATCTCCGAGCTTTATAGGATGATGAAACACAAGATTATCCACTGCAGCTGTAACTGCAACAGAGTTACAATGTCTTGCAGCAGACAAGGCTGCTGCTATGTCAATCCAGTGCATAAGTCTGCCTCCGAGAAGATTGCCAAGAATATTGGTATCATTCGGCAGAACCAGTTCGATCATTTTTACCTGCGAGCTCTTTACTGTTTTCAGTTTATTTATCATGCCGGTATTCTCGTCTTTAAAGTTTTTACTCTCGAAAGGAATTCACTTGATGTAAAGATCTCTTCAAACCTTTTTATCTCCTTCTTTGCTTCCTCAAACATTTTTTTAATTATGAGAACCTGAATCTTTCCGTAAAGAGCGTCATCTGCATATTTGGAATCGAAATATTCTTCCAGAATATTATTGTAATAAACAAGCGCTGCTTTGTAGTTTTCCAGATTGTAATACAGCTCGGCGCTTTTGTATGTTTTATAAGCCAGCTTGTTTTTCAGCTCAGCTATTCTTTTATCCGCTGATCTTGCATGTTTGCTGTCAGGATAGAGGTCAAGAAAGTTCTGAAACTCGGTTATTGCATAACGGGAATATGTCTGATCAAGATTATACGCCGGCGAAAGTTTGTAATAACTCATTGCCATATTAAATCTTGCATTTTCAGAATATTCGCTTGAAGGGTAATTTTTCACAAGTGTTTCAAACTCATAAATAGCCAGTATATACTCTTCCCGTTTATAATAACTCATACCGAGAAAATAAATACTTTTGTCAATTATACTTGTACCGGAAAATTTCAGCTTGATCAGATTGAAATCGTCTATCGCTTCTAAATAATCTCCCTTATCATAGTTTGACTTTGCGGCAAAATACGCTTTCTCGGGATCATCGGTATTTATATTTCCAGTATCTGACGAACTGCATGAAACAAGCGCTGAAACCGCAATCAGCAGCAGCAGCGAATAAAATTTTTTCTTCAATACTTTATTTAATTTTTTTACATCATTGTCAGATCTGTTTCTCAGAAACTGACTAAAACAAGCAAAAGTTATTTTTAAATTTGATTAATATCTTAAGACTAATTACTTCTGATAGAAAAGAACATTATAATTGCAGCTGCAGATACAGCTATAATAATTGAAGGAAATAAATATTTTTCTAATCCCTTTTCTTCAGGTAATTTTCCTTTTGTAAAGCTGTATCTTATGTCCTCGATCTGATTTATCATATCAGAATCAAAACTGTCTTTTGCTTTTTTCAATACCCTGTCACTGTAAAGCCGTTCGTTGCTTCCTGCTTTTACAATTTCATATTCATATGAAACGCGTATTTCTCTTCCCGTAAGTTTATTTCCCGTAAAATCAGAACCTTTTATATTAGAATAAACGGGTTTTATGACAATGTTACTGAAGGTTATACGGTAATCAGAGGTATCAAACTTCTCATTTAAAAACAAATTATAACTGCTGAATCTTTGCTTTACTTTATTCAGAAAATAAATCTCTTCCTGTTTATCCTGATTTATTTCAATTTCAAAAAAACTTTCATCACCGAGTGCTGTCATCTTATTTTCCAACGGTAAAAAACTTTCTTCTATCAGTTTATCAATAAGATAAAGATTACCCGGGTTTTCCTGGCATATACATTTACCTCCTGAAAATATTAATAAAACAAAAATCAGGAGGTATTTTATTTTCATTTTTCTAACCGTAAATTCCTCTGAGTTTCAGTACTTTGGAAACTTTATCAATAGCATGTATATAAGCTCCGAGTCTCAGAGTTGTATTATACTTAATGGAAGTTTTATAAACTACATCAAAAGCTTCCGTCATCATTCTGTTCAGTCTGTTATTAATATCATCTTCATCCCAGAAATATCCTATTCTGTCCTGCACCCATTCGAAATAAGAGACAATAACTCCGCCTGAATTCGCAAGTATGTCAGGGATTACTCTGATACCTTTTCCTGAAATTATATCATCAGCATCAGCCGAGATAGGACCGTTAGCACCTTCGACTATGAGTTTTGCTTTGATCCTGTCAGCATTGTGAGCGGAAATCTGATCTTCTTTAGCTGCAGGAACGAGAATGTCGCATTCAAGTTCAAGCAATTCCTCATTAGTAATTGAAGTTCCGAAATTTCCACCTTTAAGCACCTTATTCTTTGAAACATATTCAATCGCTTTGTTTACATCAATACCGTTTTTATCATAATATCCGCCGGAAACGTCACTGACAGCTATTACTTTTACACCTTTTTCATTTAAAAGCTGTGCGCTGACAGAGCCGACATTTCCGAATCCCTGTACAACGCATGTTGTAGATGTAGGATCTATTTCAAGAGTTTTAAGCGCTGCCATAGTAGCGATCATTACTCCCCTTCCTGTTGCTTCGCGTCTTCCTTTGGAACCGCCGATAATAATCGGTTTTCCTGTTACAACTCCGGTTACCGTTTCTTTTTTATGCATGCTGTAAGTATCCATAATCCATGCCATGATCTGTTCATCCGTATTCATGTCCGGAGCGGGTATGTCAGAATCCGGTCCGAATACTTCAAGTAAGTTAACAGTATATCTTCTTGTAATCATCTCAAGTTCTCTGGAAGATAATTTCGACGGATCACATTTGACTGCGCCTTTTGCACCGCCGAAGGGAATATTTGCAATCGCGCATTTCCATGTCATCCATGAAGCCAGTGCTTTTACTTCATCAATATCTACATCCGGAGAATAACGGATTCCGCCTTTTGAAGGTCCTAAAATATTATCATGAATTACCCTGTATCCCTCAAACACCTGGAGACTTCCGTCATCCATGGAAACAGGTATTGAAACTATGACTTGCTTTACGGGTGATGCTAAATAATTATAAAGTCCTTTGTCTAAATTATATAGTTCGCAGGCTTTATCAAACCTTACCATCATTGATTCAAATGGATTGGCCTCGCCCTTTCTGTAAGGCGCGGGCTCTTTGTATTCTTCTGGCATTTAGTTAGAAATTAAATTTTAAGAATGAGTTGTAAATTCAAAATTAACATAATGCAATTTTTATATCAAGTTAGTATAATTGGCTGACCGTTAGTTTTTTGTTTTTATTGAACTTAAGCCGGGTATTTATCAGTATTCATTTCCTTTACTTTATATTCAATTAAACAAATTCCTTTATTGACTTAATTTTAAAATCTATATTTAAGGAATCAATAATGAATACTTTAAAAATTATTATAAATGAAAATATTTCAAAAGGAAATAACACTCTCGCAGCGAAAACGCGGCTTTCATATCATTACTGATGAGATAAAAGGATCGCTTCCTGAACTCAGATACATAAAAACAGGAATGCTCAATGTTTTTATAAAACATACTTCAGCATCACTCTCTATAAATGAAAATGCTGATCCGACCGTAAGAGAAGACTTTGAATCACATTTTAATATTATGGTGCCGGAAGCTGGACAACATTATCTTCATACAGCCGAAGGACCTGATGATATGACTTCGCACATAAAATCATCTTTAATTGGGTGCAGTCTGAATATTCCGGTAACTGACGGGAATCTTAATCTCGGTATCTGGCAGGGAATTTATTTATGTGAGCACCGCAATGCCGGCGGACGGAGAAATATTGTCTTAACATTAACCGGAAATTAATTTAATAAAGCAGATAATAACATATTTTTATATTTTTATTTATTGAGTGAAATATATCTCGCTTATTAATTGTCTTTATATTTATATATTCTAATTACATCTCAATTTTTGTAAATTGTTGTTAATGAAAAGCGTTTCACTACATACACTCGGCTGTAAGCTTAATTACAGCGAAACTTCTACTATCGGCAAAGGATTTTCTCAAAAAGGTTTTCAGCTTAAAGAATACGGAGAGCCGTCCGATGTTTTCGTTTTAAATACCTGCTCTGTAACGGAAAATGCAGATAAAGAATGCAGACAGATCGTGAGAAGCGTGTTAAGAAAAAATCCCGATACTTATGTAATAGTAACCGGATGTTACGCGCAGCTGCAGCCGCATGAGATCGCATCAATAGAAGGCGTAGATCTTGTACTTGGCATTAATGAGAAAATGAAACTTCTTGATTACATTGATAATATTGAAAAGAAAGAATTATCATGCATTTACAGAAATTCTGTAAGCAGCGCAGTTGAATTTTTTGAAGCTTATTCGGCAGATACAGATTCGAGAACAAGAGCATTTCTGAAAATTCAGGACGGCTGTAATTACAAATGCTCATTCTGCACTATTCCCCTTGCCCGCGGAATTTCAAGAAGTCTTTCTCCTGATAAAGTTCTGAACAATGCAGTCGGATTAATCAATGCCGGATATAAAGAGATTGTTCTGACCGGCGTGAATACAGGTGATTACAGTTATGAAAATTACAGATTGATTGACATTCTTCAAATGCTTGACGGACTGGAAATTGAACGTATCCGGCTTAGTTCAATAGAGCCGAATCTCATCACTAATGAAATAATTAATTTTGCCAAAAACTCGGAAAAGTTTTGCAGACATATGCACATCCCCCTTCAGAGCGGTGATAATGAAATTTTAAAGCTGATGAGAAGAAGGTATAACCGCGAACAGTATATGGAAACTATTTTAAAACTGAAGGATGAAGTTAAGGATATTTGTATCGGCGCTGATGTGATAACAGGATTTCCCGGTGAAACAAATGAACATTTTGAAAATACAGTTGAATTTTTAAAAGCACTTCCCGTAAATTATCTGCATGTATTCAGTTATTCCGAAAGGCGGAATACTGATGCTGTCAGTATGCCGGGGAAAGTGGATATTGCAGAAAGAAAAAGGAGAAGCTTAATACTCAGAAAAATCTCAGACAGCAAGCGGTTTGATTTTTATAATAAATATATCGGAACCGAACAAAATGTTTTACTCGAATCTCTGAAAGATGATCTGACAATAGAAGGTCTTACTTCAAATTATATCAGAGTAAAGTTAAATGCCGGAAACGTTTTTGAAAATGATTTTATAAAAGTGAAACTGACTGATACCAACGGAGTTTGTCCTGTCTCAGCTGAATTTGTAAACTAAATCTTCACACATTTTTAATTGAAAATATTTTTTGCAAGACACGCAGACGCAATAGATCACCTTACTGAAACAGTCAAGTCAGACGCATTGAGATACCTGACAGAGACCGGCAGGAAGAAAGAGAATGAAGTTGCGGATTATTTGAAAGAATATTTTAAGGATCTGGATATGATATATACAAGTCCGCTGATAAGAGCTGTTCAGACTGCGGAAATTATAGCAGCAAAAACGGGATATACGGGAAATATCGGGCTTGTAAATGAACTGAAAAGCGAAACACCAGTCTCCGGCGCTGTTGAGCTGATAAGGGTTTCAGGCAGTTTTTCTGCAGTATTGTTTGTAGGGCATGAACCAAAACTCGGGATATTGCTGAATGCACTTACGGGAAAAACATTAACAAACTCATTTTCTAAATCAGGAATATCTCTGACTGAGTTTCTGCCAGATAATGATACATTCAGGTTCGAATGGTATTTTGATCCGAAGAAAATGATTTTTATCAGATGACTGATTTTCTAAAAATGAGCGGACTTAATTATTCATACGGTAATGATAAAATTACTTCAGGTTCTTTTTGTTTAAAAAATATCAGCGCGGAAATTTCCGAAGGTGATTTTACCGCCGTCATCGGCAAAAACGGTTCGGGTAAATCAACGCTCATAAGATTAATTGCAGGGATTAATTTACCTGACTCGGGAAGCATAGTTTTCCGGGGAAAAAATATTTTATCTTACGGCAAAAAAGAATTAGCCGGTCTGATCTCTTATCTTCCGCAGTCAAATGAATTTATGCATTTTGACTCTGACGTTAAGGATTTTCTTTTACTCGGACGGTATCCGTATAAAAATTTCACGGATTTCAGATACAGCATTGCTGACCGGGATATAGTAATGGAAAGCGTAAAGATCACAGGAATAGAAAATCTGCTGAATAAAAAAATGAACGAACTTTCCGGAGGTCAGAGACAAAAAGCGCTGCTTACTTTATCACTTGTCCAGCTCGGTACGGAAGATGATATGAGAGGTAAACTGCTGATTGCTGATGAACCCCTGACATATCTTGACATAAATCATCAGATTGAGATTATGAATTTATTAAAGAAGCTGAATGAAAATAATCTTACCGTTATTACGGTAATCCATGACCTGAATCTTGCTTTGAAATATTCCAACAGATCAATACTCCTCAGACAGGGCGAGATTGTGAAGATAACGGATACAAAGGACGTAATTACAGAAGAAATGATCAAAGAACATTTTTTTATAGATTCAAAGATATTAAATTATGAGAAAAATTTTTTTATAAATTACCTGCCAAACTGAATTAATATGAAACTGAATACAATTATAATAGAGGAAAAAGATCAGACGAAAAAAATCATAATGAACCGTCCGGAGAAAAGAAATTCCCTGGACGAGGAAATGATATCCGAGCTGACCGAAACATTCCGAAAAATTTCAGATGACAAAGAAACGAAAAGCGTTATATTAACAGGAGCCGCCGGTAATTTCTGTTCGGGTTTATATTTGGATTATCTTCAGAAAATTTCCGAGTATGACATTCTGGAAAATAAAGCCGACTCGCAGAAATTCCGCGATCTGTTGCTCACCATTTATAACTGTAAAAAACCTGTAATCGCAATGGTGGAAGGTTATGCGCTTGCAGGCGGCTGCGGGATTGCAAGCGCCTGTGATATTATTGTTGCAGATAAGGAATCGCAGTTCGGATATACGGAAGTCAGGATTGGATTCATACCGGCAATAGTAATGATATTTCTTTTAAAAAGAGTAACTGAATCCCATGCAAAAGATCTTCTGCTTACATCTAAATTTATAAACGGTGAGGAAGCAAAGCGCATCGGGTTTGTGAATTATGTAACTGATGGCGCTGAACTTGAAAGCACTGTAATGAATCTCTGCGGGGAATTCAATAAGCTTCCGGCAAGTTCGATATGTCTTACAAAGGAAATGTTTAAGAATGTATCATCAATGGGCTTCGGACCTGCGCTGGATTATGCAGTTGATATGAATGCAATTACAAGAATGACTGAGGAGTGCAGAAACGGCGTAAAAAATTTCCTTACAAAAATTAAAAAGTAATTTTAATAAAATTTAATATGAATAATCTAAAGTATAAAACTATTCAGTATCTCGACAGAAATGAATCACAATACGGACCTTCTCCGAAATGTTTTGAATATCTTAAGACTGTAGGTATTGAAGAGCTTGCATGGTATTCCCGCGATTTTTCCCGCGGGGTTAAATCAAAATTATCAGAAAGGATTGCGAAGGATTTTGGTTTTAAGGAAAATCAGATCATAATATCTTACGGAAGCGAAGATATTCTTAAACAGCTTATTCACAGATATCTGTCCCGGGGAGAGAAAGTTCTGATCCCGAAAGAAGCTTGGTGGTATTATAAAAAAGTCGCTTATGAAGTCGGCGGATTTAATGTAGAGTACCCGATGAAAAAAGGAAAGATCGGAAAGATTGATTCATATCTGTATGACCTTGATAAAATGATAAAAATATATGACAGGGAAAAACCCAGGATAGTAATTATTGCTTCGCCTAATAATCCTACCGGTAATATGATCTCCGGGGAAGATCTGGGAAAATTTCTTGATGTGTGCAGAGGCGCAATTGTCATGATAGATGAAGCATACTGGGGTTTCGGCTCTAAAGATAACAGTTATGTAAAACCTTACATTGATGAATTTCCAAATCTTATTATCTGCAGAACTTTCTCAAAATATTTCGCACTCGCAGGGACAAGAATGGGATTCAGCTTTGCCGGTAATAATCTTGAAGAGCTTAAAGGTTACACGACAAGATATCTCGGATATAACCTTGTATCGGAAAATCTTTCGCTGATAGCTTACGATGATCATAAGTATTATGAAAAAGTTACCGGAATGATGCAGGAAGACAAGGAATATTTTTACAGTGAATTCAAAAAGATGAAGGGCTTTACCCCTTATAAATCATTTGCGAATTTTATGCTGGTCGATATGCCTGCGGGAATAAGAAAAGGTCTGGATAAGTTTTTAAAAGAAAGAAATCTGCTGATTAAATTTCTTGATGAAGAAGCTTTTAAAACCGAAACAAGAATTACTCTCGGCACTCGTGATCAGAATTATTATCTGATAGATTCTATTAAAGAATACCTTAAAAAAGCCAAACATTAAATAAGCGATTGTCTAAAAACAGAAAAGAAAAAATTCCGCATAAAAAATCTTCAGACGCCGGAATATCGAAGTATATTTTATTTGCGGTTATACTCATCATTGCCGGTTATTTTTTTTATGATCTTTTAATCAGGGAAGAATCGGTAAAACCACCTGTATTTAAAGATCCGCAGGAGAGGATTAAAAATGTTCCGGAACCTCAGTTTAAGAAAGAAGGTGAGCTTGAGTTCATCAGCGCAGACGGAAAAAACTCCGTAATTAAAAAAATTGACATAGAACTGGCATTAGACGACTCTGAGCGTACACAGGGCCTGATGTACAGAAAATCCATGGATGACGAAAAAGGAATGCTGTTTATTTTTGACAGGGAGGAAATGCAGTCCTTCTGGATGAAAAATACTATCATACCTCTAGATATAATGTATGTGAATTCGGATTTTAAAATTGTAAAGATCTTTAAGAATACCGTTCCCTTTTCTGAAATTTCACTGCCTTCTGACAGACCTGCAATTTATGTAGTCGAAGTCGCCGGCGGATTTTCTGACAGATATAAAATTAAAGAAGGCGATAAAATAAAGTTTGAAAAATTCTGAAAATAAAATTCAGATAAATTTTTTTGCAAAGAGAGATTTCTTCAGACTGAATTGTATTTATTGTTATTCTGAGGATTCGGTAATTATATTTTCCGGCTTTACGCCTTCGTTAAGAATTGTTTCCTTTACAAACTCATTCATTCTGTCAGAACCGAATAAATAAAATTTTTTACCTTCAGTATCACCTGTATATTTTTTGATTAAATCAGCGCTGAATAATCCGTATTCATAATTCCATTCCATGTCATCTTTATCTTCAATCACCGGAATAAATTTAAAACCGGAAATATTCTCCGACCACATTTCCAGATCTGAAAGGAATGCAGTCTGAAGACAGGACTTATTAAAATAGAACAGAGTAATTTTTTCATTCAGATTATTATCATAAACATATTCCAGAATGCTTCTTACCGGCGTAATTCCGATACCTCCTGCGATGAATATTTTTTCAGAATTATCCGCAAGTATATTATTCCCGAACGGTCTGCTTATATACAAATCAGTACCCGGCTTTAATTTCAGTAAATTTTTTATAAATGCGGATTTGTTTTTTCTTACAGCAATCAGAAGTTCTTTTTTATCCGGCGAACCTGCGAATGAGAACGGACGGGTATTTCCTTTTGCGTCAGTTTTTAATGCGTTTGATTTTTCAGGCAGAGTAAAATAAGCGTATTGACCCGGCAAAAATTTATAACCTGTTCCGGTTCTTTCAAAAGTAAATAATAAAGTATTTTCACAAATTAACTCTTTGCCGGTTATTTTAATTTTGTATTCTTTCAATAACTTAATGTAATGGAATAGTTGATTTGATTCGCTGCATAATATTTTTAATATTTGTCCGTGATCGTATTATTATTTATTTTGAATTCACAGTCAGATATTTTATAAAAAAGCGTTATGCTTTAATTGCTGACCGGCAAATAAAAATTATATAAAACGCGAATGTCTTTACAGTCAATTTTTAAAGTTATAATGAATAACCTTATTTGATTAACACCATTCGCTTCGTCTGAAAAAACTCACCCGCTTCCAGTTTATAAAAATATACTCCGCTCGATAATCCCGCACCGTTGAATTCCAAAGAGTACACTCCGGCAGTCCTGAATTCATTACTGATTAATCTTTTAATTTCTCTTCCGAGAATGTCATATACTGTCAGCTTTACTTTGCTCTCCTTAGGCAGACTGAAATTAATTTTAGTTACAGGGTTAAACGGGTTTGGATAGTTTTGTGACAATTGATATTCAGCCGGGATTAATTCTTTTGGCGAATCACCATAACCGCCGATTGATTCAGCCCTGAATATTTTCATGATATCACTGCTTACATAATTCAAATGCTCCTGCACATTATGCGGCTTCCGTGCTTTTACGGTTTCGCTCAGAAGTTTCTTAGTTCTGAATTCAGATCTTTCCTTTTCAGATGCTTTTCCCTGGTCTATCTTTATCTGAAGCTGTTTTATATTATTAAATTCCTTTTCTCTTGAAGTCTCAAACGTTTTTATTATATTTTCTTTGATTGATTCTTTATCTTCCTTTGTAAAAAGATTCTTGTCATCATTATTTTTAGATTTATTTACAGGTAAATCTAAAGGATCATCTATATACTCTACTGACATTTCCGTTTCTCTGCTTTTATTTCCTCCGCCCGAACCGTGAATACTGTCTAACAGACTTGCGGCTGAGTAATCCCAGCCTGCCGTCAGTCCTTCATAGCTGAATGGATTTTGATTGATTATTTGCTGAAATCCCGACATTGCCGACTGATATTCTCCAAGTGAGACTTTTGTTTTTTGAAGAAGATAATAAGTTTTTTTAATGAGCAGATTATTTTCGCCGTTATTTAATATCAATGACTCAAAGAATGTTTTTAGCTGTGTCATTTTATTTCCGGAATTGTCAAGCGAAAGCGCGCTTAGATATAGTTTTGATAAACAGTCTATGCTTTCCAGGCTGTCAGCATAATTTGTCAGCATTTCCATACATTTATCATAAACGAATTCGTAATTCCTTTTACGCATCTCAAGACAGATATCATCATATAACTCTTTTGAAGAAGATATATCCGCTTTATTATTAATATTGTTTAAAGATGATACTTTATCATTGAATCCGGCTCCGCTTCCGCCGCCGGTTATATAAATTGTATCATAGACCTGATTACCAAGATCAACAATCAAATATTCTTCATTCTGCTCTATAGCGCAAATCGTAGGCTCAAATGAAAATATTACCTGGCAGTTTGAGCCGTAAAATGCTCCAAGACAATCTACGTTTTCTCTTGGATCGGATTCGGAATTACTCAGCTTAAAACAATTTTCAGAACTTGCCGGAAAGGCGTCATCAATATCAGGAAACATTCCGCTCAAATGATAAGCTGTAGAATTGTTATTAATGTTAAATGTGTTTAATCCCTGATTAATCAGAAAATAACCTTCTCCGGAATAAAGATTATTAGCATTCGGATCTCCGGAAGATATTTCATTAAAGCCGCCGGTCTGCGCTTGACCCTGAAGTCCGAGATTAATTATACCGTCATAAATATTCGCTCCCGAGATACCCGAGTCTCCGGTAATGTCATTATTATAAAGGTCAGCGTAAGATAAAGATGAAATAATATTAATGCCTGTGCTGTAGTTATTTATTTCATTATTTTTAATTACGCCTGCAGATACATTTGAAAGGAATATTGCAATATTACCGTTTGCTGAGTTAAAATCATTGCCGTTGATCATCAGAGGTATTACGCTCTCTGCAAATCCTGCGCATATTAAAGTAGAATATTTATTGCTTCCGGTATTAAACTCATTGTATAATATATTTGAAATTATTGAATGCTCTTCTTCATTTTCAAGATAGTTAATATTTATACAGATTACGGAGTCTAAGTTTGCAAAATTAAACTTACATCCTGATATTGTCAGATCGTAACAATCTGTAAACTGCAGTGCTGAAGGATTTACAGTTTCTGCTCCGCTTGGTTTTACATTCTCAAAAACAGTATTTGCAATATTCACTATATCACAGCCGGTAAAGTCAATTCCGTTCCAGTATGCTCCGCTCTGAGATTTCATATTCACCTTCAGCTCATTTGGCGAATCAGGATAAAGTCCGCTTTTAAATTCTCCGCCGTCAATGTTCCATTTTACGCCGTCTGCAAAATTAATATTAGTACCAACATAAATAGAAATGTTCTTCCCGTTATTATCCACATCTCCCTTGCAGCTGAAAGTAACTCCGCTCAGGGATTCATCAGCAATCAGCGTCCCGCCTTCCTGCATGACGGGTGCGAGTTTGTAGAGCTTTCCTTCGCCGGGCTGGAAGATGCCCATGTCAACGAATAAGTTTGAATCTTTGTCAAAAGTAGAAATGACTTTGTTTGAATCTAATTCAATGATTTTCCAATTATTGAATCCTGCAAGATCGTTTGAGTTAAATTTGATTTTCAGTTTTCTGATATCACCATCAAAGTTCATCTCAGGAAAACATCTTCTGTTAACCATTAAGAAATATTTACTCTTATCATTAATGCTTACATTTGGATTATCAAAGTCAGGTTCAAAAAATCCCATTTCCCAGTATTTTGTCTGATCTTCATTATTTGAATTGAAATCATAAGGAGATTGAGAATCCCGATAAATACTTTTTATATCTGATATGTAATTATGATCTGAGCCTTCACTATGTATGCTAAAACCTTCCTGCCAGGAGATTTCATCTAATGTAGGTTTCCAATGTTCGATTTTAATATTCATTTTTTTAACGAAATTCCATTTATCCTGCCCATACATATTTGAATATCTTGGTGATAACGTAGGATCATCTTGCAATAAATTTGTTAATCCAAAATTATAAACATAAGTAGTAAAAGAATTATCGATTGCACTCACTCCCTGATAATAATTTTTTAAAGTTCCTGAGTTGTATAAAGACTTAACACTTGGATACAAAAACCAGCAAAGTCCTTCTGCTCCATGTGCTATCGATACCATTGTTTCAGCATGAATTTCTTCATTAGTGGGTTCACGGTTTCCGTACTCATAATATTGAGCAGTGTCAGCTTTAAATATGTTAGAATGTATCTGTGGCTGCATTATAAATTTTGAATTTGGTGAATATAAATCTCTTTTACTTCTTGACAAATTCACCTGATAGATCAATGAACCCCAATAAGGAGGATCATTTTCTGTAATGTTAATACTTTCTGATAAAATTGAAGTTTTATCTCCAAATACAACTGACTGAAGCTGGTTATTATATTGATTATAATTATCGCATTTCCAACCAGGATTTAGTAATGAATCATAGTGATTGAAATTATTTGGAATCTTTACATACCAATCAATCACATGCGCATCTGCATTAAAACTATTTAAATTAGTCTGTTGAAAATAAACTCTCTGACCGACTTCATTATTTTTGAATCCTCTGATCTGAAAATAATTAGTTATTGCTGTATGAAGTTTTGCATTTGGATTTGCAGATTTTAAAACACTGTCCACATAATTTATACATGGATTATTTGAATAAGTGACTTCGTCCACAAAAAATGAAAAATTTGCCGCATGAGATCCTAATTCATTTGCTTCTTGTCGAATTAAACTATCGATCGGAATTTCTGAACTTGTAGGGTCAAATAATCTCCTCGCTCTATCATCATCAACAGTCATTTTATCAAACCAAACTTCAACTTCTCCAAACCAATAAACTCCGAAATCTACTTTACAGTTATTTACCCATGCTCTGAAATCTCCATCCCTGCCTGCTCCTAATCCTGTTTGTGATGAACCGGAAGTAATTAAAAGATCCTGTTGTGAAAAAGAATATGTATCTAAATATTTTCCACTATATGTAGTATCCACATCTTTGAAATTATTAATCCTAATAATAATAGAATCTATTGTCGAACCCGAATAATTTTTGACTATAACTGCTGCTACTTTAGTTGTGTCCGTATTACTAAAAATATTTTTAGGAATTCTCATCATGGGCTTTAAATGCCATGTAAATCCATCGAGCTGCACAAAATCATACAGATCTGTATGCTGCAGATTCTCATAAATATCCTTACATAAATAACCGCCAGAAGTTTGCTGCTGTGAAGGGATAGCATGCAATACTGTCCTGCCGGAATCAGTTGTATAAGTATCAGGCATTATAGTCTGGTAGCAGAAACCGTCATTTATTGTTGTACTGCCACCCGAACTTACTTCATAGATGAGCCTTTGTCCATAACAATATTTTTCAATGTTTTGTCTGGCGGTAAATGTTTTAAGACCAAAAATTCCTACACTATCGAGAAGATCAATATTGTGAGTGATCTGAGACTGTGTCATAGGTAAATTAAAAGTTCCATAGTAGTTTGATACCTCAGGATAATTATAATATTGTATTGTATTAAAATGAAGTGAATCCTTGTATCTGTCTAAAAATTTCAATACCCAAGCCTGATGATTCCATGATTCATATGCATCATTGAAAATACAGTTTACAAAGTTTTTTGAACTTCCCGGAGGCGGTGATGTAATTGAATTTGAATATCCGGAAATCAGACCATTTGAATTAGTATTAAATCCTGTAAAAACTAAAAAGTAAGAAATAAAACAAATGCAACTAACGAAAATTACTAAGCTGATCTTTTTCATATTTGATTTAATTTTAAAGTTTTTTAATATATTTTGTGAATCAAATTGGTGGAACATTTTACTTTCATTGAATTTTTTATTTTAATAAAACCATAGATTTTGTTTCGTAAAAAGTTTTGTTATTATTTAAATTTGAAACTACAATTCGGTAAAAATAAACACCTGAATTTAAATTGCTTCCGTCAAATTCAATATCATATTTTC
Source organism: Candidatus Tepidiaquacellales bacterium UBA2330 (assembly GCA_002344965.1). Classification (GTDB taxonomy): domain Bacteria; phylum Bacteroidota; class Ignavibacteria; order Tepidaquicellales; family Tepidaquicellaceae; genus UBA2330. The sequence continues at coordinate 118 of DDUU01000028.1, read as the reverse complement.
CTGAGTTTTGTCTTTGATTTATAAGAATTTCAATTTCCTTTCCCTGAATATTAAATATTTTAAGCATTACATAACTTGATTGTAGTAACTCATAATTAATTTTAGTTTTAGGATTAAA
>DDUU01000011.1:95474-203467 GCA_002344965.1 Candidatus Tepidiaquacellales bacterium UBA2330 | reverse complement strand
AGTCGCAACTACTGTCTGAGTATATGAATTTGCGGAAGCTAATATTATCCAGATTAATACTAAAATAAATTTTTTCATTTAGATAATTAATTTTTTTCTAAAAATAGTTTTTATATTGTAATAATATAAGTATTTAAATTAATTGATAAAATATTTTATTTTATAAACGTTTACCCGGTTAACAGTTTTTTTAAAATTCCTTAAAGCATAGGAATCATATGAGCAGAATTTAAAAATTTAATTTAAACTTTTAATTATTTATGAATATAACTATCATAATAATTCAAACTTGTAAAATCGTTAAATGAAAATATTTTTCTTTTTAGTTTTTATACTCGGAATTAATATTTCTTACTCTCAGGAAAATATTGAATCAATATTAGATCTGGCTTTAACTTACAGGGGGCTTGAGAAAGAAGACATAACAATCCCCGTTAACTTTGATAAGGACAAGACGCCTGCAAATAATTCTAAATTACTTTTACCTCTTGTACGCAGGCTAATGACTGAACCTTTGACATCTATAGAATTTGCAGGAACTGCAGGTAATCTGTGCAGTCTTGATCTGCGAGAACTTTTCAATGAACTTATAAAAATCAAAAATCCGGAATTTAACAGAGAAAAAATTAATAGATTAAATCTGAATTTTAAATATTCTGATAATCTATACAGTGAATTAATTAAATTCTGTTCAGACAAGAATAAACAAAGCAGCATTACTGCCAAGAAATTTTCACAGACAGAACGCGATTTCATTTCGAAAAATTTATTTTCAATAATTTCAGAAAGCGGATCTTCATCATCCGGTAAATCGGACGATGAGAATAATTCCGATATTTTTAAATTCAACCGTGCAAGGGACTCTTCAATAGCTGTTTCTAAAAATACGCTAGATATATTATCCTCGAAATCTGACGAAGATATTATAATCGAAGGTATAAGAGATCTGAATTTCTGTGCTTCGGTTTTTGAATTGATCCTGAACTCTTCAGTAAATCTTAAGAATGCGGATACAGAATTTATAAATGACGGGAATGTATCAGGTGAATTTATTTTTTACTTTAACGAAAATAATATCAGGATAGCCATCGGAGGAGACGGAAGAAATATTTATAACGGTCATTTTGATTTTATAATTGATACCGGCGGTGATGATGTTTATAATATCAAAAAATCCGACAGTAAGAATTTATTCAGGGAAAACTTCAGCTGCATAATAGATCTATCAGGCAATGATCTTTATACATCCGAAGATAATTTCACACTTGCCGGTTCTTCTTTTTCATCCGGATTTATATTTGATGCAGACGGAGATGATACTTACCGCGGGAAAAATACTTCTCTTGGCGCAGCACTTTTCGGTACAGGAGTTTTATGGGATTTAAAAGGTAATGATATTTACCAGGCGGATAAATTTTCTACAGGCGCTGCAGCATTCGGTTTCGGATTACTTATGGATACTGAGGGAAATGATGTGTATATTGCGAATTCATATTCCCAGGGATTTGGAATGACCGCAGGAATAGGAGTAATATCAGACAGAAAAGGTAATGATTCATATCTGATAGATGCGCGATCTCTTGATATCGGCAGATATGAAGATCATTATGTTTCGATGAGCCAGGGATACGGACTCGGACTTCGGCCATATTATGCCGGAGGGATAGGTATGATTATAGAAGGAGAAGGCAACGATATTTATAATACGGATATTTTCGGACAGGGCGGAGGTTACTGGTACGGCTTAGGAATCATTTCCGATAATTCCGGAAATGATAAATATAATTCTTATCAGTATGCACAAGGCGCAGGGATACATCTTGCAGTCGGAATTCTTTATGACAGATCGGGCTGGGATTTTTATTCATCCAACGGAGTGTCGCAGGGATGCGGACATGATTTTGGATTCGGATTATTATATGATGAAAACGGCAATGATAATTATTCCGCTTACTCACTTTCGCAGGGAGCGGGAAATGCAAACGGGATAGGAATATTTATTGATGTGAAAGGAAGAGACGGTTACTTAAGTAAAGAACCCGGAAATACAAGAGGTTACGGAAATTCGCGCAGAGAATTCGGCAGTCTTGGAATATTTGCAGACGGTTCAGGAGAAGATTTTTATTCCGAAAGATCAGACAGTATTATAATAAATTCTTCTAACTGGGGTGTGATGTTTGATTTCTATCAGACTGATCAGAGTTTTACTCCCAGCGGTTCAAATTTTAAAGTGCCTTTGGATTCATTAAAAAAATATACTGAGGAAGAATATTTTGTAATGGCAAAAACCATAGAACCTAGATTTTCACTATGGCAGGAATACGGATTCAGAAAACTTGTTGAAGACAGTATAAATACAAGCGAATTCATTTTAAAATATCTGGAAACTGATGATCACAGAGCCGGATTGGTTTTAAGAAATCTAGCATTCAAAATTGGTTATACAATGGGAAACTTATTCAGTCAAAAACTTAAGCTTTATAATGTATCCATGCAGCCTTCATCGGTGTTCAATGAAAATGAAGTTGCATATATATGTTACCTCTTCGGAGAAACCGGGAATCCTGCAGGTCAGGAAGAATTATTAGACTTAACATACAGTGATAACATAAGGATCAGAACTGCAGCAGTGAATGCACTCGGAAAAATTAAAAGAGATACTGCCGATATTGTCTTTGGAGAAAGAGTTTCTAAAAGACTGTCAGAACTTGTGAAAGAAAACAATGGGAGTAAAATTTTCCAAAAAGATCTGGCATTTGCATTTACGAATTACAGAATGGCGTCAAACATTGCTGAAATAATGGAATTAATGAAAAGTAATTATTTTGGGGCAAGATTTTTAGCAGCCGAAGATCTGAATTCTTACGGAAATGATTATTACGAATTTATTAATATTCAATCTTCGGAAGATTTTTCACAGAACAGAGCCGTTTTTCATTCACTTCTCACATCAGTGCGTAATATGCCTGAAGAAAAATTTGAATCTTTTATAAATTTTTCATCAGGATTCGGAATATTCTATGATGACGGAATACAGTTATATCTGATTGAATTACTGAATAAGAAAGCTGCTGAATCAGATAACGAAGGATTTAAATCACGCATGTCAGATATTGCGAATGGATTTCAGAAGAGTTTTCCTCTTAAAGTAAAATAAAAAATTAATTTATTAAAAATGAATAAGTCAAACTTGAAATACCTTTTATTAATTTTTACTTCTATATTTTTACAGTCCTGCATTAACTTAGAGCAACAGACAACCATTAATAAAGACGGCTCCGGAACAATATCACTGCATTACTGGACACGGTCATCAAATTTATCAATTGGTGACGAACTAGGAGGTTTTAGTTTTTCCGAAGAGCAGATCAGAAAAAACTACACTTCGATAAACAGTGATGTTACGGAATTAAAGACAGAACTTACAGAATCCGATTCGACTACACATGTTAGACTGAAAATCAGCTTTAAGGATTTCAATAAATTACCTGAAGCAAAGGGATTTTCAAATACAAAGACAGAATGGAAAAAGGATGACGGGAAATATATTTTTAATTATACACAGGGCAAAGATACTGTTAGTGCAGACAAGCTGGCATCCGGCGAGTATAAATTAATTTACGGATTTAATTTTCCGGATGAGGTAATTGTTTCGAACGGAGTAATAGACGGTAATTCAGTTAGATGGGAGAAATCTTTATCACAATTAAAAGATGACATTGTCATGACAGCGGAGATAAAGAATGAGCGAGGTACATGCGGTTTGTTTGGAATAGAGCTGCCGGGGATATTACTGCTGGGATTAATATATAGTGGATTCGGGTTAAGGCGTCACAGATTGAGATCCGGCAGATAAAAATGAGATTTGGCATCAAATGGCGAAAAACGGATAAATCCGTTTTCCGATCACCAGTATTACAGTCTCATGCCTGTATCGCGGAATTGTATTCCGCGAAGATGCAATAAACCACTTCAGTGGTTTATTGCAATCTATGTTGCTATTTTTTTTGTTCATAATATTCTTTCTTTTTCTGTCCCGGCACTACTCTCTTTTATTATTTGATTTATCCTCAAAAGTAAATTGAACAAGCATTCTAATTTGAGTATATTTTATTCCTATGCTCAATAATTTTTTTTCAGTTCTGATCCTGTTTTATTTAAATTCTTTTTCATTCGCTCAGGACTTTTCTGAAGTTGATAATGTAATTCTGTCCGGAATTTCGGATAATGCTTTTCCCGGTGCACAGTTATTAGTGGGTAACGATAAGGATATTATATATCAAAAATCATATGGAAATTTTACATATGATCTCTCTTCTCCGAAAGTAAACGATAATAGTCTCTTTGACATTGCTTCTGTTACTAAAGTTGTCGCAACGACAACTGCTGTTATGAAGCTTTATGAAGACAATAAAATTGATCTTAACGAATATGTGATTAAATTTATACCGGAATTTTCAGGAGGAGGTAAGGATAACATTACTGTACTGAATCTCCTTTTGCATAATTCCGGTCTGAAAGCCTGGATACCTTTCTATAAATCATGTTATTCAAAAAGTGATGTGCTGTATGAGATCTGTAATACAGACCTTAGTAATCCAACTAATTCAAAATTTGTTTACAGTGATCTCAATGCAATTTTACTTGGTATTATTGTTGAAAAAGTTTCCGGCAAATATTTTGATGAATACTGCAGACAAAATATTTTTGACATCCTCGGTATGAAAAATACATTCTTCGATCCGGATGAAAATATGAAACAAAATATTCTTCCGACTGAATATGATTCTTACTGGAGATTTCGTCAGCTGCAGGGAGAAGTTCATGATGAAGTAGCAGCTGTGATGGGTGGTGTATCAGGTAATGCAGGTCTGTTTTCGAATTCAGTAGATCTTTTTAAGTTTATGCAGATGATGCTTAATGAAGGAAACTATTTTAATCCTTATTCAAGAGGATTAAAAAATGAGAAAATGTTTAACGCTGAAACTGTTAATCTTTTTACCGAAAAATTCTCCGATCTGCAGTATGAGAATACAAGAGCTCTCGGCTGGGATACAAAACCTGATGGGTCAGAATCTAAATACAGAATTCCCTGCGGTGAAATTATCTCTGAAAACTCTTTCGGACATACGGGCTATACCGGTACGAGTGTCTGGTGTGATAAGGACATAAAAATTATCATTATCTTTCTTACAAACAGAGTCTATCCTTCCAGAGATAATAACGGTATCAGAGAGATAAGACCTGAAGTACACAATAAAGTTATCGAAGCTTTATCAAAATAATATAAATTCAAATAAATCATATATGAAATTACCTAAATTTAAAAACGAACCTTTTACTGATTTTTCAAAAAAGAAGAATGTAAAGGATTTCGAAAAATCTTTAAAAAAAGTTACTGAAAGATTTTCAAAAGAATATCCGCTTGTCATTGGCGGTGAAAAATTTACTACCGAAAAAAAACTTATATCGTACAATCCGTCTAAAAGAGATCAGAAGCTCGGAGTGTTTCAGAAAGCAACTGCTGAAATGGCTATCAATGCCATCGATATTGCAAATAATACTTTTCATGAATGGAAAAATACTCCAGCTAAGAAAAGAGTAAAATATTTTATAGAAGCGGCTAAGTTAATGAGAAAAAGAAAGCATGATTTCTCAGCTATGATGGTCTATGAAGTCGGAAAAAACTGGGCTGAAGCTGACGGAGATACCGCTGAAGCAATAGACTTTATGGAATTTTATGCAAGAGAAATGCTAAGATATGATGAAGGTCAGCCCGTTGTAAAAATTCCCGGAGAAAAAAATAAACTTGAATATATCCCTCTCGGTGTTGGCGTTGTTATTCCGCCTTGGAATTTTCCCCTTGCTATTCTCGTAGGTATGACTGCTGCTTCTATCATTACCGGTAATACAGTCGTACTGAAACCTTCAAGCGACTCCCCGGCTATTGCGCAGATGTTTGTAGAACTTATGGATGAAGTCGGTTTGCCGAAAGGTGTTCTTACTTTTCTTACAGGTGACGGCTCCACAATTGGCGATCTTATTGTTACTCATCCCCTTACAAGATATGTTTCATTTACAGGTTCTATGGAAGTTGGTCTTAGAATAAATGAACTTGCCGCCAAGAAACAACCCTCTCAAATCTGGATAAAAAGAGTTATTGCGGAAATGGGAGGCAAGGATTCTATAATTGTAGATTCTGAAGTTCCGGATTTTTATGATGCTGTCAGAGGAGTTGTTCAGGCTGCTTTTGGTTTTCAGGGTCAGAAATGTTCTGCTTGCTCGAGAGTTATCGTTGATGAAAAAATTTATGACAAATTCTGTGATGCGCTTGTTCAGGAAACCAGTAAACTTACGGTTAAGAATGCAGCCGAAAATCCGAATATGGGTCCGGTCATTAATGAAAAATCAATGAACAGTATTACTGAATATATTAAAAAAGGTATCGATGAAGGCGGTAAATTAATTCACGGCGGAGATGAGATGAGTCCGGAAGGATTTTTTATACAGCCGGCTATAATCAAAGATGTGGAAAGAGATGCAACAATTTCACAGGAAGAAATTTTTGGTCCGGTGCTTGCCGTGATTAAATCAAAAAATTTCGACGATGCAATGGATATAGCAAATAATACTATCTATGGTCTGACCGGAGCTGTATATACTAAAAATAAAAAGAAACTTGAAAAAGCTGAAAAAGAATTCTTTGTCGGTAATCTTTATCTGAACAGAAAATGTACCGGAGCGCTGGTAGGTGTTCATCCGTTCGGTGGTTTTAATATGAGCGGCACTGATTCAAAAGCCGGAGGGCGTGACTATCTTGGATTATTTATGCAGGCAAAATCTATAGCGCAGAAAGTTAAATAATTAAATAAAATATAAATAATGAATAAACTTTTTTTTATTGCAGTATTCGGCAGTTTGTTTTGTTTGCAATATGGCTGCGGGAATATACAGGAAAAGATTGAGCAGAGAGTTAATGAAAAAGTTGACAAAACAATTGATGAAAGCTTAAATAAAATTGATTCAGCACTCAATCAGTCAAAAGAAATGCTTGATACCATGCAAACTAAATCTTTTCAGTCCCTGGATTCTGTAAAGTATAAACTTGATTCAACGAGTAAAGAAATTAAAGAGATGATTGAAAAGCAAAAAGAACGTTTAAAATAATTTTTAAATAAAACATAAAATAAATTCATGAACTTACACGAGTATCAGGCAAAAACATTATTGAAGGATCTTGGCATCAGTGTTCAGGATGGCGTAGCTTTAAAAGATATGATGTATTTTGATGAAGCTGTGGAATATCTTCAGTCAAAAGGAATTACAAAGTTTGTCGTTAAATCCCAGATACATGCCGGAGGAAGAGGAAAAGGAGTGATCTACAAAAAGGATAAACCGGATGAAATTGTAGTGGAAGGCGGTGTTAAATATATGGGAAGCGATCTTGCTAAAGCAAAAGATTATGCAGAAAAGCTTCTCGGAAATATTCTCGTAACTCATCAGACCGGCAGTGAAGGTAAAGAAGTCAGCACAATTTTTATTGCCGAAGGTATTGATATCAAAAAAGAATTTTACATAGGAATTCTTCTTGACAGATCTGTTTCACGAAATGTAATTATGGCTTCGACTGAAGGCGGAGTAGAGATTGAAACTGTCGCTGAAAAAACTCCTGAAAAAATAATAAAAGTCTGGGTCGATCCTTCGGTCGGTCTTCTTTCATATCAGGCGCGTGAGCTTGCATTCGGACTGGGTTTAGAAGGTAATGTGTTTAAGGATTTCCTTAAATTTATTACAAAGTTATATGACGCATATGTTAAACTTGACGCTTCTTTACTTGAAATCAATCCAATGGTAATTTCAAATGATGACAAAGTGATTGCCCTTGATGCTAAAGTGACTCTGGACGGTAATGCAGATTTCAGACATAAAGAATACAGCGATCTTGCAGATACAAATGAAGAAGACCCGCTGGAAACAGAGGCAAAGTCTCATAATCTGAATTATATAAAGCTTGACGGAAATGTTGGCTGTATGGTTAACGGCGCAGGTCTCGCTATGGGTACAATGGATCTTATAAAATTAGCCGGCGGTTCCCCGGCTAACTTCCTTGACGTTGGCGGAACTGCAACTCCTGATACTGTCGAAAACGGATTCCGCATAATCCTTTCAGACACAAACGTCAAAGCAATTCTTCTGAATATATTCGGCGGAATTGTCAGGTGTGACAGAGTTGCTAACGGTGTTGTTCAGGCCGCTAAAAATATTAATATTATTGTGCCTGTTGTAGTCAGACTTCAGGGTACAAATGCTATTGAAGCAAAAGAAATTCTTGACAACTCAGGTCTAAATCTGATTTCGGCAACTACTCTTGAAGAAGCGGCTCAGAAAGTTACTGAAGCTCTTGCTTAATCTATTTTCGGCAAAGCGTAATCTCTAAAATTAAAAGGTTAATTCTTTATGGAAAATATTAAAATATCAGGTAACGGAAAAAAAACTTTCGCATCTAAAATTTCGGAATCTTATTCATTTACATATGATGATATTTCACTTCTCCCTGATCAGATCTCTGAAATTGAACACAGAGCCGAATGTGACACATCAGTCGACTTCCTCGGACTGCGGCTTTCACTCCCGATAATAGGTTCGCCCATGAATACGGTTGTCGGAGGAAAAATGGCTAAAGCTTTATCCGAGCTCGGATGCCTCGGCGTTGTTCACAGGTTTAATTCAATTGACGAACAGATAAGGGAATTTTCTGATAACGGAATGTCAGATTCACCTTTTAAATGTCCTGCTGTCGGAATTAATAAATCTTCTGATCTGGATAGACTTAAACGACTTGCTGATTACGGAGTTAAAATTGTTTGTATTGATATTGCTAACGGCGGTTCAAAAATGATTGAGGAATTTATTTCAGCTGCAGGGAATATTATAAAAGAATATCAGATTAAAATTATTGCAGGTAATGTAGCAAGTTATGAAACGACGGAGTTTCTGATAAAAATTGGTGTCGATGCAGTCAGAGTCGGTATCGGTAACGGTGCAATGTGTTCCACTTCAGTAAAATCCGGAATCGGTATTGGTCAGGTGGATGCAATTTTAAGATCGCTCGAAGCGAAAAATGATCTTGACAGCGATGTTAAAATTATTGCTGACGGCGGTATTTCCACTCCGGGTGCGATGTGCAAAGCGATTGCTCTGGGATGCGATGCCGTTATGTTCGGCAGAGTGCTCGCCGGTACTGAAGAATCTCCCGGTGAAGTTTTGAAATACAATAATCAGCGATGGAAAAAATATTGCGGAAGTGCTTCCTTTGCCGTTAAACAGGAAAAGAAAAATTATATTGAAGGTGAAGAATCTTTAGTACCTTACAAAGGAGCTGTTGCAAAAATAATTACGGAATATCGTGAAGGACTGCAGTCATCTATGAGCTATCTGAATTCAAGAAATATCAAAGAATATCAGAGCAAAGCTACCTTTGTAAAGTTAACCAGTAATTCTTTTAACGAAAGAAAGCCGCAGATCTGATGCTGTTTATTTACTGGTTCAGAAAAGATCTGAGATTGGAAGATAACAGAGGATTATCAGAATTTTTAAGCAAGGTCTCTGGCAGCTGCAAATTCTCACTCATTTATATTAAAAATGAAAATACTTTTAATTATTTCGGAGAGAAAAGAATTTTATTTCTGAATAATACACTGTCAGAGCTTGAAGCTGGACTTACTTCTTATAATCTGCATCTTCAATTAATCAGAGGAAAGAGTACTGATGTTTTTAATTCTCTAATAAATAAATACGGTCAGATCAGTTTATATTACAATAAACAAATAGAACCTTACTGTATTAAAAGAGACAGACTTGTAAAAGAAATTGTAGAATCAAAGAATGGTATGATTTGTGATTTTAATGACAGCACTATTTTTGAGCCTGGTGAAATTAAAAATGATTCCGGTGAACAATACAAAGTCTATACGCCTTTTAAAAAAAATGCATTAAACCGACTTGAAAAAAATCATTACGTTAATGTTAAAACTGATCTAAATTTAATTGATTCAGGTAATGAAGTTATTGTTGAAATTAATACTGATTCAGAAATTAAAACCGGGAAATACGAACTAATTGAAAAATCTTATTTTTCAGGAGGTCGGAAAGAAGGATTGAGTCTTCTGAAAGATTTTTATACAACCGGAATTTCTGAATATAAAATCAAAAGAGATATTCCGTCTGTGAACGGCACAAGCAGACTCTCTGCCCATCTGCATTTTGGAACTGTCAGTATAAGAGAAGCTTTGAGAACCGCCGTGACCGCTCTTGAAAAATCAAAAAAAGAATCAGATGCAGCCGGCATTCAGACCTGGATAAATGAGTTACTATGGAGAGAATTTTATTACCACATCACTTATTTCAATCCGCAGCTGATTTCAGAATCATTCAGGAAAGAATATGACGGTCTGAAATGGAGTTACAATGAAATTCATTTTGATAAATGGAGTAAGGGAATAACCGGATATCCTATTGTGGATGCGGGAATGCGTCAGCTTAATTCAGAAGGCTGGCTCCATAACAGAGTAAGAATGATCGTTGCCATGTTTCTGACAAAAGATCTGTTTATAGACTGGCGTCTCGGTGAGAAATATTTTGCGGAAAAACTTATTGACCTGGATTTTGCAAGTAATAACGGAGGCTGGCAATGGTGCGCATCTACAGGTGTTGACGCTCAGCCGTATTTCAGAATATTTAATCCTTATCTGCAAAGTAAAAAGTTTGATCCCGACGGTTCATATATTAAAAAATATATTCCTGAGTTAAAGGACCTGCCGCCGGAATATGTACACGAACCTGATCTGATGAATGAAAGTGAACAAAGAAAATTTAACGTAATAATAGATAAGGATTATCCCCGGCGTATGGTCGATCATTCGAAAGTAAGAGATAATGTAATTTCTGAATTTAAAAAAATTAGCTATAACTGATTATATTGGATACGGTTTTATCAAAATATGAACCCGTCATTGGACTTGAGATTCATGCTCAGATGAAAACAAAGTCAAAGGCATTTTGTAAATGCTCCGCTGAATTTCATTCATCACCGAATTCTAATGTCTGTCCGGTATGTCTCGGCTATCCGGGTACTCTTCCGGTTCTTAATGAAAATCTGGTTGACCATATTATCAGAATGGGTTTTGCTTTAAATTGCTCCATCCGTAAAGTTTCTATATTTGCCAGAAAAAATTATTTCTATCCCGATCTTTCAAAAGGATATCAGATCACACAGTTTGAAACTCCGATATGTGAAAACGGATTTCTTGACATTTCACTCAGAAATAAAGAAACGAAAAGAATCGGAGTAACAAGAATTCATATGGAAGAAGATGCCGGTAAATCAATTCATGATTTTCATGATGATGAATCTCTTGTTGATTTTAACAGATGCGGAGTTCCCCTTATCGAAATTGTGAGCGAACCGGATATACGTTCGACTGAAGAAGCGTTCCGCTATCTTTCTAAAATCAGACAGACCCTGATTTATCTTGAGATCAATGACGGTAATATGGAAGAAGGTTCGCTGAGATGTGATGCAAATATTTCCGTTCGTCTTAAAGGTGAAAAAGAATTCGGAACCAGATGTGAAATTAAAAATCTTAATTCTTTTAAAAATGTATCAGATGCGATTGATGCTGAAATTTTCAGACAGATTAAAGTAATTGAATCAGGGGGGAATGTAGTTTTCAATACAATGACATTTAATGCGAAAGAGAAAACTACTTCAGCTACCAGATCAAAAGAAGAAGCGCATGACTACAGATATTTTCCCGAACCTGATTTAGTAAAGGTTACCGTTACGGATGAGTGGAAACTAAAAATCCTGGAAAGTCTTCCTGAATTTCCTGATGCGAGATGCAAAAGATTTATGAATGAATACTCACTCCCCTTTTCTGACTCTGATGAAATCACACAGGATAAATTTTTTGCTGATTATTTTGAGGAAGCTGTAAGCGGTCTGAAATCAAAAGATGAAACTTCCATCAGGATAGTGAGCAATATCGTCCGGGCTGAAGTAAGAAGAGTGCTTAACGAACAAAAAATTGGCATAAAAGAATTTAACATTCCGGGGAAAGTTGTTTCAATGATAGCTGATTCGGTTTTTGCCGGAAAAGTCAGCGTTACTGCATCAAAGGAAATTTTTAATATTTTGCTCAAAGGAAATTCCGAAGAAGAAATGATATCACTGTTTAATAAAGCCGAATCAGATCTCTCACAGATCTCTGACAGCAGTGAAATTGAATCCGTAGTTCTGAAAGTGCTTGATGAAAACCCAAAGGAAGTCCAGAGATACAAAGGAGGTGAGAAAAAATTAGCCGGATTCTTTGTTGGTAAAATAATGCAGGAAAGCCGCGGCAAGGCAAATCCTAAAATTGTTAATGAGTTATTATTAAAAAATTTAGAAACAGAATAAAAGTTGAGAAGAAAATTAATTGCAGGTAACTGGAAAATGAACTTAGGATTGAATGAATCAGGAGTTCTTACAAGGAAAATACTGGGTAAAGTAAATCCGGGTTTATTAAAGAAAACAGACATTCTGATCTGTCCGCCGTTTGTTTCACTCGCTCTGGTATCAGGAATTATTAAAGATTCCGGTATAAAACTCGGCGCTCAGAATCTTCATTATGAAAAAGACGGAGCTTATACAGGAGAAATATCCGCTTCTATGCTGAAATCCGCCGGCTGCGAATATGTAATCGTTGGTCACAGTGAAAGAAGGAAATATTTTCATGAGACAAATAACTTAGTTAATAAAAAAGTATTACAGGCATTAAGTAATGATCTGAAAGTTATAGTTTGTGTCGGAGAAACTCTTCAGGAAAGAGAAGATGATATATTCGAAAGTATAATAACAGAACAGACGGAAGTTGCTTTGAAAGATATTCCTTCTGAAAAAATGATTGATATAGTTATTGCTTATGAACCTGTCTGGGCAATAGGCACCGGTCTTAATGCAGCTCCTGAACAGGTCAGTCATATACACGCTCTTATCGGAAACACTGCAGAGGATATTTTTGATAAAAATGCTGCGGATAATTTAAGAATTCTGTATGGCGGAAGCGTGAATAAGGATAATGCAAAGGAAATTTTATCAGCTTGCGGCGTTGACGGAGCACTGATAGGTGGAGCAAGTCTAAAGCCGGATGATTTTATTTTTATTGCTGAACAGGCATCTGATATAAACTAAATTTTAAAAAATAATTTATTAATATTAATATAAAGTTATGAATGATACAGTAATTGTAGCGGCAGTGAGAACTCCCGTCGGAAGTTTTATGGGAAGTCTTTCTTCTTTAAAGGGTCCCGAACTCGGAGCTATAGTAATTAAAGAAGCTATAAAACAGGCCGGAATAAAACCGGAAGATGTTTCAGAAGTTATAATGGGATGCGTTCTTCCTGCAGGTATGGGACAGGCGCCTGCAAGACAGGCTGCTATTTTCGCCGGTCTTCCTGATTCAGTTCCTGCGATTACCATAAATAAAGTGTGCGGCTCCGGGCTGAAATCCGTAATGCTTGCTGATCAGGCGATCAAATGCGGAGACGCTGAAATTATTGTTGCAGGTGGTTTTGAATCCATGAGCAACGTTCCCTATTATCTTGATAAGGCAAGAGCAGGTTACAGAATGGGTAACGGAACTGTAGTCGACGGAATGATAAATGACGGTCTCTGGGATGTATATAATAATTATCATATGGGCAGCGCTGCTGAAATGTGTTCTAAAGAAATGAACATCTCTCGCGAAGATCAGGATGCATTCGCGGAAGAAAGTTACAAACGGGCGCTAAATGCTGCGAAAGACGGATTATTTAAAGATGAGATTGTACCGGTGGAAATTGCAGGTAAAAAAGGAAATGTAACAGTAACTGAAGATGAAGATCCGTCAAAAGTTAATTTTGAAAAAGGAAAAACATTAAAAGGCGCATTTGCAAAAGACGGAACTGTGACTGCGTTTAATTCATCAAGTATAAATGACGGAGCGGCTGCACTTGTGCTAATGTCAGCGGATAAAGCTAATGAACTCGGCATTAAACCTCTTGCTAAAATTGTAGCGCAGGGGTCATTCGCCCAAAAACCGGAATGGTTTACAACTTCACCGGCTTTTGCTATAAAGCATGTTCTTGAAAAAGCGAATCTTGAAGTTAAAGATCTTGACCTCATTGAAGCAAATGAAGCGTTTGCGGTTCAGGCATGCGCTGTAAATAAAATAGCCGGACTTGATCCGGCTAAAGTAAATGTCAACGGAGGAGCGGTTGCATTAGGTCATCCTATCGGAGCAAGCGGTGCCAGAATACTTACTACACTGGTACATGCAATGAAAAACAGAAATGCAAAAAGAGGCCTGGCAACGCTCTGCATCGGCGGCGGTGAGGCAAGCGCATTAATTATAGAAAAAGACTAAATTATTTTAAAAACACTTTTATAGAATTCAAATGAAAAATATTGCAGTTATTGGATCCGGTACAATGGGCAACGGTATTGCCCATACATTTGCTCAGTTCGGTTACAGCGTTAAGCTAATTGATATCAATCAGGATTTTCTAAATAAAGGAATTGAAACTATTACTAAAAATCTTGACAGACAGGTTAAGAAAGGCACTTTAAGCGAAGAGCAGAAATCGGATACTTTAAAAAATATAGTTACTTCAGTTAATATTGCTGATGCTTCCGGATCAGATCTGGTTATTGAAGCAGCTACAGAGAATATTGGCATAAAGAAAAATATATTTTCAGAACTGGATAAGCTCTGTAAACAGGAAACAATTTTAGCAAGTAATACATCATCAATTTCAATAACTGAAATTGCGGCTTTCACAAAAAGACCGGATAAAGTGATAGGAATGCATTTTATGAATCCGGTTCCTCTGATGAAACTTGTAGAAATTATCAGAGGACTTGCTACTTCGCAGGACACTTATGATGCAATAAAAACACTGACTGAAAAAATTGAAAAAACTCCGGTTGAAGTTCAGGATTATCCGGGTTTTGTAGCAAACAGAATTTTGCTTCCTATGCTCAATGAAGCAATGTACTGCGTAATGGAAGGCGTTGCTGAGCCGGATGCAATTGATAATGTAATGAAACTCGGAATGAATCATCCAATGGGACCTCTGACACTTGCAGATTTTATCGGACTTGATGTATGCCTGTCCATTATGAATGTGCTTCATGAAGGTCTCGGTGATTCAAAATACAGACCTTGTCCCCTCTTAAAGAAAATGGTCGCTGCAGGTCATCTCGGCAGAAAGAGCGGAAAAGGATTTTACGATTACTCACAAAAATAAACTTTTAAAATAAAAATACAATATTATGAATTTTGAACTAACTGAAGAGCAGATTTCCATAAGAGATGCTGCAAGAGATTTCGCTGAAAATGAAATAGCTCCTTCAGCAGTCGAACGAGATCTGACAGCTGAGTTTCCGCAGGAAATTGTAAAAAAATTAGGCGAACTTGGATTTATGGGTATGATGGTTTCACCTGAATGGGGCGGAGCCGGAATGGATACTATTTCCTATGTTCTTGCTATTGAAGAGATATCAAAGGTCGATGCTTCTGTCGGCGTTATAATGTCAGTAAATAATTCTCTCGTCTGTTTCGGCATAGAAAAATGGGGAAATGATTTTCAGAAAGAAAAATATTTAAAGCCGCTTGCTTCAGGACAGTTACTCGGCGCATTCTGTCTTTCCGAACCGGAAGCGGGAAGCGATGCTACTCATCAGAATACAGAAGCTGTACTTGACGGAGATCACTATGTAATTAACGGAATGAAAAACTGGATCACTAACGGCGTGCAGTGTGATGTTTATTTTCTTCAAGCCATGACTGATAAGTCAAAAGGTTATAAAGGTATTTCAACTTTTATTATTGAAAAGAATACTCCCGGACTTGAGATCGGAAAAAAAGAAGATAAGCTCGGAATAAGGAGTTCTGACACATGTACTTTAGGTTTGAATAATGTCAGAGTTCCGAAGGAAAATCTCCTGGGAGAAGAAGGCATTGGTTTTAAAATTGCAATGGAAACGCTTAACGGCGGCAGGATCGGCGTTGCAGCGCAAGCACTGGGAATTGCTCAGGCAAGTCTTGAAGCTTCGGTTAAATATTCCAAAGTAAGAAAAGCTTTTGATTCTACTATCTCAGAGCTTCAGTCTATTCAATTCAAGATGGCAGAAATGGCAACCGACATTGAATCCGCAAGACTTATGATATACAAAGCTGCTTTAAACAAAGACAATAAAAAAAGTTATATTAAAGAAGCTTCTATGGCAAAACTTTTGGCGAGTCAGGCTGCTGTCAGCTGCGCTCTTGAGGCAATTCAGATTCACGGCGGTTATGGTTATGTAAGGGAATATCTTGTGGAAAGATTCTTAAGAGATTCCAAGATCACACAGATATATGAGGGTACAAGCGAAATTCAGAAACTTGTAATCGCAAGAGAAATACTTAAAAACTGAAAATTATATTCGCTGTAAGATTAACGCTGTTGAAATTTGGTGATAATGAAGTTATCAGCGGTTTCTGAACTTCATTATCAAGCGGCACAAATCTGTAACTTAATTCAAATCCGTATCCGATTTTGGAATAGCTTGCAAGTCCTAATGCTATTTCATAATTAATATTCCAGAAATCATTATCAGCTCTGACTGTGCCGAGATAATTGAAATTAACATCGTCCGTATAAACCTGACTGACTACTTCTTCAGATATATACATCATCCCGAAACCTCCGCTTATATACACCTTATTAAGAAAAGATGCATAATTTTTTCCCTGCGGGAAAAATTTCAATCTCAGATTCAGCGGTAATGCAAATAGTCTGGAATCCGAAGGCACGTAATATCTCCTCCCTACAGTCGGACTGGTGTAATAAAATCCGTTATTTGAATATGCTGTTGTAAATAAATATGACGGCGCAAATTCCACACCGGCTACTTCATTTAGCACCGCACCGAATTGTCCTGTGATCTCTTTCAGAAAATCACCCTGCGACAGCTGAAAAAAAGGATAAGCGTTTCTCGCTGTATTATCCGTCAGATATACTAATTTATATCCGATTCCGGTATAGAAATTCAGATTATTGGATCTGCTTTTTATCTGTGAAAAAGCGTTTCCTGACATTAATAAAACGAATACCGCAATTAATAATTTTTTCATTTGTATTTTATAATATATATCTGCTTAGATCTCTGTCTCTTACAATTGAATCTAATTTTTTGTTAACATATTCTTTTGAGATATCTACTTTCTTATTTTTATATTTATCCGGGATTTCAAAAAGCAGTTCTTCAAGTACGGTTGTAAGAATAGTGTGAAGTCTTCTTGCACCAATGTTTTCTACCTGCTCATTCACTTCAGCCGCAGTCTTTGCGATCTCACGGATAGCAGCTTCTTCAAACGAAAGTTCAACTCCTTCCGAAGCAAACATCGCCTGATATTGTTTAATCAGAGCATTTTCCGGCTGAGTAAGTATTTTGTAAAATTCATCTTCTCCGAGACTGTTCAGCTCAACTCTTATCGGGAATCTGCCCTGAAGTTCCGGGATCAGATCGCTCGGCTTTGAAGTATGAAATGCTCCTGAGGCGATAAACAAAATATGATCTGTAAGCACAGGTCCGTATTTGGTAATTACAGTAGATCCTTCCACTATCGGCAGCAGATCTCTCTGAACCCCTTCTCTTGAAACATCAGGACCCTGTGATTTGGAATTTCCGCCGGCTACTTTATCTATTTCATCTATGAATACAATTCCGGAATTCTGTACTTTATCTACAGCTTCTTTTATAACTGCATCCATGTCTATCAGCTTGCCGGATTCTTCATGCGTAAGTACTTTCCTGGCTTCAGCTATAGTCAGCTTTCTTTTCTTGGATTTCTTTGGCATCATATTACCGAATAGATCATTAAGATTGATTCCCATTTCCTCAAGGCCGATTGGTCCCAGCACCTGCAGCATCGGGAAGTTTTCACTTGAAAGATCGAGCTCAATTGTTCTTCCGTCAAGTTCGCCTTTACGCAGTTGCTCGCGAAGTTTTTCTCTTGATCTTGTATTAAGCTCCTGAGCATTATTTTTTTCTTCTGCAGTCTGAATATCATTAGCAGCACCGTTAGCAGATTTTTTTAAAGGAGGCAGCAATATGTCGAGTATTCTTTCTTCGGTATTTTCGATTGCTTTTAATTCCACTTCCTCCATTCTCTTGGTTTTTACAATATTTACGGAAAGATCGGAAAGTTCTCTGATCATTGATTCCACATCACGTCCGACATAACCTACTTCTGTGAATTTTGAAGCCTCTACTTTTATAAAAGGAGCATTTGCCAATCTTGAAATTCTTCTTGCGATCTCAGTTTTACCTACTCCTGTTGGTCCTATCATAATAATATTATTAGGCATGATCTCGTTTTTCATTTTATCGGCTACGTTCTGCCTTCTCCATCTGTTTCTTAGTGCAATCGCAACAGACTTCTTTGCATTCTGCTGACCTATTATATACTTGTCAAGCTCTTCCACAATTTCAGAAGGCGTTAGCTGCTTTAGATCGGAATATGTCTTTTTTGTTTTACTCTTTTTTGCTTTTTCTTTTATTATCAATTTATCTTTTAGTTTTCTTTTTAAATATAATTATAATTCTTCAATAGAAATATTACTATTTGTATAAATACAGATGTCAGCCGCCTGTTCAAGTGATTGGGTTACAATTTCCTTTGCTGAAAGCTTTGAATATTTCAAAAGCATACGCGCAGCAACCAGTGCATACTGACCTCCTGAACCAATCGCAACTATTCCGTCATCAGGTTCTATTATGTCACCGTTTCCGGAAATTATCAGTGCCCTCTCACTGTCAATTACCGCGAGAAGCGCTTCCAGTCTTCTGAGATATTTATCAGTTCTCCATTCCTTAGCGAGCTCTACCGCCGCTCTTGAAAGATTTCCCTTATACTGTTCAAGCTTGCTCTCGAATCTTTCGAATAATGTAAATGCATCTGACGTTGAACCTGCAAATCCGGCAAGCACTTTGCCGTTGTATAATTTTCTTACTTTTTTTGTCGTATGTTTCATCACGGTATTTCCCAGTGTAACCTGACCGTCACTGCCGATCACGGCTTTTCCGTTTTTAATAAGTCCTATAACTGTTGTTGACCTTATCCTGTTTTTATTGTTCAATTTATTTTATTTATTTATAATTTCTCTTCTTTGTTTTGAAATTGGTATGTCAATAGATTCACGGTATTTTGCAACTGTCCTCCTCGCAATATTAATTCCTGACTTTGAAAGCTCTGCCGATATTTGCAGATCAGTGAGAGGATTTTCCTTATTTTCTTTCTCAATGATATCCCTGATTTTATTTCTAACTTCTATAGTCGATACCTCGCTGCCGTCATCCTTTGAAACTGAATTGGAGAAAAATGATCTGAGCTCATAAATTCCGAAATCAGTCTGTAAATATTTACCCTTTACAGCGCGGCTTATTGTGGATGTATCCATTTTAATATCTTCAGCAATATCTTTTTCAAACACGGGCTTGAGATTTTCTCCGTTGTTATCAAAAAATTCCGTCTGTCTTTTTATAATAGCTTCTGTAATTTTGATCATCGTCTCCCTTCTGGAATTGATCGCATCTATAAACCACTTTGCCTTATTAAAATTATTAAGAAGGTATTCCTTTGTATTTTTATCAAGTGTATTCTTACGGTTCTTGTACATTTCACTGTAAGTCTTGTTTATGGTAAGAGTCGGAATATATTTCTCATTCATATACACTTCATATTTTCCGTTGATTTTTTTTACAATAAGATCAGGAACAATGTAACTGTTAAAATCATCATTATCCTGCGAATAAGGTTTCGGACTAAGCTTATGTATTATATCAAAAATCTCTTTCACTTCATCCAGTTTTATCCCCAGCTCAGCAGCAAGTTTTTCAAATCTTTTATGTTTCAGATCCTCAAAATAAGTTTCAAGTGTCCTGACTGTCAGCTCCTTAATTCTTACATCAATTGATGATCTCTTTACCTGCAGGATCAGGCATTCTGCAAGATTCCTTGCCGCTATGCCCGGAGGATCCAGATTATTCTGAATATACTCAAGCGAATTTATTAAATCTTCCTCACTAAATTCTTCATTTTCAAATTCCATACCTGCTTTTTTGTGATTTATATCCTCGAGTACAGTCCCGATCTCCTCACGGAAGTAGCCGTCATTATCAAGAGACCATATTATCTCTTCGCCTGTAAAAATTTCCTTTTGCGGGATATCACACATATGCAGCTGTACAATCAGGTTATCATACATAGACTGTTCATCATCCTTTATATTATTTGTATCAAACTCAGTATCACTACCCGATCTGTAATTAGTCTGACTCTCGGATTCATTCTCAAAATATTCATCCCAGTTATATTCATCTTCTGTTTTTGATTCAGGTTCCGGGATTTCTTCAGATGTGATTTCAGAATCTGTATTTTCTTCGCTGAGCTTTTCCTGCGCCGTATCTGTATCCGCATTTGCTGCAGACTCTGTATCTGTATTTACGTCAATATCCGGTTCGACGCCTTCTTCCAGCATAGGATTCATCTCGAGTTCTCTCTTGATAAGATTATCCAGTGCAAGAGTTGGTATGGCAAGGATGTTCTGATTCAGAACTATCTTTGGTAATATTTTCTGCGTTTGTTTCTGAGATATATTTTGTCTTAACATTATTTTCCGCTGAATTTTTCCTTAAGACCTTTGTAAAATTCCTTACCATACTCACGGGTAAGAGCGTTTTTTAAAAAGTCAGCCATTTTAATTTTTTTTTCCTTTCCTTCGTCCAGTGCGTCACGGCATTCATAGATCTCTTCGTAACGGATTATATTTCTTTTCTTACCGCTTATTCTTATCGGAAATAAGTGACACGAGATAGGTTTTTGAAAGCCGATCTCTTTATTATAAAAAGCTCTTTCAAATGAACATTTCGCAATTCCATCTTCCCGGAAAGCAAAAACGCAGTCCTCATCATTATGACTTTTGATCTCCAGGTCTTTTCCTTTTCCGTCCGTAAATCCGGTTGTGTTTATTATCTTTCTTTTTTCTTCGCAAAGATATTTCATTACTGACTTTAGAACTGATTTAATTGTATTTACTTCACTTTCAAGCAGAGGCGCGCCACCCGCTCCTTTAAGCGTGCAGCATGCTCCCTTGCATTTGCTTACGTTACATGCAAAATCCGTAGTGAATATTCTGTCGTCAATAATGAATTTTTCCAAATTAATATTACTGTTGTATTCTAATAAAATTTTTTCCCGGAAGCTGTCTTACAAGTCCTTTAAATTCCAGATTCAGTAAACTCACTAAGCAATCCGAAACGGGGCAACCGCTTTCCTCATTCAGAAGATCAATATTTTTCACTTCCGTTCCGATAATTTCATACAATACTTTTTCATTTCCAGAAAGATCAGCTGTTATTTTATTTTCTTTAATTTCCTTCCCGGGGTTTAGATAATTTTTTAGTTTAAATTCAAGTTCGACAAGTATATCATCAATTTTTGTAACAAGTTTTGCCTGTCCGTTTTTTATAAGTTCATTGGTTCCTTCTGATTGTCTCGAGTTAATATAACCAGGCACTGCAAAGACTTCCCTGTTCTGATCGTTTGCAAACTCCGCAGTCAGAAGAGAGCCTCCCTTTAAACCGCTTTCAATAATTATGCTCCCGAGACTTATACCGCTGATGATCCTGTTTCTCCTTGGAAAATTTACTTTCTCCGGCTTTGTGCCGGTTGAAAATTCAGATATAAATGCGCCGTTATTAATTATCTCATCATAAAGTTTTCTGTTTTCCGGCGGGTATACAATATCCACACCGTTTCCAAGAACTGCGTAGGTAAGATTCCCTTTCTTAATGCATTCTTTGTGAACAATAGAATCAATACCTCTTGCAAAGCCGCTGATTACAGGAATTCCGAGTTCTGAAAGCTGATGAGTAAATTTCTCACATGTATATTTTCCGTATTCTGTCGGATTACGCGTACCGACAATGCTCAGAGAATATCTGTCTGTGAAATCTGTTTTTCCTTTTATAAAAAGCAAGGCGGGAGCGTCATAGATCATCTTGAGATTTTCAGGATATTCATCATCCATTAATGAAACAATTCTTATCCCGTTTTTTAATGCCGACTCATATTCCTTTTCAAATTCACTTTCATGATATTGTCTGTTCGGCGTTTCCTTCAGCATTTCTGCTGAAATAATAGAGTCTATTCCGTCTATCCTTTTTAGATCATTCCGGCTGCAGTTAAAAAAATCATCCTCATCCGGAACGGCTTTCAGTATCTTCTTAATTCTGTTATTACCGAGCTTTTTTACTTTTGTCAGGAAATATATATATTTTAATGATTTCATTACCTCTTCATCTTTATCCGCTGATAATCTACTTATTTCTATGTTTTAAAAATATACAAAATATTTATACCTGATATATCAGAGCATATCAAAAAATATTTTCCCCTCAGATAAAATTAATTGCGAAAATATTATGTAATACAAAAACAAATTAGTAAAAATATTATCAGTAAGATGAGGGTAAAAGTTAAAAACAGATAAGAAGATATTTTAGGGAAAAGATGTGGATATTGTTATAAATGCAAAGACATTTAATCTATAGAATATAAATTGATATTAATCACAGCAATGAATTGTATATTTATGTCTGAATCTTTTATATGTCAAATGAGGAATAACCGGAGTTAAATTTAAATCACGTTTTTTTGAATGATACAATATATAACAACTGGTAAGAAGTAATTTATATTTTATCATCAGAGAATTTAAATGCTTTAAAATATACAGGCGGACGATTTAGTCCGCCTGATATAATTTTTTCAGTACATTTATTAATTAAGGAGTTATCTTTTGTACAAAATTGTTTGCATTGTTATCTGTAATTGACAAGTCATCCAGATCGACTACATTGTCAGCGTTTATATCAGTAGTGTTATAACCTGTTACAAAATTTGAAACATCGTTATCTATCGTTCCAAGATCAGCCAGATCAACAGTACCGTCGTTATTTATATCACCGCTGTAAACACAATACTTCGATCCTTTCTGTATCATATTGTTTCCGAATGCCTGTGAGGATGATGTTGTAAAGTCATAATTATTTATAGTTCCTTTATCAAGTATTAACTCTCCGCCCGCCTTGCTCCAGGTCTCAATTGTATTTCTGTATTTAGCAACTATGTAGTATTGGCCTGACTGTGCATTCGGGAATGTGAATAATCCGCTGAATGTAATTGAATCAATAGTTGCTGTCGCTGAATCTACAATTGCGTATGGCGCAGATGCATTTCTCAGATATACTTTCACATCATCTGAAAGTGAAAGATTATTTGTTACATTTGAATACATACCTTCCATAAGTATGCTCATATTAAGTTTAAGCTGTGAATTATTTCCGGTATATCTCATAATCGCGCAGTTACCGCCGATTGCCCAAGCTGTGTCTCCCTGTGTTACAAATACTTTTCCGAGCGTGATGTTATGAGTGTTTTGAAATGTCCATGTCGCTCCGCCGTTTGTTGTTCTGCAGATAGCTGTTGTGCTGTTTCCGCATGCGTAACCTGTATTGGCGTCTTTAAAATGTATGCTGGTAAAATCAGCTGCGACAGGCATTGTAATGAGCGTCCAGTTTGCTCCGCCGTTCGTTGACTTTGCAACTCTGCTTGTACCGGATGTCTGACATACATAAACAGTTGTATCATCCGGTGCCGAAACGCTTCTTATACTTCCGGTAAGACCTGTAGTAAGAGGAGTCCAGTTTACTCCGCCGTTTGTTGTTTTGTAAACAGGTCTGCTTGACTGGTTCATTGTTGCATATCCGGTATTTGCATTAATCATCTGAGCTGAATATATATTCTCACTTGTTGCGCCTGTTGTATATTGTGTCCAGTTATCACCGCCGTTAGTAGTCTTAAAAACATTACCTCCCGGAACTGTCGCGAAATTTACAAACACCCATCCGGTATTCTCATCAATGAATTCATTATTATAAAGAGTATAATTTGTCGCATGCGGTTTGGTTTTCATTGTCCATGTTACACCGCCGTCAGTAGTTTTATAAACCTGACTGTTTGCGCCGGTTGCATATCCCGTGTTTTCATTAATCATTGTAAGATCGTTGAAATCACCAGTAACGCCGATATCATAGGCAGTCCAGTTCGTTCCGCTGTTGGATGAATATAAAACTTGCTTTGTGGTGTTGTTTGTAGGTCTTCCTATAATCCAGTATTTGCTGGTTCCCGGAACTGTTGTAATGCCGAATCTTAGCTGTGTTGTAATCAGGAATGATTCGGAATTCCATGTAGCGCATCCGTCTGTTGATTTTGCAACAACGCCGTAATCTCCGGAAAGTACATAGGTAGAACCGATATTATCAAGAGAATACCATATAAAAGTCTGTCCCGGTCCGGTTACGCTGATCGGCAGTGCGTCCCAGCTCGTTCCGAGGTTTGTAGATCTGTAAAGAAATGAAGGATCACCAATTGCATATATCTCCGAAGCTGATACAATTTTAATCTGGAATAAAGACCAGTCTGCCTGAGGAGTGTTAACTGATTCCCAGTTAGTTCCGCCGTTTGTTGTTCTTTTTACCTGACCTCCCGAACCGCATGCAAATCCTGTGCTTGAATTTAAAAAGGAAATATTGTTTGGAATTGAAAATAACTGTGAAAGTGTTTCAGTCCAGCTTGATCCGCCGTTTGATGTTGTTATGGTCGTGCCGTTGGAATATGCAGCTGTAACATTGTTAGCATCTGTTCCGCTGATTGCCGTTACATAATTTGAAGATGATGAAAACGAAAGTGTCCAGTTGATTCCTCCGTTGGTTGTTTTCAGAATTCTTGTTAAAAATGAAGTTTGACCTCCGGCTGCTACATATCCAGTATTCGCATCCGCAAACCAGACAGCCCAGCATCTGACGCTGGTTGGCAGCAGACCTGCGCTTACAGAATCAAAACTCACTCCGCCGTTAATTGTCCTCCCTATATATCCCTGATCACCTGTAACTATTCCTGTGTTCCCATCAAAGAACCAAAGATCGTAATTTTGTGTAGTTGCTAAAGTAACAGCTGTCTCACCGGCAAAATGATGAAAATACCAGTTCACTCCTGAGTTTGTGGTCTTCATATAAGTACCGTTTGCGCCTACAGTAACCCATGTATTCTGATCGATCATTTTGATCTTTCTTAAAAGATTCGCCTGCGGACTCGGATGCATCCACTTCCAGTCCTGTTTGTCCTGTGAAAATAATGTTCCTGAAATTGTCAGAAGCATTATAAAAAGCAAAGTAATTTTGTTAAGCATTTTATTAATTTGATTAGTTATTGAAAAATGTGATTCAACATACTAAAAAGAGTTTGTTTGTTCAAAGAAACCAATCAAACATAATACCCTGTGTATAAATAAGATTGGGTTAAAATTTTTTAAATTTTTAAAGTTTTGGTGTGAATAAATACCCAGAACTTTTGTTAGATATTTCATTCAATATGAGTCTCGCCTGCAATTAAATTTCAAATTTATTTAATACATTTACCTTGAGGACTCAGAGTATAATGAAAGCAAAAAGATTTAAGATTAATTTTCTCTTTTAATATCATTATGAGATTTTCAGGACCCGGGGCCTGGGAAGGCAGGAATTTAAAGAAGACTAAAATATACAGAATTTAATTTCAATTCCTCAAATAAACACTATTCACCACACCTATAAAATTATTCACACTCTTTTCATGCGTAAATCCATTTTCCTGACAGATATCAGTAAATTCCCGCACTGTCAGAAAATTCTGAACAGAATCAGATAAATAATTGTAAGCGCTTTTGCTTTTTGATAATTTGTTTCCGAGGAAAGGCATTATTTTACTGAAGTAGTAATTGAATATCTTTGAACTCATTCTTTCGGCCTTAAACATTTCTATGATCACCAGATATCCTCCGGGTTTGAGTACTCTGCGTATTTCGGCAAGTGATTCATTCAGATTCGCGAAATTCCTTACGCCGAATCCGATTGTGATAAGATCAATGCTGTCATCTTCAAAAGGCATAGATGAAGCCTCCGCATGTATGAGCTCAAGTCTTTCGTCACTGATTTTTATCCTTAGTAAATCAAGCATATTTTTTGATATGTCAACTGCACAGATCTTATCGGGGTCGAGTTTTAAGAGTTCGAGAGTGAGGTCGCCTGTCCCGGATGCAAGATCGACTATATTATAAAATCTATTGTCCTTCTTTTTAAGTTCGTTCACAATTTTCCTTCTCCAAACAATATCTCTGCGGGCTGTGAAGAGATGATTTAGTCTGTCATAAGACGGAGCTATCTCATCAAACATCATCTCGATTTTTTTACGTGATTTATCAGGCTGCATTCTTAACTGAATCTTATGGATTTTACAGGATCCAGCTTTGATGCCAGAAAGGAAGGGATGAGCGTCGCAGTTATGGTCAGAATAAAAGTAATGACCGTAATTAAAATTATATAATCCGGATTCAGAAGTATAGGAACGCTCTTCATGTAATAAATTTCAGGCAGTCCAAAAAAATTATATTTCATCTCCAGAAAACAAATTCCGAGTCCCAGTATATTTCCTAATATTATTCCGATAATGCCGATCAGAAGCCCGTCATAAAGAAATATCTTCACAATCCCCGATTTGCTGACTCCGAGAGTTTTCAATACTCCTATTGACTGCGTCTTTTCTAATACAAGCATAAGCAGTGTTCCGACGATGTTAAAGGTTGCGACAAGAATGATAAGACCTAGCACGATCGGTATCGGAGCTTTCTGAAGTTCTACCCATGTGAAAAGCGGTTTGTATAACTGAAATAATGATTTCGGATAATACGGATATCCGATCTCAGTTTTAATTTTATTAACGACTGCTCCGGCATTGTCAATATCATAAAGCTCTATCTCTATACCGCTTACATTATTACCGAATTCAAATAATTTCTGTGCAGTGCCAATGTCAGTATAAATAATTATGTCATCAAGTTCTTTAAGCCCCGTTTCATAAATTCCGCTGACAATAAATTGTTTCAGCTTCGGCTGATTGAACGGTCCCGGGATACCGTTCAGACCAAAGACTATTACTTTATTACCAGCTTCTATACCGAGCTTCTTTGCAAGTTTATCCCCGATCAGTAATTTTGAAAAATTAGAATCGACCGGAGTAATATCTGTGCTTCCGCTAATGATTTTATTTTTGGCTCTGGAAAGATCAGTCTCCGGTTTTATTCCTTTCAAAATTATACCTTCAACACCGGTTTTGAATCTTATCACAGCTTCCTTCTGAACTATCGGCGAGATTCCTTTAATCTCCTTAAAATCTTTTTTCATCACAGCGATCACTTCTTCATGATCGGTAAGACCTTCGGAAAGAAATGAAGTGATCTGAATATGCGATACAAGTCCTGCCACCTTATCGCGTATCTCTTTTTCAAATCCGTTTAGTACGGACACTGCAATGATAAGCGCAGCCACTCCGAGCGTTACCCCGATTATGGAAATGTATGTAATGAAAGAAATAAATTTTGATTCGCCTTTGGAAAACAAAAATCTTCCGGCTATGAAAAGTTTATAATTCATTTAACGGCTAATCCAGTAAAAACGCTTTTATAAATCCTTCAATCTCTCCGTTCATAACGCCCTGAGTGTCACTGGTCTCAAAATCCGTTCTATGATCTTTCACCATATTATAGGGATGGAAAACGTAACTTCTTATCTGACTCCCCCATTCTATTTTTTTCTTTGTGCTTTCAATCGTCTGAAGTCTTGCAATTTCTTTTTCTTTTTCGATCATGTAAAGTTTTGACTTAAGCATCTTCATCGCATTCATTTTATTCTGATTCTGCGACCTTTCATTCTGACACTGCACGACAATTCCTGTTGGCGCGTGAGTAATCCGAATTGCCGTCTCGACTTTATTTACATTCTGTCCGCCGGCTCCTCCTGCGCGAAATGTATCTACTTTAATGTCTGCGGGATTTATCTCAATTTCAATTTCGTCATCTATAACCGGACTTACATAGACCGCTGCAAAAGAAGTGTGACGTTTTTTATTTGAATCAAACGGCGAGATCCTGACAAGCCGGTGAACGCCGTTTTCGGCTTTGAGGTAACCATATGCGTAATCGCCTTTTACTTCAACAGTAGCGCTTTTAATTCCCGCGCCGTCTCCGTCAAGCCGGTCAACCAATGTAGTTTTGAAATTATTATTCTCGCAGTACCTGAGATACATTCTAAGCAGCATTTCAGCCCAGTCCTGCGACTCTGTGCCGCCTGCTCCGGAATTAATAGTTATGATCGCATCTCTTATATCATCGTTATCAGAGAGCATGTTTTTGAATTCCACTTCCGTCAGCTCTTTCTCAAATGCATCAATATCCTTATCAATCTCGGCTGTCATTGACTCATCTTTTTCAGCTTCGGCGAATTCTATTAAACCGTTAATGTCGATGAATTTTGTTTCAACTCCTTTAAATTCCTCAACCCATTTTTTAAGACCGGAAATTTCCTGCAGTATTTTTTGCGCGGCTCTGTTGTCTTCCCAGAAATTTTCAGCAGTAGTCTGCGAATCCAGTTCCTTTATTTTGGAGATCTTGTTATCGATTTCAAAGAAACCTCCGTAATGAATCTATTTTTTCTTTCGAATCTTTTAATCTGTATTTTTGCTGCTCAAACATTTTATGTATATTTTATTTTTTAATTATTTTTCTATTTCCATTTTTAATAGCGCAGAAGCGAGAGTTTTTCCCTGCGCATCAAGCATTAACGAGACAGTTCCGCCGCCGCCCAGAGTGTTGTTTAAAAGAAAATTAAGCGCGTTTATATTCGGAAGTTCATATCTTATTACTTCGCCTTTGCAGATACCAACAAAAAACTTCCTGACCTTTTCAGCGGTAACTTCTCTTTTGATTAATTCATAGTCTTCCTTATTATAAGCAATCAGACCGATGTTTGCCGCATCCCCTTTATCCCCGCTTCGTCCGTGACAGATATCTTTTAATTTTATTTTCATATAATAAAACTGTTAATTGATTAATATTTTATTTTCTTCTTTTATTCTGACATATAGCATTACTGCATTCAGAAGCGAAAATATAACTGCAGTATAGTATAAATTAAATATCATTGGTATTGTAAATATCTCGCAGACGACTATAATATAATTCGGATGTTTGAAACATTTATAAAGTCCTCCGCTGACAAGACGCGTCCCGTGAATTCTGTAAATCTTTGTATTCCAGTATCTGCCGAGAGTCAGCAGCACTGAAATTCTCGCTGTCTGCAATAGTATGAAAAATACCAAAAACAAATAATTAATAATATTGTATTTATGCTCCCCTGCAATAAAAAAGTATTCAAAGATCATTGAAAGAAAAAAAGCAGTATGCAGCAGGACGATGTATTTATAATGACTTCCGCCATATTCGACCGCTCCGTTTGCCAGAAGCCATTTCTCATTTCTTTTTGAAATTAGAAGTTCGGTAAGACGCTGAAGTATTACAATTGAAATTATAATAATGAAAAAAGACATCTTGTATAAATCATTTTGATTGAATATTCAGCAGAACCATCTCGCTTGAAAATCCGGGACCGAGAGATGTCATTATTCCAAAGCCGTCAGTAAAACCATTGCATATAAATCGATCAAGCACATACATAACCGTAGCTGAAGACATATTCCCGTATTTTCTTAAAACGTATTTTGTGTTGTCTAAATTGCAAGGATCAATTTCCAGTGATCTTACATATGAGTCAATTACTTTAATTCCTCCGGGATGTGTTACGAAGTTTTTTATATCATCAGTTTTCAGATCATTTCTTTTTAAAAACATTTCTATGTCAGGTTTTAATTTATCTTCTACGATCGTAGGAATGTCTTTTGAAAATATCACTTTCAGTCCGGCATCAGTTACTTCCCAGCCCATTACATCAGTAGAATCATAGTATATTCTGCTCATCGCATCTGTTATTTCAATCCTTTCAGAATTTGTTTTTTTAAAATTCAGACCGTCACCTTTAATAAGCACAGCAGCCACACCGTCAGAGAATAAACTTGTCGCGACTAAATTACTTTTTGAAAAATCATCATTAAGAAAAGTCAGTGAGCATAATTCAGAAGTAACTAATGCTACCAGCGCATTCGGATTTGAATCCGCGATCACTTTAGCTTTTGCAATTCCCGCCACTCCGCCTGCACAGCCAAGTCCCCACACAGGATATCTGTTAATGTTCTTATTCAGCTTTAGCTGATTTATAATGAATGCGTCAGGGCTCGGAGTTGAAATTCCTGTTGATGAAATAAAAATAATATCCGTTATATCATCAGAGCTGAATCCTGATCTCAAAAGGCAATCCTTTATCGCTGTGACAGAATAATCTATAGTTAATTTCAGATAATCAGAATTTCTTTCGGCGAAGGATTTTCTTTCATTAAAATATTCCAAAGGTACGCATAAATTTCTTTCGTCAATTTCGGAGTTTTCAAATACTGACATAAGTCTTTCTGCATCAGGTACCTTTCCTCTAAATATTCCGTCTGCGAATTTTTTCATTTCACTCTGTAGGATCTTATACGGCATATCCGTTTTGGATACTGTGATTATTTCAGACAATGCTTAACTTTAGTTTATATTTAATCTAATATTCTGAACTCTCAAAATGAAGTAAGATTTTTATAAAATTTCTGAAATGGAATGAGTTTTTAAATTTACTTCAATTAAGTATTTTGAAAACAATTAAATTTTAAAACATGACAACAAGAAGAGAATTTCTGAAGCAGTCTTCCGTTATTGCAGCCGGGACGCTTCTCGCCCCTAAAGTTTTTTCAATGAATCTTATTTCCAAACCGTCAGTCATAATACTCGGCGCCGGTCTCTCCGGACTTGCAGCCGCCATGAAATTAAAAGATAACGGTTATGAGGTCACTATACTCGAAGCCAGAAACCGTATCGGCGGAAGAGTATTTTCACATAAAATAACCGATGAACCTGTTCCTGAAGATAACCTCGTTATCGAGCTCGGTGCGGAATGGATCGGCGGTTCTCACGAAAGGATCATCGCACTCTGCGATCAGTTCGGTCTTGTTACCGAAAACAACAGATTTAAAGACAGACTTATATATAAAGGAGAATTTTTTAAACCCGGCGAGTGGGATTATTCACCTGAATGGAAAGTTAAGTTTGAAAAAATATTGGCAGACTATAAATATCTGACCGACGCTGATAAAGTAAAACTCGATAAAATGGACTGGTGGAGATTTCTTATGAATCACGATATACCCGACAGAGATCTTGATATTCGGGAATATGCGGACAGCACTGACTTCGGTGAGTCCATTCGTT
Source organism: Candidatus Tepidiaquacellales bacterium UBA2330 (assembly GCA_002344965.1). GTDB lineage: Bacteria > Bacteroidota > Ignavibacteria > Tepidaquicellales > Tepidaquicellaceae > UBA2330. The sequence continues at coordinate 172,051 of DDUU01000011.1, read as the reverse complement.
TCGTATCGGCTTACTCAGCTCTTGCGGAATACGCAGAGTCAAATGAATACAATGAAATGGATTTCAAAGTCAAAGGCGGAAATTCTCTAATCGCTGAATCTATGGCCGATAAAGTCGGACGCGGGAATATACTGACAGCTCATAAAGTTACTGACATTAACAGTTCAGGAAAGATCAGCGTCAAATGCAGCAACGGAAAAAACTTTTCCGCTGATACGCTCGTCTGCACAGTTCCTACTTTTGCTATGTCTAAAATTAACTGGACGCCTGCTCTTCCGCCTGAAAAGACTGACGCAATTAATGCTCTTCAGTACAGCAGGATCATTAAGTCGGCAACTGTTTTCAATGATAGATTCTGGAAAGATGAAGAGTTCAGCATACTTTCTGATTCATATACACATTATTTTTATCACGCTACCAAAAATCAGAAATCCCCGAAAGGCGTTCTTATTACTTATGCAGTCGGTGACAAAGCCGACATACTTTCTCAAATGAATGAAGAAAGCAGAATTAAGGTAATTACCGATACGCTCAAAACTGCTGTAGGTGATGTTTCGGGTTATGTAGAGAAAAACGTAAATTATTTCTGGGGTGATGATGAATTTTCTAAAGGAGCTTATGCTCTTTACGGAAAAGGTCAGTGGTTTGGGATTATGCCTGTACTTCGCGAAAGTTTCGGTAATGTTCACTTTGCGGGAGAGCATGTTGCTGACTGGCAGGGATTTATGGAAGGCGCAATAAATTCAGGTGAAGACGCTGCAGATAAAATTATGAGCTGACATTGATTTATCTTTTACAATAATTAAATACATTCTTAATTGAATTCTGAACCCGGAAAAATTTTTATCATTGCCGGCGAATCGTCAGGTGATATGCACGCAGCTTCTCTTTTAACAGAATTGAAAAAATCCTTTCCGGGAATGACAGCCAAGGGCATCGGAGGCCAGAAGCTGAAAGCAGCCGGCGCTGAACTGATTTTTGACAAAAGTAAAGTAAGCTACATTGGATTTTCAGCGGTTATAAAAAATATCAGAAAACTTAAGAAAATTATAAATGATACTAAAAACTTTATTCTGAAATTTGAACCTGACATTCTTATACTCGTGGATTTTCCAGGATTTAATCTGAAAATTGCATCATGTATCCGAAAGTCGTTTAAAGGAAAAATAGTTTACTATATATCGCCGCAGCTCTGGGCATGGCATAAAAGCAGAGTCAGGATCATCCGGGAGACTGTAGATCTGATGATAGTCGTATTCCCGTTTGAAGTTGATTTCTATAAAAAGGAAAATGTGAAAGCGAATTTTGTCGGACATCCTCTTGTAAAAAGAACCGATACATTCCTTTCCGCAAATAAAAAAGAAGAAAGTAAAAAGCTTACTGTCAGTTTTATGCCTGGCAGCCGTAAAGACGAGATAAGAATCATGATGCCGGTTATGAGGGAAACTGCTGAGCTTTTTAAGAAAGAATTCGACTGCGATATAAATATAATTTGTTCTGATAATTTTGAACTCTCATTTTACAAGCCCTATCTGAAAGACAGCAAATTCAATCTTGTCAGATCTGACGGAGATGACGGACTGAATTATAAGACCATTTTAAATTCGGATCTGGTAATTACAAAATCAGGCACTTCCACAATGGAATGCGCACTGATCGGCACTCCTTTTTGCGTGGTATATAAAACTGGCGCCTTTAATTATGCTGTCGGGAAAAGACTGATACAGGTGGATCACATAGCAATGATAAATATTTTACTCGGAAGGACGGCGGTGAAAGAATTTTTGCAGGATAAGATGCAGCCGCAAGATATTTTTGAAGAAGGGAAAAAAATTCTTACTGATAAAGAATACAGGAATGAAATGCTCTTAAGCTTTAAAGAATTGAGAAATGTTTTGACTGAAAAAGATGCTTCAGTTAATGCTGCAAAAATGATCGCCGAACTTATGAAAGATTAGTATGAAAAGAGCAATTGAAATTATACTGGTTAAAATACTTCCTTTCGTTATAGACCTTTATATTAAAACTTTAAGAATAGAAATTCACAATCAGCCCTCCGGTGACAAAAATTATGTTTTTATATTCTGGCATTCTAAAATGCTCGTCGGCTGGTGGCTTTTCAGAAAATTAAGATCAGCAGCGCTTGTATCGCAAAGTAAAGACGGAGATATTCTTAACAGTCTTCTTTCAAAATGGAATTACAAAGTAGTCAGAGGTTCGAGTTCGAAAGGTGCGAAGGAAGCTCTTGAATCTCTTATCAGACTGGCAAAGGAAGGATACAATGCTGTAATTACTCCGGACGGACCGCGCGGTCCGGCGCTGAACATGAAAAACGGTCCGCTGGTGATTTCAAATAAATGCAGTGTTTCCCTAATACCTGTTAAAATTTCATACTCCCGGAAGAAAATTCTGAGTAAAAGCTGGGACAGATTTGAAATACCTTATCCGTTCTCAAAGTGTATTGTAGCTTTCGGAAATAAATATGATTATAAATCTTATCTTGATGAGAATGAACTGACAGCATTCAAATCAAAACTATCCGCTGAAATGACATGAAATTTTTAACCGGCATAATCAGAATAGTTCTTATTCCCATTTCCGTAATTTATTCAGTAATAATGAACGTCAGAAATTTTTTGTATGATAAAAATATTCTGAGCGCATGCAATGCGGGAGCAAAAATAATTTCCATTGGCAATATAACTACAGGCGGAACCGGCAAAACTCCTTTCGTCATTTTTATTGCAAAGTATTTTTTAAATAAAGGTAAAACAGTCGGAATTATTTCCAGAGGTTACGGCAGAGCTGAAAAAAAAATGGTAACAGTATATGACGGATTTAAAATCAATGAAGACATTAATCAGACCGGTGACGAACCTGCTTTGATTGCATATGAATTGTCAAAGGAATTCAGCGGTAAATTTTATATTATTGCTTCAGCTGACAGATGCAGAGCTTCTGAATATATGATGTCTAAGTTTAAACCTGACATTATTATTCTTGATGATGCGTTTCAGCACAGAAAGATCCGCAGGGATCTTGATATAGTTTTAATTGATGAAACGGATTACGAGAAGAACAGATTGAAATATTTATTCACAATACCTTCAGGAGATCTTCGTGAAAGTTTTTCAAATATAAAGAGAGCTGATTTGATAGTCCTGAATTCAAAACATTCTGACAAGAGCAGTGATCATAAAGGCAATAAGTATTTCTCAGACACAGTAAAAATAAAATATAAATCTGAATATTTAATAGATCATAAAAATACTATTTTAAAACCGGATTCAGTTGGAAATCCGGAAGAAGAAATAAAAATGGCGATTTTGTTTTCAGGTATAGCTAAGCCGGAATCTTTTTGTAATGCCGTTAAGAGTTTGAATATCAAAGTTACAAATGAAATTATTTACGATGATCACCATAACTATTCTTATGAGGATATTGAAAAACTGATCTCTTTATATAAGAAAGACACTGTTTATGTTACTACGGAAAAAGATTTTATTAAAATCAAAAAGTATAAAAAATTCACTGACTCATTTCCTGTTTACTTTTTAAACTTAGAGATCGAAGTTACTGGAAATATTTCTCTTCTTGAAAGTAAACTGCTGGATATTCTGAAGATTAATAAAAATAACTGAATATATATTTTGAAAATCGGAGTTACTTATGCTGAATCAAATTTTGAAAAATACTTAAACTGGCTGGAGCATTTCAAAGTTGATTATATAATTCTTGATCACAATTCAAAGGAAGAAGGTTACAGGAATTTCAAAGAATGCAGCGGGCTGATACTTAGCGGCGGAGTTGATGTTTATCCGGAGATTTATTGCGACTGGGACACTAAAGAAACAAAAGGCACTTACCTGCCCGGGCGTGACGGATTTGAAATGAAACTTATTGAAGAAGCTGAAAAACGGAAAATTCCTGTTTTAGGAATTTGCCGCGGGATACAGATTATAAATGTTTATTACAGAGGCAATCTGATCTTTGATTTAGAGGAAATAAGGAATACGAATCACAGAAAAATTTCCAAAGATATTCAGAGGTTTCACAAAATAAATATTCTGAAAGATACTCTTTTATATGAAATTGTGAAGTCCGATAGTGTAACAGTAAATTCATCCCATCATCAGGCGGCTGAACGTATTGGCGAGGGATTAATGGTAAATGCGAAATCCGATGACGGCATTGTGGAAGGTATAGAATATTCGGATAAAACAGGAAAACCTTTTATGATAGCTGTTCAGTGGCATCCGGAGAGAATGCCGTTTGATGATCCCGTTTCAGAAAATATTTTAAAAAAATTTTTATCAGAGTGTGTTGAAAAAAAGCCGTAATATATTATTCTGTCTTTTATTTTTACCGGTTTGCGCGGGATTGATCTCGTGTACTGCTTCGACAACAACCACAGAATCAACAGTTACTTTTGAGTTTTTAAAGGAGAAAGTTAATGAGAATTCACAGAAATTAACAGCTCTTGACGCTTACGGCGAGATATCCATTGACTCCCCGGATCTTAACAACACCGGTACGATCACGGTCAGTATAAAAAAGCCGGACAGTGTATTTACTAAACTTGAAGGACCTTTCGGCATTGGCATAGCTGATCTTCTAATTACAAGAAAAGATTTTATTTACTACAATATAATGGATAACAGAGTTATTAAAGGCTCTTCAACCGAAAGTAATCTAAGCATAATAATGAGGATCCGAATAGAGTTTGATGATCTGATAAATTCATTTTCCGGTAAATATTATTTCCATGAAGATGATTACATATCCTCAAAAATACTTGAAACTGATAGAGATTATCTGGCTGTCCTGACTTATGATAATGAGATTAAAAAATTCTGGATTGATAAGAATAATTTTTACGTGAGAAAACTCGGGAAATATGATAATAAAGGCAAGGCTAAGATAGAAATAACATATGCCGACTTTTACGAAAGCAAAGGGATTTTTTTTCCAAAAAAGATTTCCGTTATCAGACCTGAAGAAAGACAGTCAATCTGGCTTACATATAACAGCGAAGAGTTTAACAACAGCAATCTTAATTTCCGGATAAGGATACCTAAAAGCGCCAAACACGTCAGCTGGAAATGAACACCGGAAAATTAAATTTTAAAGTTTCCGTCATTCTGACACTGTATAACAGCAGAAAGTTTTACAAAAGAGCATTAGAGTCTGTATTCAATCAGTCATTTGAAAATATTGAAACAGTGATTGTAGATGACGGAAGTAAAGATGACACATATGCTGAACTTCTTCCGGACATTATTGAAAATCAAAAAATAAAATATCTTTACCATTCTAACCGGGGACAGGCGCTTTCGCTGAATTCGGGAATTGCTGTTTCATCCGGAGAGTATATTACCTTTCTTGACGCAGATGACGAATATAAACCGGATCATATTCTTCGAAGAATACAATATTTTCAGAACAATACTGAAACTGATCTGATCCGCACCGGCGCTGAATTAATAGGCAGCGATGAAGATATGTATATCCCGGATGCGAATGACAGCAGCCGTCTTATACATGTGAAGGATTGCGTTATGCTCGGCACACTTTTTGGCAAGAGAAATGTATTTACTGAGCTTGATGGTTTCCGGAATATATATTCACATGATTCCGATTTTTTTAACAGAGCTGCCGCAAAATATAAGACCGCCTATTTAGAATCAGACACATATATTTATTACAGGAATAATCCGGACAGCGTATTGAGCAAACTTAAAAAAAGCATGAATGAACGTTGATGAAAAATTGATGGCTCAGTGTATCAGACTTGCGAAAAAAGGAAAAGGATTTGTATCTCCGAATCCCCTTGTAGGCAGCATTATAAGAAAAGGAAATAAAATTATCGGAAGAGGTTATCATAAAAAATACGGTGATGCTCACGCAGAAGTGAATGCGATAGCAGATGCTGAAAGAAAAGGTTTTAATGTTAAAGACGCGGAGTTATTTGTAAATCTCGAACCCTGCGCTCATAAAGGCAAGACTTCATCCTGCGCCGAATTTATTGTTTCAAAAAAAATAAAGAGAGTTGTGATAGGAATGAAAGATCCTTTTGAGAAAGTAAACGGCAAAGGGATTGAAATACTGAAGGAGAACGGAACAGATGTGAGCTGCGGCATACTTGAAGATGAGTGCAGAGAGCTTAATAAGTTTTTTATAAAATATGTTACAAAGAAACTTCCTTATGTAACCCTGAAGATCGCTCAGAGTATTGACGGGAAAATCGCGCTGAATAATTTTGAATCAAAGTATATTACGGGTTCTGCATCGCGGAAAGCCGTTCACTTATTAAGAAGCGAATATGATGCTGTTTTAATCGGGAGAAATACGGCTCTATCGGACAATCCGTCTTTGACTGTAAGAGATGTTGAAGGAAGAGATCCTTTAAGATTAGTGATCGACAGGAAGAATACACTTCCTTCAGATCTTAATTTGTTTTCAGACGGTAATCGTATCAAAACATTTGTGATCACAGGTAAGTCAGCGGCAGAAAGTAAAGCGAATAAATATCTGATCCGGATGCCGGATGACAGTAAAGTATTTAAGATAAAGAATTTACTGAAGTTACTTTATAAATTTAAGCTGAACAGCATATTAGTAGAGGGAGGTTCAAAACTATTTTCACAGTTTGTAAAGGAAGGGATGTTTGATGAAATATATTTCTTCATAGCTCCGGTAATAATCGGAAACGGTATATCGCCTTTTGGCGAAATTGAAATAAAATCTTTGAAAGATAAAAAGATATTATCAAAAGAAAGTATTGAAACTTTAGAAAATGATGTTTTAATTAAATACAGAAAATGTTTACGGGAATAGTTCAGACAACAGGCAGAGTAATTTCAGTAAAACATACAGGAGACAACGCTGAAATTGATATTTTACCGGCTGCAGATAATTATTCGGAGGAGATTAAAACCGGCGACAGTATTTCCGTTAACGGAGTTTGTCTTACCGTAACATCTGTTGATAAGGGTTCACTTAAATTTACGGTAGTAAAAGAAACTCTGAGTAAAACCAATCTTGAAGAATTAAATGCAGGTGAATATTTGAACCTTGAAAAAGCAATGACTGTAAATTCAAAGCTTGACGGGCATCTTGTGCAGGGTCATGTTGATACAACGGGAAAAATAAACAGGATAACGGAGAATTTAGGATCACACGAATTTTTTATTTCTTTCAGCAGCAAGTTCAGGGATTTTATTATTAAGATAGGTTCGATCTCCGTTGACGGAGTAAGTCTTACAATTGCGGAAATAACGGAAGAAACAGATGAAGGCATTGAAATAAAAATAGCTGTAATACCTCATACATATCAGAATACCGCCTTTAAGCATTTAAAGGAAGGAGATACTGTAAACATTGAATTTGATATGATGGGGAAATACATTAAAAGAATTTTTGAAAACAATATAAAATAATATGGCTTTCGAATCAGACAAAACTATGTTCGAGATATACAGGGAAAAAGAATTTAACAGAAAATTCAAAGTTGTATATTATACTGAGCTCACCGAACATAACAAGGAGTTTGAAATTAACAGCGCGTTAAACGGCGAGACGATCTTTGACGGCTTTCTTAAGGACATAAAGAAAGAACCGGGTAAATCTGCAATTAAAGATATTTTGCGGGAGATGAACAGCGGCGATGTTAAGCTGAGCACGGAAGAAATTAAAGAACGGCTGAAGGAATTTTTAGCTTAGCTTCATTTTAACAAAATCTGCAATTTCCTTTTCATCAATTTTCATCATGCATTCAAAAGTATTTACGGGACATTTTGCGCCTCCGTGAATACTGCAGGGTCTGCATTTGAGATTATCCGTCTGAAAGATCTTATCGTTTTTTCCGTAAGGATAAAATCCGAATTCAGGCACAGTCGCTCCGAATATCGCGCAGACATCGGTTTTCATTGAGTTCGCAATATGCATTGGAGCGGAGTCGTTTGTAATTATAAGTTTTGACCTACGTATAAGTTCAGCAGACTCCATCACCGACAACGTCCCCGTAAGATTAATGAAATTTCTGAATCTGGAATTATTCACAATGAAGCCGGATATTTTCTTGTCATCCTTGCTTCCGATTAGAAATATTCTTGTTTCCAGTCCTGTCAGCAAGTTGCAAATGTTTATAAATTTTTGTTCCGGAAATCTTTTTGTAAACCAGATAGTGCCTGGCGCTATAACCAGAAATTTCTCATCTTCACGGATTCTGTGTTCATAAAAAATACTGTCAATTTTTCTTTTCTCCTGAACGCTGATATTTAATTCGGGCTTTATAATTCTTTGCTGATCAATTCCCAGCGGTAATAATAACCTGAGATTTCTTTGGATCTCATGAATACCGGTTTCATACTTTACAATTGACTTATAAAGAAAACTGAATGATGATTTATCAAAAGAAACAGTATCGGCAGCTCCGGATAAATAACTTATTGCTGCCGACCTGAAGGATCTGTGAGGCGAAATTACGACATCGTACTTTTCTTTTCTGATCTTCTTTACAATATCAGCCAGACCTCTTAAACCTGAATTTCTTTTATCATAGGGAATAAGTTCTCTTATCCCGGGATTATTTTTAAGCAAATCAGATGTAGACGGAATGCAAAGAAAATCAATAACTGCGTCAGGATATTTTATTTTAATTTCCTGAATCAGAGGAATCGTCAGCACTACATCTCCGAGAAAAGCAGTCTGTATGATCAGTATTTTTTTTATGTCGATTTGTCTATCTGACATGCTTAAATCTTTTATGCAGCCAGAGCCACTGCCCCGGATTTTTTAATATAATTTTTTCAAATTCTGTCTGAATCCTTTGTGTAAGCAATTTAATATTTTCAGGATTATATTCATTTATGTCTTCATAATTTATATTGGATAAAAATATTTCATACTTATAATTTTTGTTTCTTACGCCGTATCCGAGTATCAGCTCAGGTCTTTTCTTCAAAGCTATTTTTGCCGGTCCTGAAAATGCAGATGTATTCTGTCCGAGAAAATTTATGTAAACAGAATAATCCGGATGTGCGGACTGATCAATAAGAAAACAAACTATGTCATTATTTTCGAGTTTATCAAATATTGCGCGCAGGGAATATCCCGTCTGAATAATTTCATTGCCGCTCATTTCTCTGTATGAGTTGATCTTCCTGTTTAATACTTCACTGCCCTGTGGTTTTGCAATGATCTTCAGACTGATTCCAAACAGCATTGAAAAAGAAAAAGCCGTTAATTCCCAGTTTGAATAATGTCCGCTTAAAAATAATGTGCCTTTTCCTTTCTTTCGGGATTCCTCGGCAATATACTCATTTTTGAAAAATGTCAGATCTTTAAGTCTTTTATTATTCAGCTTTGGCAAATAAAAAAACTCAAAAAGATTGATACCGAGATTAATATAATTTTCTTTAACAATGGATTTTTTGAATGAATGGTCTTTATCAGGAAAGCAAAGGCTTAGATTACTGTATGCTACTTTCTTTCTGATAGGAATCAGATAAAAAAAAACAGCCCCAGACATTTGCCAAGACGCTGAATAAATTTCAAAGGAAATAATCTGACCGTAAAACCGGTAATATTGAAAATTAATATGAGAATTGAATTCAGCAATTAACAGATTATGATTTTGAAAGCGTTTCATTTTTTCGGACTGGGTTTCCGAAAAGTGTTGCAGAATTAGCGCCTGTGATCTCAACATTAATCAGTTCACCCGCTTTTATAAATCCTGTATTTATAAGATTTCCTGACATATCGACAGAACTAAAATTTCTCGGTATAATTACCGACTTGTTACAATCTGTTCTCCCCATAAAATTATCTTCTGATTTTTTACTAAGTGTCTCCACCAAAACAGGCATTACGCTTCCCGTCAATGCTGAGTTAATTTTAAATGATATTTCACGCTGCAGAGTTATTATCTCATCAAGTCTTTGTTTTTTTGTTTCTTCATCAAGAGTATCCGTCATTTCGAAAGCTTTGGTATTTTCTCTAGGTGAATAAACAAAAGTAAATGCGCTGTCGTATTCGATTTCTCTGATCACATCCAGCGTCATTTTATGTTCATCATCAGTTTCGCCGGGAAAACAGGAAATTATATCAGTGGATAAACCTATACCGGGCATCATTTCTCTCGCTTTCAGCATAACCCGCATATACTCTTTTACTGAATATAATCTGTTCATAAGTTTAAGAATTCTGTCAGATCCTGACTGAATGGGAAGATGAATATACTTACAGATGTTATCATATTCAGCCATAGTTTCAAGCAGCTTGTCGGATAGATCATAAGGATGCGAAGTTATATATCTGACTCTCATTCCGGGAACAGCCGCTGCAACATTTTTTAAAAGATCAGCAAAATCATATTCTTCATATTTATAAGAATTTACATTCTGACCGAGAAGCCAGATATCTCTTACACCTTCGTCATAAAGTCTTTTTGATTCCTCAGTTATATTTATAAAACTTCTGCTTCGCTCTCTGCCTCTTGTAAACGGCACTACGCAAAAAGAACAAAATTTATCACAGCCTCTCATTATCGAGAGCCAGGCAGTAATCCCCTCTCTTCTCAGCGGTGTTATGTCATCATACGTTTCGGTCCTTGATAATTTTACTGCAATTCCTTTCTCACCTTTTTCAACTGAATTTTCAATAAGCTCAGGCACTTTTCTGTATTCATCCGGTCCTACTATAATATCAACTATTTTCTTTTTCTGAAGAAGATCTTTTCTTAATCTTTCAGCCATGCAGCCGAGAATCCCGATCACAAGATCCGGATTTCTTTTTTTATATTTAATCAAATCTCCGAGCCGGCTGTATATTCTATTCTCCGCATTCTCTCTTATACTGCATGTATTAAGAAGTATCACATCAGACTCTTCAATATCAGAAGTCTCATTATATCCGTTTTTGCTCAGGACGCTCAGCACAATTTCCGTATCAGAAAAATTCATCTGACAGCCGTAAGTTTCCACATATACTTTCTTGTCATTTGAAAGTCTGTTGAAATTTTTTCTAACTTCGGATTCGTTATTTAAAATAAGATGTGATAATTCCATAGATTAGTTTTACTGCCTTATTCCGAATATCTTTAGGTCTCTGAATGTCAGATAAAAAATCTGTCCAGTACATACTGAAGATTTTAAAGTTACTCTTGAAAATATTTCTCTTTGCATACCGGGAGAATTAACTTCTGCAAAATCAGTTGAGTTAATTTCATCTCTGTTTGTTAAATTTACGAAGTTAACAATTTCTCCGTTTTCATAATAAAAAATACTGATACTGGAAAGATCTGCGTCCGACATTCCGTCAAATTCAAAACGTAATTTTGAATAACCGCTTAAATCAAACTCACCGAAACTTCGGGTTCTTACCTGAACTGCAGAGCAGTCCCCTCCAACTTCTTCTATCAATCCGTCATGGTTAAACAACAGCTGTCTGCTTTCAGTATTTTGCACAGGACTATCACTGCAGCTTTGAAAAATAAATGCCGCAATAAATACAATAGCGAATATACTTAAATTAAACTTTTTCATTAATTTTAGTTTTAATCAAAAATTCCCTGACAACTTCTGCAATTCCCTTTGCGTCAATTCTGAGTTCTTCATGAAGCTCTTCCGGTTTTCCGTGTTCAATAAATCTGTCCGGAATTCCGTGAATGAGGATATCATTTTTAAGATTATTTTCAGAAGCAAATTCTGAGACAGCACTTCCGAATCCGCCGACGATAGTATTATCTTCTATTGTCATAATTTTATCAAATCTTCTGAAGACATCATACAGCAGCTCTCTGTCAAGCGGTTTTATAAATCTTGCATTTATTATTTCCGCGCTGATTCCGTATTCACTAAGATATTTTTCCGAGTCCATAGAATTTTTTACCATATTTCCAACTGCAAGGATTGCAATGTCTTTTCCTTTTTTAACAATCTCGCCTTTACCGATTTCCATTAATTCAAATTTTCCTTTCTCAACGCCGAGAGCGTTTCCCCGCGGATACCTGATGGCGATAGGACCTCTCTTGTACCGTGTGGCTGTAAAAAGCATATTCCTTAATTCATTCTCATCCTTCGGCGACATTAAAACCATACCGGGTATCAGTCTGAGATATGTAAGATCAAATACGCCGTGATGTGTTGGACCGTCAGCTCCAACAAGCCCTCCCCTGTCAAGAATAAAAATTACGGGAAGTTTTTGAATAGCAACGTCATGAATTATCTGATCAAAAGCTCTCTGAAGGAAAGTGGAATAAATCGCTGCTACCGGAGTGTAACCTTCCGTCGCCAGACCAGCGCAGAATGTTACTGCATGCTGCTCCGCTATCCCGACGTCAAAATACCTGTCCGGAATTTCACTCTGCATATAATTTAATCCTGTTCCGTCCGGCATTGCAGCATTTACTGCAATTATTTTAGGATCGTTTTTTGCAAGTTCCGTTAATGCAATTCCAAACTCTTTGGTATATGTTGAGACTGTTGATTTCTTATGTTCAATGCCTGTAGATTTGTCAAAAGGATTTAATGCGTGAATCTTCTGCGGATGATCTGTTGCATATGAAGGTCCTTTGCCTTTTTCAGAAATTATGTGAAGAAGAATCGGACCTGACATTCTTTTCAGCTCTTCAAGCATTTTTACAAGATTAACAACATTATGTCCGTTCACCGGACCGAAGTAGCGGAATCCAAGCGCTTCAAAAAGCATACCCGGAGTAATCACACTTTTAATGCTTCCTTCTATTTTCGCTCCGACCTTTCTGAGTCGGTCGCTGTTTTTCTTGTCAAATACTTCAGTAAGTTCCCATACCTTGCTTCTGAATTTATTATATGTATCGTTTGTCATCAGGTCATTGAAATAATTCTGAAGCGACCATACATTCGGGGCAATTGACATTCTGTTATCATTCAGAACTACTATAATATCTTTTTTAAGAAGACCAATATTATTCATTGCTTCATAAGCCATACCTCCCGTCATAGAACCGTCACCTATAACTGAAATTACTTTAAAATTCTTTTTAGAAAAATCTCTTGCAGTGGCAATGCCAAGTGCCGCAGATATGGAAGTAGTTGCATGTCCTGCGCCAAACACATCATACTCGCTTTCGCTTCTTTTAAGAAAGCCGCTGATACCGTCTTTTTGTCTGATTTTTTTTAATTGTTCTTTTCTTCCTGTGAGAATTTTGTGAATGTAACCCTGATGACCTACATCCCAGATAATTTTATCATCGGGAGTATTAAAAACGTAATGTAATGCAAGAGTAAGTTCACATACTCCGAGAGAAGCTCCGAGATGTCCGCCGATTCTGGATATTGTATCAATAAGGTACTCGCGGACTTCATCTGCAAGTTCTCTGAGATTCATTAAGTTTAGTTTCTTCAGATCTTTAGGATAGTCTATATCCTTTAAAAATTTTGTATTGTTAATATTGTATTCGCTCATTTTAAAAATAGTTTGTGCAAATATACTGTTTTTAATTCTCTTCTTCAGTGCTTAATTTTTCGATTTTCAATTCCGCTTCATCAAGTTTTTTTCTGCAGATTTTTAAAAGATTGATCGCCTCCTGATATTTTTCTATAATTTCCTCAAGCGAATGATCTTCTATTTCTGTTTCAAGCTTAGCAAGAATTACTTCAAGCTTTTTATAGCTGCTGCCGAATGTGTCTTCCGTAACTTTCTTTTTTGACATATAGTTTGATGTATGATTTTATTTTACGATTGCATCAGATTCACCGTCACTGAATCTAATCTGAATTTCATCTTTTATTTTTAACTGACTGCTCTGCGTTACAATCCTTTCATCTCTTCTGATTATAGCAAATCCTCTTTTTAAGACATTTTCAGGGTTTAGAGAATTAAGTAATTTTCTGTTGGTTTCAATATTAGTTTTTATATTCCGGAATTTTCCTGCTGTTACTGACTTAATGTCCCTGTCAAGCGCATCAAGATTCATTCTGAATTCATTTATAAGATCTGCAGGTCTTTTAAAGTAATAATTTCTTTCAATACTGCTGAGTTCATTTTTTAATTTATTTATCCTGTAATGGATATGTCTCTTTAAACTGTTTTCACTTACATTTAATCTTAATTTCAGATCATAGGCATCGGGGAAAATCATCTCAGCTGCAGCGGACGGCGTGGGTGCTCTTTTGTCTGCAGTGAAATCGCTTATCGTAAAATCCACTTCATGACCAACTGCGGATACAACAGGTATTTTCGAATTAAAAATTGCCCTAGCAACCTTCTCTTCATTGAAAGTCCATAGATCCTCTATTGATCCTCCGCCGCGGGTTATTACAATAATCTCTGATTTGTAGGCAACGCTGTTTGCTTTTTTAATTGCACTGCAGATGCTTTCAGCTGAGTTTGCGCCCTGCATAATCGCTGGTATGAGTAATATTCTTACTAACGGATACCTGTTCTCCGTTACTTTTATAAAATCATGAAATGCTGCGCCGGTTTCAGAAGTGATAAGTGTAACTTTTTCCGGATACAAAGGAATGGGTTTTTTATATCTTTCATCAAATAACCCTTCATCATATAATTTTTTCTTAAGTTTTTCAAATGCTATCTGGAGCTCTCCGACTCCGGAAGGAAGTATTTCGAATGCATCTATCTGATAGCTTCCCCTGGTTTCATATAAAGTAATTCTCCCTTTTATAAGTACGCTCATACCGTCTTCCGGCATAAAGTTCAGGTCTTTAGCTCTTGAATTCCACATTACTGCACTAATTTGTGATTTGCTGTCCTTTAGCGAAAAATAAAAATGACCGGAAGAATGATTTTTGAAATTTGAGATCTCGCCTTTGACAAATACAAAGGAAAAATTTCTTTCAATGGTATTTTTTAAATCTCTTGTCAATTCTGAAACAGAAACAGGTGAATTCAATTTTGAATTTTATTAATAAGAAAATAATTTGATATTGAAACTAATCATTTATAATTACTGATAAAATGGGAATTGCAGTTGCTTTATTGATCATTATGTGCTGGTCATCTCACTTGTTTTATATTCTTGGCAAACAGGATATTTCATTTTCTGATCCGCTGCTTTACTTTCACATATTGGTTCAGACCTATTTGTTTACAGGAATATTCATAACTTCTCACGATGCCATGCATAAAAATATCTGCAAAAGTAAATTTGTAAACAATTCATTTGGTTACTTGACTTCATTTCTCTTTGCAGGATTTAGTTTTAAAAAACTTTTGAAAAGCCATTTAATGCATCATAGTTCCCCGACATCAGAGGATGACCCTGATTTCAATCCAAGATCTCAAAATTTAGTGCTTTGGTGGTTTAAATTTCTGTCCAATTATGTTTCAATATTTCAGCTGGTTACAATGGCTATATTATTCAACATCTTAACATTGTTTTACAGTAATGCCGGTGTAATTTTATTTTGGGTGATACCTTCAATACTCAGCACGCTTCAGCTGTTTTACTTCGGGACATATCTTCCACACAGAAATCCGGATGAAGGGCTACACTCTCCACACTTCGCACGATCTCAGAAAAAAAATCACTTTTGGGCTATGCTCAGTTGTTATTTTTTCGGTTATCATCACGAACACCATTCAAGCCCAAAGACCCCATGGTGGAGATTGTATAAAATTTCCGAAAATTAAAAATATTCTTCATTTCTTCATTGATTAAAAATGATGTTGTATTTATATTTGTGTTTTATTCGACAGTAGCTCAATGGTGGAGCATTCGGCTGTTAACCGAAGGGTTGCAGGTTCAAGTCCTGCCTGTCGAGCAAAATCCCTGAAATCAGGGATTTTTTTTTATTTGATTCCGGTAAAATAAGAATTGAAATAAAAATAAGATTAAGTTATTTTGTAAAACAAAACGGCGAGCATAGCTCAGTTGGCAGAGCGTCAGATTGTGGTTCTGAATGTCGCGGGTTCGAGCCCCGTTGCTCGCCCTTCTTCAATAATCTAATTATTCATATAGATACATTTCTAAAAATTTTCTGTACTCATTTTCTTTTAAGTTTAAAGTTTTCACAAATAATAATTTTGTATTCAAATTGAATTTATTCGAAAGGAATTCTTTCATTGTATTATATCCTATTAATAATTAGTTTATTTCAATTATAAAAATGGCAACTTCTAAAGAAAAACCGTTGAATAAAACTTCAGACCTTAATACCGAACTAAATGAAGAATTAGATTCCGGTATGATTGAAGATAAGGAAGAGAATAATGTTTCTGATTCGTCCGAAGTTTCCGTTGACAGCATTGATAATGTATCTGAAGAAAATCCTGATGAAATATCTGAAGAAATAGCCGAAGAAATTTCCGAGGAAGAATTACTTAAAAGAAAAAAAGATTTTGATGCGGAAGCAATGCCTCATATGAGAATTATTCATAACTATGCTTATAAATTAACCGGAAATAAACTTGATGCCGACGATCTTTTACAGGAAACTTTTTTAAGAGCTTTCAGATTTTTTGATAAATTTGAGAAAGGAACTAATTGTAAAGCATGGCTGTTCCGCATAATGAAAAATTTGTTCATTAATAAGTACAGAAAGAGACAAAAAGAACCCGGGAAAGTTGACTACGGGGAAATAGAAAACTTCTTTGATAACATCAGATCTTCAAAGATAGATTCTACTGATCTGCAGGAAAAGGTTTTTTCGAATTTACTCGATGATGAACTTCTTAAAGCCTTAAATTCTCTTCAGGATGACTTCAAAACTGTAGTTATACTTTGTGATCTCGAAGGATTAAGTTATGAAGAAATTGCTGAATTCGTTCAGTGTCCTATAGGTACCGTAAGAAGCAGATTGCACAGAGGAAGAAAAGTTTTACAGCAGAAACTTCTTGAATATGCAAGAAAAAGAGGTTATGATGTGGAAAACAATCTAATAAAATGAATTTAAAATTAAATTGACAATTATATAAACTTTATACTTTTTTAAATGTCTGATACTCCAAACAACCCGGCCAATTCTGAACTTGACCCTCCTGATGATTCAAATCAGAAAAATTCAGATTTAAATTATGAACTCATAACATCTTATATTGACAATGAAATTAAAGATGAGAATGAGTTAAATCAAATTAAAGAGCTGATAGAAAAAGATCAGAATTACAAAAACAGATATGAACTTGAAAAATCCGTAAAAGAATTATGTAAATCCAGACTTGGGGAAAAAATAGAAACCCCTCTTTATCTCTACACAAATATTGGAAAAAGTATCGATGATTATATTAAAAAAACTGCAATAAAACCTTCAGTTTATTCAAATAAAGAAAATGAAAGTTTTATAAATCACAGAATGCTCGAGCAAAAATCCAATCTCAAAAGAAATTTTGCATACGCTTCTGTAATTTTCATTTTGCTTGTTGTTTCTGCTTTCGCCATTAATAGCTTTCTTATTGATAATGAAACAGTTTCTGAATATGCAAAAAATGATATTGTTACTATTTCCAGAGAAGCTTTTGATAAATTTCAATCAGGCAATGTTAATGTACAGTTTGAAACAGCAAATGCTGATGAGTTAGCCGAAAAAATGAATAAACATCTGGATTTTAGAGTATTTATTCCTGATGTTAAAGATGCTGTTTTAATCGGAGGAGTCTGCAATGAAATTAACGGTGAAAAAATTGCTCATATCATTCACAGAGCTGGAAATAAATATATATATACGTTTCAGGCTTCAATGAATAAGTTAATGAGAAGCGATAAGATTATTATATGTGATAAAGTGAAAAGCGCTTTAAACAGCGGAGAAAACTGGATAACCTGTATTAATAAACTGGAAAATACTTCTACTGTTATGTGGCAAAAAGATAATGTGATTTGTTCTTCTCTTGCAGGAATGGAATCCAGTGAAATAAAAACAGCTCTCACTAATTATAAATTAAAATAAATGTATATAATGAAGAAATATTTTTTAAGTTTTAATTTTTTATTCCTATTGTTTATTGTTGCATCATGCAGCAAAGATGCTTCTGAAAAAGAAGTTTCAGATAAAAAGTATAAAGACTCCAAAGAATCAAAAACAGTTGAAAATAAAACCACATCCACAGATAATTCAGTAAAGACAGTTTCAAATACTGATCTTTTTATAGTTGAATCAGTAGAAAAATCAGCAGGTAAAAAAGTTTCCCCAAACGTAACCTGGACAGAAGACGGAAAAAAAGCTTCGCTTAATGACCTGAAGGGAAATGTTATTCTTCTGAATTTCTGGGCTACATGGTGCGGACCTTGCATAAAGGAAATGCCTGATCTTTCAAGCATTTCGGAAGAGCTTAAATCAAAAAATTTCAGAATGATCGGCATGAATGTTTTTCAGCAGGAAAAATCAGCCAAAGTCAGTGACTTTTTGAAAACTAATCCGGTTAAATATACTATACTGGATGGGAATCAGGAAGTAGTAGATGCATTCGGAGAAGCTACAGGTGAAAACATTGAAGCAGTTCCAACTACTTTTATAATAGATAAAAACGGAAAAATCGCAGAAACAATTATCGGATCCCGTAAGAAAGATGACTTTCTAAAAATTATCAATAAATATCTAAATTAATTTTATTTTTATAATAATAAATATATTTTAAAACTCAAGAATTCTGTTTCTTGAGTTTTTTATTTTTATTTTGTTTTTACTATATTAATGTCAGAAAAAGTTTGCATCTTCGGCTCTACCGGATCAATAGGAAGTAATTCTCTTGAAGTAATAGACAATCTTAACAACAATGGATTAGATTTTTCCGTAACCTACCTTACAACAAATTCAAGTATTGATATACTTTCAGAACAAATCAGAAAATATTCGCCTAAAGGAGTTGCTATTACCGATGAATTAAGTTGTGAAAAGTTTATTTCCCGGAATAATTTTAAGAATCTGGAAATTTTCAAAGGAAGAAAAGGTTTGTTAGAATTATCTGAACGTGATGATTTTACTGTACTCATTTCTTCACTTGTAGGTATTGCCGGTCTTGAACCTACTATCAACGCCATTAAAAAAGACAGAAGAATCGCTCTTGCAAATAAAGAAACACTGGTGGTTGGCGGAGAAATTGTAAACAAACTAATTAAAAAGTATTCAGCCACATTGATCCCCATTGACAGCGAACACTCTGCTATTTTTCAGTGTCTGACCGGAGAAAAAATGAATAATGTATCGGGAATTATACTTACTGCATCAGGCGGTCCGTTTTTAAACAAAACAGCTGAAGAACTAAAACATGTGTCTGTTAATGACGCGTTAGCTCATCCAAACTGGATTATGGGTAAAAAAATCACCATCGATTCTGCAACAATGATGAACAAAGGACTTGAAATTATTGAAGCTAAATGGCTTTTCAATCTTTTGCCTTCACAGATATCAGTTGTTATACATAAACAGTCAGTTATTCATTCAATGGTAGAATTTATTGACGGATCTGTTATTGCGCAGCTTGGTATTCCGGATATGAAACTGCCTATACAATTTGCTTTAACTTTTCCGGACAGAGTAGTTAATAATTTCCCTAAAATGGATTTCAGTAATCCTTTTAATCTCACATTTGAGCCACCGGATTATGAAAAATTTAAATGCCTGAAACTTGCAATGGAATCATTGAACTCCGGCGGGATTTATCCGACTGTTTTAAATGCTGCAAATGAAGTAGCTGTCGAACTATTTTTAAACAAAGAATTAAGCTTTACCGAAATACCTGAACTAATTGAGTCGGCTTTAAATAATTTTAATGATAATAATGAGCTGAGTCTTGAAAATATTACTGAAACAGATGAATCAGTACGGAGAAAGATTAAAGAAAAACAAAAATTTTATTCTAAGTAGTTTTTTTTAACTCTAATTTTTAATTAATTAATTTTATCTTATAAGTTTAAGATAATTATGGAATTTTTAAGCACAACATTTTACTTTCTTATCGTAATCGGAATACTTGTTTTCATTCATGAATTCGGTCACTTTATAGCTGCCAGAATGACAGGAATGAGAGCGGAAGTATTTGCGCTTGGGATAGGATACAGACTCTTCGGTTATAATAAGGTTAATGGATTTACATTTGGATCTTTAAGTGATGATGTAATCTTAGGAGATAAAACTGATTACAGGATCTGCGCTTTCCCGATCGGCGGATATGTTAAAGTTTCAGGCATGATTGATGAAAGCATGGATAAGGAATTCATAAATAAAGATCCGCAGCCATGGGAATACAGAGCCAAACCGGTATGGAAAAGAATGATCGTCATTACTGCAGGCGTAATTATGAATTTTCTTCTGGCTTTTATAATTTTTTACTCTTTAACACTTATAAAAGGTAAAACATTAACTGATACTACAACTATTGGCTATATCGGATTAAATACTCCCGCAGCAGCCTCAGAGCTAAAACCGGGAGATAAAATACTGTTTATCAATAACAACAAAGTTGAGTCCTGGGAAGATGTTCAGACAAAACTTTATCTTGATAATCTGGGCGAGCATCTTGATTTTCTAGTTAGCAGAGGCGGTGAAAATAAATTAATTTCAGTTCCGAAAGACAAAACAGGTGATCTGACGGAAAGATCATTTGGAATTTATGCCGAAGGATACAGACCTGAAATTAATGATATCATATCAGGTATGCCGGCGGATAAATGCGGTTTGCAAAAAGGTGATGTCATTACCGGTTTTAACGATATTGAAATTATTAACCCCCAGCAGCTGACTGATCTAATCAAATCAAATGCAAATTCTGAAAATGAACTAAGCTGGAAAAGAAATGGCGAGGTTTTAAAGTGTAATATTACTCCTTCCTCTGATTCAACAATCGGAATAATGATTGCAGCAAATTATACAGGTCCGGTAAAAGAATTAAAATATAATATTATAACTGCTGTGCCAAAAGCAGTGAATGATATGTATTATATGGGAATTGAATTATTTTTTAAAACAATCGCTAAAATATTTAAAGGTGAAATTGCTTTTAAAAAAGCTATAGGCGGTCCGATTAAGATCGCGCAGGTTTCCGCGCAGTCAGCAGAAGGGGGAATTTATACATTCCTTGGTTTTCTGGCATTACTTTCAATATCTTTAGCGGTTATTAATATACTTCCCTTCCCTGCTCTTGACGGAGGTCATTTTATGCTTCTGCTTTATGAAGGGATAGTTAGAAAACCTGTGCCGTATAAAGTGCAGCTTGTATTACAGAATGTCGGGTTTGCCATTTTAATTGCTTTTATGATATTTGTTGTTTACAGTGATATAACTTCAATGAAATAATTTCTTTCATTGAATTCACAAGATTAAAGCAATATATTTGTTACGTTATTTTTGTTTCACATCAGGAAGGGTGGGTGAGTGGCTGAAACCAACGGTTTGCTAAACCGTCGTACGGGTCAAACTGTACCGAGAGTTCGAATCTCTCCCCTTCCGCATAAAATCTCTGAATATTTTTCAGAGATTTTTTTTTAACAATAAAAAAAGAGAATGCAATGAAATTGAATTCTCTTAGTATCAAAGTATCTTAAATGCTTACTATTTAAGAAGAGTCATTTTCTTCGTTATTGTTTTTAAAAAGTTGGGAGAGCTGTATGTAATCCTGTAAAAATATATACCGCTTGGAAGATCAGCTCCGTTAAAATCAACATAATGATATCCCGCATTCAGATCAGCATTCTGAATAGGACTCAATTCTCTGCCCGCTGAATTGTATAAAACCAGACTGACTTTACCCTCTTCAGGAATTTCAAATCCGATTTTAGTCGAAGGATTAAAGGGGTTTGGAAAATTCTGACTCAGAGTAAATTTCACCGGTATTCCGATCACAATCTCATCAGAGAGCAAATGATAAAGAAAATTGCTGTTGAAATCAATCTGCTTTAATCTGTAAAGGAATACACCTGATTTTAAATGTCTGTCAGTATATTTATAGTGATGTATTTCATTTGAATTTCCGTTTCCGTTTATTACCGCGATTGTATTGAAGATGAGATTTTCGGGATTGTAATCAGGCATATCGGTAATTTCAATTCTCTGAACTTCAAATCTGTCATTATTAATTTCACCTGATGTGCTCCAGTCTAAAATTACTTCATTTTTTATAGTAGTTGCAACAAAATCCGTGAGCTCAACCGGTAACGGAGAAACTGCATATATTTTACATCTGATTTCATTTGTGTTATTCAGAAATTTGTAATTATATTCACCTTTGATCTTAACTACATATATAAATTCAGGAGAATTTTCATTCAAAGTGAAATTAAAATATGATGCTCCGGCAGGAACGGAAGTGCCGGGAATATTGTCACCGCAGAGAATTCTGAATTCTCCGGAACTGTTCAATCTCCACTTCACTGTGTCACCGGTAACTACGTTAGCTGCTACCTGCGATATACCGCTGTTACTAACATTAATTATTACAGATTCAGAATGCGCATTTACCGGAGTAAATACGCAGTCTGAAAAAAACAACAGAACGAATAATATTTTAAATCTGATTTTCAGTGTTATAGATTTGCTATTTTAAAAGTAACAATTTTTTTGTCTCTGTAAAAGTCCTGCCGTTGCTTCCTGAATATGTAAGTCTGTAAAAATACATACCGGAATTCAGGTTGTTACCGTTAAATCTGACTGTATAAAGTCCGGATTCTTTAGAATCATTTACAAGTGTCTGAACTTCTTTTCCCAATGCATCAAAGACCGTAAGATTTACAAATCCTTTTTCAGCAATATTAAATTTTATCGATGTAACCGGATTGAATGGATTTGGATAATTCTGATATAATTCATAACTGTCCGAAACTATATTTTCATAATTTGTAATTGATGTTGCAAAGTCACTCCAGTTTTTGGAAACCTGAATACCATCAACTATTTCCACTCCGGCATTTGCAGAACTTCCCTGTCTCAAAGCAATTCTGCCTATTGTATTATCTGTAGTAGTTCCCGTAACTGGTCCGATACTCGGTGTTACTGGTTCTGTCGATGGTATTCCGCTTGAAAAAATAAAAGCACTGAATTCATCATCAGCAGTTCCCGGATTTCTTTTTACTTTTAACACTACCAGATAAGTTGTATTAAGAGAATATGTATCCTGAGTATAAAATATTCCGCCGGATGCTGCCGTTGATTTACTTAATCCGAATCTGAAACCGGCTGTATCTCTTACATAAAAGCGAGCATTATACAATGTAGTGCTGTTAGGCGGTAATAATGCAGTGAAATAATCTCCAGCTGCCTGAATAGATGTGACATTGACCATAAATGAAATATACAGATTACCGGTAGAATCAGACGATGAGAAATTCTTGTATGCATCCTGTCCGTTTGTTAAAACTGTTGTAGCATTACCTATATTTGATAATGGATAACCTGAATAAACAAGACCGGGTGAAGTTACAGCAAGATAATTTGTTGCTCCGCCGCTGAATGAAACCCATCCGTGCGCGCCGAGTGAATCTCCTACAGGGTAGTTAAAGTTTTCTGTCAGTAATATGCTTCCTCCGCCGGCAGAAGCTGTAAATGTTCCGCCCATATCAGGCGCATGCGGTTCGCATTTATAATTGTATGTTCCGGCTGTTGTAACTCTGTAAAAGAATACTGCATTACCGCTGCTGATTTCCGTATTCCATGATGCTGCGCCGTTTGGCAGAGAAGTACCGGGAAATACACCGTTACAGATTGTGGTATGAAATCCGTTAACCCATTGAAACTTTACAGTATCGCCAACACTGACATTAAGATTTGCAGGGGAAAATGAAAAATCCTGAACTAAAATAGTGTGAGTAGTGCTTCTTAAATTACTGCCTGCAGTTAACAGAATAATGGCAATAATTATAAAAGCAAACCTGGAAAAAATCTTCAAGGAATTAATTGTGTAGTTACTTTTCATTGTCAATTAGTTTTATTTTAATTAATGTATATTTTTTTATAATTTGATGGTGAATTGATTTCTAATATTTATTCAGAAGTATTGGGTAATGAATAGTATATACAAGAACGAAAGTGCTGCTGTTTTTTCAGAAAACTCATAACGACAAAATTGTTTTTTATCATATTAAGGAAAATAAAATAAATTACCAATTCATTTTTTCATAGTCGCTATTAATATTTGTTAACACTCAGCTAAGTTATTTAAGAATAATCATTCTTCTTGAATCGCTGAATCCGCCGGCTGTGATCAGATAATAATAAACTCCGCCCGGTAAATTACTTCCGTCAAAAAATACAGTATAATATCCCGGAGATTTATATTCATTTACAAGAATAGAAATTTCTTTTCCTAAAATATCATAAATTTTTATGCTAACTGATGACTCAGTTGACAACTGATAATCAATTTTAGTCTGCGGGTTAAACGGGTTGGGATAATTCTGCATTAATTCATTATATAATGGAGCTGATACTACCGCTTCATTTTCCAGATTGAAAAATTCATAATTTCCATTATAATCAATCTGTTTCAGTCTGTAAAAATATATCCCCTGCTGAAGCTTTAAATCGGAATATAAATAGTTTTTAATCTCATTTGAATTACCTGCACCTTTAACAAATGCAATTTTCTTAAACTTGTCATCAGAATTTTCTTTTCTGTAAATTTCAAAACCGGCATTATTCATTTCTCTTACTGTAGACCAGTTAAGCGTAACTCTGTTACCTGAAACAGCTGAGCTGAAAGAAGAAAGTTCAACAGGTAAAGGATTTGTCAGTGAGTCAATGAAATGTGAACCGGGGTTTGTAATTTCAGTAAGTTTTGAATTTACGTATGCAAACAATTTAGTAAACGGATTGACCGGTCCATTTCTCCATCTTAAAGAAAAATACTGAACATCAAATGTTTCGGAATTTGTCATCAGTTTCATTCTTGCTATTTTGGTACCCGGTAGCTGATTACTGATAATATAACCCTGACCGGGCGAAGGGAAAATATTAAGCGAAAGTCTCAGCTGCATTTCACCGCCAGATACAAATACAACAGGATTTCTGGGCTGAAGCGAAACAGGAAGATCGGAATCTATTATTGTATAAATTAACGATCCGCCGTTACTGATATTTAAATTAAAATCAAAAAAGTACTGACCTCCTGCATATTCAAACTGGGAAACAGAACTGTTTGTATGAATTATACTTATATCAAACTCCAGAGAATTACTGCCTGTCTGAACAGCATTACCGGCAGTAAGCCTGTATTCCGGATTTACACCAAATGTTTTACCCGATGCGATTGTAAAAAAAATCAGCAGAAATATTTTTATGCGAAATATAATTTTCATAAAATTATTTTATAAAAACAATTTTTCTTTCGGGGACTGCAGTAAATTTATGAATTTTAAATTAAAAAAGAGTGAGAATAAAATTATTCCCACTCTTTAAAATAATGATTCTATATAATTATTACGGAGTTATGGCACTTACAAAATTAAATGCATTATTTTCCGCAATTGAAGCATCTGAAAGATCAACTACATCATCACCGGTCAGATCCGTGTTCAGATAACCGCTTGCAAAATTAAATGCATCATTGTCAATTAATGAACCGTCAGAAAGATCAACAACTCCGTCCTGACTGACATCACCGCTGTAGATACAATATACAGTTCCTTTAAGCATTGTATTGTTACCGAATGCCTGAGCACTTGACGTTGTAAAATCATACGAGCCTCCGTCGTTATTCGTCACAAGCTCTCCGCCGGCTTTACTCCAGGTCTGAATTGCATTTCTGTATACCGGCAGTCCTCTGTATCTTACGTCAAAATAATATGTTCCTGTTGAAGCATTTCTGAAGTTAAAAAATCCTGTAAGCGTCTGACTGTTTATTACTGATTTTGCTGAATCAACTATTGAATAAGGAGCAAAATTATTTCTCAAATATACAGTTGCTGTATCATTTACAACATGCGTTGAACTGGTTGCATCCAGTATTCCTTCTATCGCAATTTTCATATTTACAACTGTTGTAAGCCATGCCGTTGTTGCACTGATACCGTCAACAATTACAGTAGGAGCTCTGGTGGCTACGCTTTGTCTTAAAGCAACTCTGCCTATATTTGCTGCATCACCTGAACTGTATAAAGCTGGTCCGATGGTCGGAACAGCCGGTTCTGTTGCAGGTACGCCTGAATTGAATATAAAAAGACTTACTGTGTTATTATTTGCTCCGGGCACGAACTGATATTTTAACACCATTAAGTATGTTGTGTTATATGAATAGCCGGAAGCCCAGACCATTGTGTTTGTATCTCCGCCTCCTGCTTTTGTGACACCGAATTCAAGAACTCCGCCCATATCTCTTGCAAAAACTCTGCCTGAATAAAATGTAGTGGAATTATTCGGAAGTAATCCGAGGAAATAATCTCCGGGTCTTTGCGCGCTTGTTACATTAACCATGAAAAACGTATAAATCGCATTTGCATTTGAAGAGTCTGCAGAGGAAGTAAAATTTTTATAATTGTCATTTCCTGTTGTGCCGACTGTAGCAGCATTTCCAATTCCTGATAAAGGATAACCTGCATAAGTTAATCCGGGAGATGTTACAAACAATGTGTTTGTAACTCCGCTAAAATGAGTCCATCCGTGAGCTCCGAGAGAATCTCCTGCCGGATAGTCAAAATTTTCATCGAGTCTCAGCTGTGAAAAAGAAACTGATGAAATTAATAAAAAGCAAATTAATAAAATGATTTTTTGCATGACTTGTTGGGTTTAGTTATTAATTGAAATGTTTTAAATATTACAAACTTACTTAAATCAATTGATTTAATCAATTTATGAATATTATGAAAATGTTAAAAAGATTCTTTTATTTTTCGTAACACTTTATCTTAAAAAAAGCATAAAATATTTACAATAACAGAATTAAACAAAAAGCCGCAGACTTATTCAGCCTGCGGCTTATATTTTAAATGTGTAATTTATTAGCGTAGAATTACTAACTCTTAACTACTGCCTATTTAACGAGCATCATTTTCTTTACGGAAGAGAAATTACCTGATGCTAATTCATAAAAATAAATTCCGCTTGAAAGATTTGCAGCGTTAAAATTAACTGAATAATAACCTGCTGTCTTAACTTCATTAACAAGCGTTGCAACTTCTTTTCCTGACATATCAAACAATTTCAGACTTACTTTACCGTCAGCAGGGATGTCATAACTGATAGTAGTAGCCGGATTAAACGGATTCGGATAATTCTGTGAAAGTTTATAAGCTGACGGAACTCCGATATTTACTTCACTGCTCAGATTGAAATATTCGTAGTTTCCGTTAAAGTCTATTTGTTTTAATCTGTAACTGTAATTACCTGTTGCAAGTCCTCTGTCTGTGAATGAATAATTTACAGGAGTATTAATTGTTCCGTTACCTGTTACATTTCCGATCTTTGTCCATGAGCTAAATTCGGAAGATCTCTCGATATCAAATCCGGAATTGTTTAACTCAGAAGCAGTTGTCCAGTTTAAAGTAACATCTCTGTTATTTATTACTGAAGTGAATGAAGATAACTCAACAGGAAGCACTGCATTATTCCATGATCCTTCAGTATAAATTCCGTCAACAATAAGATCCGGAGATGAAGCTGCTGTCCCCTGTCTTAATGCAAATCTTCCGATGTTTGCGATATCAGTGGCAGTACCTGTTATTGGTCCTACATAAGCTGTTCCCGGTTCGCTTGAAGGTACAGCGCCGCTGAAAGCGTATAGTGTAATTTCATCATCCGTTGTTGAGCCGATATTAAATGTATATTTCAACACAAGTAAATAAGTTGTGCCGGTAGAGAAAACAGAATCTCCGTAAAATATTCCGCCTGAACCTGCTGTTGTCTTACTGATACCGAATGAATAAAATCCATTGCCGTTGTTTCTTACATAAAGTCTTCCGTTGAATAAAGTCGTTGAAGTGGAAGGAAGATAAGCTGCAAAGTAATCACCTGTTCTTGCTGTTGTAACGTTAACCATCATTGATGTATATACACTTCCGCTTGACTGATCAGAAGTAAGAGATATATAAGCATCCTGACCTGAGTTAATAACAGTTGTTGCATTGCCGATGCCTGTTCCGACATAATCAGTATAAGTCAGACCCGGCGATGTTACTAACAGTCTGTTAGTAGCGCCGCCACTGAAAGAAACCCAGCCATGAGCACCTAATGAATCACCGGCAGGATAATCAAAATCCTCAGCTATAAACTGAGAATAACTTGCCGATGAAATGAAAACAAAACAAAGCAATAAAAGTAATTTTTTCATGATGTATTTTTTTAAAGTTAAAGAAAAGTTGTTTACAAATATATATTTATTACAAATTAAATCCAAATAACTATTCTATATTTAATAATAATTTTTAAACCGGGAAATTTAATATTCAGGAAACAATTAATTAATAACGGTGACAATTATTTTGAACAAATATATCTGTATCAATTTAAAAAAAAATCTAACGAATTTCTAACAATTATAAAAATATTTATTGTTAGTATAAAAAAATTTAAACTAAAATTGATATTTGTAAATCGAAAATAAAAAAGCCGCAGGTTGTTTATCCTACGGCTTTATATCTATTTTATTAAATCTGATATTACTAATTATTATTTTACGGTTTTGCTACGCCGACAAAATTAAATGCATTATTGTCAACATAAGCTGCGTCCGTTAAGTCAACTACGTCGTCTCCGTTTACATCAGTTCTTACATAACCTGATACAAAATTAAAGGCGTCGTTGTCAACATCACTTCCGTCAGAAAGATCAATAACACCGTCTTGATTTACGTCACCTGAGAAGAAACTGGCATTACCGCTGACTAAAACCATGTTGCTTCCAAATGCCTGTCCAAGACCGGTTTTGAAATTATATGATGATGTGTTAACACCGGCAGCACTCCATGTTTCCAAAGCGTTTCTGTGATATACAGAAACATAATATGATCCGGGAGGTGATTTCT
Source organism: Candidatus Tepidiaquacellales bacterium UBA2330 (assembly GCA_002344965.1). Classification (GTDB taxonomy): domain Bacteria; phylum Bacteroidota; class Ignavibacteria; order Tepidaquicellales; family Tepidaquicellaceae; genus UBA2330. Next base: position 143,164 of record DDUU01000011.1, on the reverse strand, counting down.
GGAATGTTAAATTTGCAACACCTGATCCGTTCATATATCCTTTGGCTCCGTCCTTGATTTCATATGGGGAGGAAGTACTTCTCAGCAATACAGTAACCGTGTCACCAACTGAGAATGGAGTCATAGCTTCAATTGATGCTGTCAGAGTAAAATTCAGAACACCGCATGCGTGATTAAGAATGTTTGCATTATTACCGTACTGAACTGCAAGGTTTGAATTACCAGGTCCGAATAAAGGTCCCGGATAAATTGAAAGCGGATAAGCAGCTCTGTAATAAGCTGCAGTGCCTGCAGCAGTCTGGACTCCCATAACATGCGCATTCAGTAAGTTTGCGTCATGATACTGAAGATATTTTGCTCCTGTGTTTCCGTTTGTACCATCAGCTATTTGTACGAGCATTCTTGAGTTTTCAGTAGAAGTAGACTGTAATAACTCTATTACTACCTGGAAGCTGACATGATCGTTAGTATCAGCTATACCTGAATTCCATTCCTGAGCTCTGTCATAAGTTACAACAAGCTGGAAATCGCTGATTACTTTATAACTGATTCTTGTGGATCCAAGTCCGCCTGTCGTAGGAGGTCTGAAATCAAAATCCTGCCATAATGGGTAAATCGCAGGTCTTATAGTAGAAACTAAAGAAGGTGAAAAAGATGTAAGGCCTGAATTATTTGCAAATCCTATCATTCCGTTTGTTGCAACGAAGAATGAATCATATGCGACTCCGCCCATTCTGATTTTCTTTCCGTTAAGTGCGTTACCGATTCTCCAGTAACCGTCATCAAGAGTACCGGTAAGAGGAGCACTGCTGACATTCACTCTGTTTACACAAAGACTTGTACTTCCGGTTGTATCCTTCCAGCAATAAGTTGGTTTTGACGGTGCGGAATTTGCATAGCTGTTTGCAAATGAAATTCCGTTTTGAGTTCCGTATGAAGGATCTATTGCTGTGAATGTAGTTCTTAAAGTATCATTTGCTCTGTTTACATCTGTTCCAAGGTCACAATGAACTGTTGTATTGTAAGAACCAACAGTCGGAAGGAATGTACTGTCAAAAGTTACCTGAACAGTAGCTCCCGGCGCTATGCTTGCAATTGTTTTGTTACTTAAATAATTTACCGGTCCTGATATAGAATATCTGACAGGAACATTTGTCTGTGCAGCAGTACCGACATTTCTGAAACTTGCTTTCGGAGCAATTGTAGAAGAAGGCAATACAACGCTTCCTGAAGGAGAGTCTACAGAAATTGTAGCAATATCATTTGCTGTTCCGGTTGTTACTTCAACAAGATCAAGCGAGAATGATGCGCCGTCATTGAAGTTATCAGCTACTACTTCTCTGAATGCAACATAAATATTAGATCCGTTTGGCACCAAGGTTCCGATAGGGAACGAATAATTTAACCAACCGGTATCAAGAGTTGCTACCGAAAAGTTTTTTCTGAATACTAAAGTAGTAAATGCAGCAACAGTAGGGGTTGTAGTTGAGATAAGAACTTCAATACTGTCTCTGTAACTGTTAGGCCAGTATCTTAATTTAAAATTTAAAACCTCGTTTGACTGCATATTTGTAAGCTGCGGAGTTACTAGCCACTGATCATTTGACACTGCGCCGCCGGTTGTCCAGGTACAAAATGCAACAGCGTTTCCGCCGCCTGCAGGTACTGTTATCATACCGCCGTTCCATCCGGGTATAGGAGTAGTTTGATTTAACTGTCTGTTCCAACCTGTTCCGCCGTCAGGATTTAATTTTGACCAACCTGTCGGAGGGAATGTTGCGCCTTCAAAGGACTCAAACAATGCGCTTTGAGTGCCGTTAGGATTTCCGTCAGCAGGCTGATATTGGGGTGTTTCCACGAACGGATTTCTTTTTCTGTAATCTGTATCCTTTGTTACGGGAGAACCGTCATTCTGATCAGTTGTTTTGTAATTTGATCCCCTCTGATTCGGCTTATTATCACTGATATCGCTCAGTGAAAATCCGAGAATTATTGAAGAAATTAAAAAAGCAAAAACAACCAAAAATGAAAAGTTTTTTTTCATTTCATTTCCTTTCTTGGTTTTAGTTTGTGAATTATAAAAAAGATATTTTAAAATAGTATTTTTGATTTTAAAATTCAAATTTAATTTTCGTAATCAGGAACTTTTTTAATATTTTAAATTCACAAAAAGAAACAGGCTCTTTGGATAATTCTCCAAAGAACCTGTTTTTTAATCTTTAAAATTTATTTATACGGATATAAACTTTTTATTTTATTTATACAAAATATCTAAATATATATTGTAACATTTATAAAATAAAACAAAACAATACTAACTATTATCTATTAACTACTAACTATTCAACTGTTACACTTTTCGCCAGATTCCTCGGCTGATCCACGTTACATCCTCTTGCAGTAGCTATATAATAGGAAAGGAACTGCAGAGGGATGCTGTTAAGTATTGGTGAAAATATCGGCAGTGTTTTCGGAACCCTCATAATGTAATCTGAATAATTATTTATTTCATTATCATCCTGCGTTGCAATAGTAATAATTTTTCCCTTTCTCGCTTTTATTTCTTCTATGTTTGTAATTATTTTACTGTAAGTACTGTCTTTAGGCGCAATGAAAACCACAGGCATATTCTCGTCAATAAGGGCTATCGGACCGTGTTTCATTTCAGCAGCAGGATAACCTTCAGCATGAATGTAAGAAATTTCCTTTAACTTTAAAGCTCCTTCAAGAGCTACAGGAAAGTTAAGTCCCCTTCCGAGGTACAGAAAATTTCTGGAATCCTTAAATTCTTCAGCTATAAATTTAAAATCATTCTTTCTTTCAATAATCTCTCTTATCTTATTCGGAATGATTTTCAGCTCAGCAGTTATCTCTTTCAGATTTTCATCCGGTATTGTTCCCTTATTTTTCCCGATCATTAGAGTTAACAGTATAAGCGACATTAGCTGACATGTAAAAGCTTTTGTAGAAGCAACGCCAATCTCCGGACCTGCGTGAATATAAGTACCGGCATCAACTGCCCTTGCAATTGAACTGCCTACTGCATTGACAATACCTATGGTAGTTGCGCCGAGACGCTTTGCTTCTTTCAGCGCAGCCATAGTATCTGCTGTCTCTCCGCTCTGACTGATGACAATCACAACGTCATCTTTACTGATTATAGGATTTCTGTATCTGAATTCCGACGCATATTCCACTTCGGTCGGAATGCGGCAGTATTCTTCAAAAAGATATTCCCCCACCAGTCCGGCGTGCCATGCCGTACCGCAGGCAATAATAATAATTCTCTTTGCATTAAAAATCTTATCCCTGACAGTTTCAAGTCCGCCGAGCTTTACATTTCCTGTTTCAAAATTTATTCTGCCTCTGTAAGTATTCTGAATTGCATCCGGCTGTTCGCAAATTTCTTTAAGCATAAAATGTTCGAATCCGCCTTTTTCAATCTCTTCTATATCATAGTCAATCCTTTGCACTTCCCTGAAAATATCTTCATCAGTAATTGTCTTGATCTGAAAACTGTCATACTTTAATACAGCCATCTCTCCGTCTTCAAGATAAATTACATTCTTAGTTACGGTTATAATCGCCGCTGCATCGGAAGAAACAATAATTTCATCTTTACCAAGTCCGAACATAAGCGGGCTGCCGTTTCTCGCAATTATTATTCTATCAGGTTCGGATTTGTTTAAAACTGCTATCCCATATGTGCCTTCCACTTCCGACAGAGCATACCTTACTGCTGTTTCAAAATTATTATTTTGTTTGTAATGATACTGTATAAGACTTGCAAGAACTTCCGTATCAGTATCGGATACAAAATGAAAATTTTCCTTTTCGAGCTTTGTTTTAAGAGTTTTGAAATTTTCAATTATGCCGTTATGAACTACTGCAATATTTCCTGTCATATCAGTCTGCGGATGAGCGTTTATATCATTCGGCTCTCCGTGCGTAGCCCATCTTGTATGACCGATGCCTGTATTGCCTTTAAGCACTTCGACATCAAACTGTGACTCGAGCTCTTTAACTTTTCCTTTTTTCTTATAAATATTTACTGTGTTATTCTCATCTAATATTGCAACACCCGCTGAATCATAGCCGCGGTATTCCAGTCTTTTTAAACCGTCTATTAATAGTCCGAGACAATTTCTTTTTCCTATATATCCGACAATTCCGCACATTTTTACTCCTGTTTTTTTTATTAATATTTTGAATTTGAGCTGATATAATTTTAAACTCACGTGCCGAAAAAGGGAGTCGAACCCTTACGAGATTTAAGTCTCGCTGGATTTTGAGTCCAGTGCGTCTACCAGTTCCGCCATTTCGGCAATAAGCCCTGCTCTTAATTTTAAAGAATTCAAATTACGTATCGTATTGAGTTTATTCAATAGATTTATTTTACTTTAATTTCATTTTTAAAATCTATTCTGACATATTATCATTTAAGTATTAACTACTAACTATTAACTATTAAAAAAGTATTTGTAATTTGCAATTAAATACTGTAAGTATCTTTAATTTTTAAATCTAATTAAGTAATTTGATTTCTTGAATTTCAAACCTTATTTATCTTAATGCTGAGACCGTTAATATTCGGAATCATCTTTTTCGGAGCTGTCGGATTTTTTATCTACTCCGTTTCAAAATTTCTATCATATCTGAAGCTCGGTAAACCGGAAAGCAGAACAGATAATATTTCTCAAAGGATCCGCAATACAATTAACATCGCATTTCTTCAGACCAAACTTCTAAGAAGTAAATTTGCCGGTATTTTACATTTGTGTATTTACTGGGGTTTTGTAGTTCTGCTGTTTGTTGTCGTAGAATCAGTCATAGAAGGATTTTTTCCGGAATTTTCTTTTGCATTTTTAGGACCTATATACAGCGTGATGACTTTTTTACAGGATTTCTTCGGCGCGCTGGTACTTGTTACAGTAATATTCTCTCTCTTTAGAAGATATATCGGAACTCCGAAAAGACTGCAGGTGGACAGCCTGTCAAGACTTGATGCTTCATTTATTTTAATAATGATCGCACTCGTTATGGTCACAATGTTCGGAATGAGCGTGGAAAAAATTCTTCTCGGCAGTTCTGAAGGTTACAGACCAGTTTCGGCTTACATTGCAGGATTTTTCAGCGGCGGTTCCGAGACTGCTTATGAGTTTTTCTTCTGGGCGCATATATTAGTTGTACTTGCTTTTCTGAATTATCTGCCGTATTCAAAACACTTTCATGTACTCTCATCAGTTCCTAATACATTTTTATCAAATTATAAAATTCCTTATCAGGGAATTGTGCTTAAGCCGATAAACTTTGAAGATGAATCAATTACTCAATACGGTGCTAAGGATATTGAAGACCTGACCTGGAAAAATTTACTTGACGGATATACATGCACTGAATGCGGAAGATGCACTTCCGTCTGTCCTGCAAATCTTACGGGCAAACTTCTTAATCCGAAATTAATTATAACCAAGATCAGAAAAAGGACTGAAGAGAAAGGTCCTGTCGAAGTAAATAAAACTGATGATCAGACTGTACTTAATAAAAATCTTGTACATGATTTTATTACTCCTCAAGAGTTATGGGCCTGCACTACTTGCATGGCTTGCGTTCAGGAATGTCCTGTTATGATAGATCATATTACACCTATTGTAGATATGAGAAGGGATCTTGTAATGATGGAGTCTGAGTTTCCGGCTGAGATGAATACTGTTTTCAGAAACCTTGAAAATAACGAATCACCCTGGGCATTCGGCTCAGAGCAAAGAAATGACTGGATAGATGAACTCAGTGATGAACTTGCAAAGGAAGGAAAGGAAAATCATTTAAAAAAATTATCAAACATCGGAAGCGCAGATGATTTAGACATTGTATTCTGGTCAGGATGCGCCGGTGCTTTTGACAAAAGATACAGAAATGTTACAAAATCATTTGCACAGCTTCTCAATAAAGCCGGCGTTAAATATGGCGTTCTCGGCAGCGAGGAAAAATGTACAGGTGATCCGGCAAGAAGACTCGGTAATGAATTTCTCGCACAGACATTTATTCAGCAGAATGCAGAGACTTTGAAAAAGTTCAATGTGAAAAAAGTCGTTACTGCGTGTCCGCATTGTATGCATACATTGAAAAACGAATACGGAAAATTCGGAGTCGAACTCGAAGTAACTCATCATTCGGAATACATAGACGTCCTCATTAAAGAAAAGAAAATTACACCTGCAATAGAGAATAAGGAAACAGTAACATATCACGACTCCTGTTATCTCGGTAGATACAATAATGTTTATGAACAGCCGCGGGAATCGGTAAAAAGCATTCCGGGAATTAACATAGTAGAAATGGCCAGATCAAAAGACAGGGGTTTATGCTGCGGAGCAGGCGGAGGCAGAATGTTTCTTGAAGAAACTGAAGGTAAAAGAGTCAACATTGAAAGAACAGAGGAAGCTCTTGAGACAGGCGCTAAGACAATTGTTTCAGCCTGTCCGTTTTGCATGACAATGCTTTCTGACGGAGTAAAGGCGAAAGAAAAAAGCGACGAAGTAAAAGTAAAAGACGTTGCTGAACTGGTTTTTGAAAGTTTAAAATAGTGTAATATTTTTTTGAAAAAGAATTTTAAAAATAATTAATAAACTAATATATAAAAGGAGAAATATTTAATGTCATATCTATTCACTTCTGAGTCAGTTTCAGAAGGACATCCGGATAAAGTAGCGGATCAGATATCAGATGCGCTGATTGATAATTTTTTAGCATTTGATCCGGAATCAAAAGTTGCATGCGAGACGCTTGTTACTACAGGTCAGGTTGTGCTGGCAGGTGAAGTAAAATCAAAGACTTACCTTGATGTTCAGATAATTGCAAGACAGGTTATTAAAAAAATCGGATATATTAAAAGCGAATATATGTTTGAGTCGCATTCGTGCGGAGTATTTTCCGGAATCCACGAGCAATCAGGTGATATTAACAGAGGCGTTGACAAAAAGATAAAAGAGAATCAGGGCGCAGGAGATCAGGGAATGATGTTTGGATATGCTACAAATGAAACCGCTGACTATATGCCGCTGGCGCTTGATCTGTCGCATAAGCTGCTATATGAACTTGCCGAACTAAGAAGAGAAGGAAAGCAGATTAAATATCTCAGACCTGATTCAAAGTCTCAGGTTACTCTGGAATATGATGATAATAATAAACCAAAAAGAATTGACACCATTGTAATTTCCACGCAGCATGATGAGTTTGATACAGACGTAAAAATGCAGAAGAAGATCGCTGACGATATGAAAAATATTCTTATACCGAGAGTAAAAGCAAAGTATAAAGATTACGCAAAACTACTTGACGGAAAAATTACTTATCATATTAATCCGACGGGAAAATTTGTAATTGGCGGACCTCACGGAGATACAGGACTAACCGGAAGAAAAATCATAGTTGACACATACGGCGGCAAAGGCGCTCACGGAGGCGGAGCTTTTTCCGGAAAAGATCCTTCCAAAGTAGATAGGTCGGCTGCATACGCAACAAGACATATTGCTAAGAATTTAGTAGCTGCAGGCGTCTGCGATGAAGTACTTGTTCAGGTATCTTATGCAATCGGAGTTGCTAAACCGATGAATATAAATATTAATACTTACGGAACAGCTAAAGTGAATTTAAAAGACAGCGATATTGCTAAGGTTGTGGAAAAGCTCTTTGATATGAGACCTTACTTTATAGAAAAAAGGCTTAAGCTCAGAAATCCGATTTACAGTGAGACAGCTGCTTACGGACATATGGGAAGAAAGAATGAAAAAGTAAAAAAAGTTTTCAGATCACCTGACGGTATTGAAAAGAAAGTTGAAGTTGAACTCTTTACCTGGGAGAAGCTTGATTACGTTGATAAGATTAAAAAAGAATTCGGCATTAAATAATTTTTTAAAACACTTACTTTAGAAAATTGAGATAGCCTTTTATGAATAATTTTATGCATGGATTTTTTTATCCGTTAAAATGTGTAAACTTATTTTTTAAATATCCGAAATTAATTTTGTATTCAATTGTTCCGATGACGATCAATCTGATCATCTACGGAACAATTTTTTTTTTCGCATATAACTGGCTGATCGGCAGTTCATCAGAAGTGCTGGAAAGCAAAGTAAACAATAACATTGCCGTTGAGATACTGGGAATTTTGCTCAGGCTTTTTTCATTTTTCCTTGTACTGCTGTTATGTTATTTTGCATTTGTAATTTTCGGCGGTCTGGTATCTGCGCCATTCAATGAGAGAATGTCAAAGCTAATTGAGGAAAAGGAATTCGGTATATATATTGATGAAGGACTTACTTTTTTCAGCGAAGCATTTTTCAGCATTAAAGAAGAGTCCAAGAAAATTTTATTTTATTTGTCTGTCATGCTGCCGTTGTTTTTTATCAATTTTATTCCGATGATCGGTAATACTATTTCATTTGTATTCGGAAGTATGTTTTCATTTTTTTACAATGCACTTGACTACATGGATTATCCTATGACAAGAAAAATGACAGGATTCAGAAACAAGCTCAGGGTAATTATATCTCAGAAGTCTTTATCAGCCGGTTTCGGAGCTATTGCATTCATACTTACTTTCATTCCAGTAATTAATGTTTTAATTAATCCTTTGCTTGTAGTTTCGGGAACTTCGCTGTATTATAATAAAAATTACTCCGATTTGACAAAATGATCTTTATCTCAGCGCACGCAGATACAAATTATAAGAATGTCTCTCTCAGAATTGATGGAGATGACTATGTCGGATTACTTGATAATTACGTCGGAGTATTCGCGGCAATGAAAGCATTTTTCAGCGGGGAGATTGATTTTGTTTATGTCAGGATGGAGCTAACTCCGGATGAAGAAATTGATATGAGAGGAGCACAGGAAGTTGCAAAGGAAGTAAGCCGTGAAGATCTTGTAATCGTTATAGATGTAACAGGCACGCCTACTGAAAAAGATTTTGTAATAGAAAAATGCAGGTCTGAAAGAGTAAGAAACTTTCTCAAAGAAACTCTTAAAGAATTTAGTTATGATATTTATGAAGACTGTCCGGACCCGGTTGCAAATATGGATGAGACGGACGTTTACAAACACAGGACAAAATATTATTTCTTTTTAGGACTGCCTTGCAGGGGCGGTGATTATAATTTCTCCGACACACGGTGCCGCATAAGATCTGTTGATGAAGTTTCAAAAGCGTTAATTGAGATTTGTAAAAATTATAAAAAGTTCTGCAGCTCCCCTGCCGAAGTATAATTTAAAAAAGCTTATGAAATTTTAATAAATGAAAGTTTAAATGACTACTAAAACGACCGGCGATTATTTATACTTAACTAAATTTATAAAATAAAAAATGTCTGAACCTGTTATAAATTTAGCTCTGGCGAAACAGCTGGGACTGCTCGAGGAAGAATATGAAAGAATAATTAATATTCTCGGCAGGACGCCTTCTTATACAGAGCTGGGAATATTTTCCGTAATGTGGAGCGAGCATTGCTCATATAAAAATTCAATCCTGGAAATTAAAAAACTTCCAAGAAGCGGGGAAAGACTTTTAGTCGGCGCAGGAGAAGAGAATGCAGGACTTGTTGATATTGGAGACGGTCTGGCAGTTGCATTTAAAATTGAATCTCATAATCATCCTTCGGCAGTAGAACCTTATCAAGGCGCAGCGACAGGAGTCGGCGGAATACTCCGGGATATTTTTACCATGGGAGCAAGACCGGTTGCAGCTTTAAATTCACTCAGATTCGGAAATATAGACAGCTCCGGTAAAGATTCATCTGATCAGATTTCCCGAAATAAATTTCTTTTTAAAAATGTAGTTAAGGGTATAGGTGATTACGGAAACTGTTTCGGAGTGCCGACAATTAGCGGCGAAGTATATTTCGAAAACTGCTACAACGATAATCCTCTTGTCAATGCAATGGCAGTAGGAATTGTAAAACATAATAACACCGCAACAGCGGAAGCCGGAGGAGAAGGTAATCCGGTTTTCATAGTCGGATCATCAACAGGAAAAGACGGTATTCACGGAGCGACATTCGCTTCGGAGGAAATTTCCGAAGACTCTGAATCAAAAAGACCTAACGTGCAGGTCGGAGATCCTTTTACCGAAAAGCTTTTACTGGAAGCGACTCTTGAGCTGATAAATTCCGGAGCTGTAGTCGGAATTCAGGATATGGGCGCTGCCGGCATAACCTGCTCGACAAGCGAAATGAGCGCAAAAGGTAAATGCGGAATGAAGATTGACCTTGATAAGGTTCCTCTCAGAGACAAAGGAATGTCTTCTTATGAGATCATGCTTTCGGAATCACAGGAAAGAATGCTGGTTGTAATTAAAAAAGGAAAAGAAAAGATTGCAGAAGATATTTTTGAAAAATGGGATCTGAATATTGCAAAGATCGGAGAAGTTATAAAAGAGAACAGGATCAGAATTTATTATAAAGGGAAACTGGAAGCTGACGTCCCTGCATCTGAATTAGTGCTGGGAGGAGGAGCTCCGGTTTATGAAAGAGAAAAATCATTTCCTTCATATATAAGTAAGAAAAGAGAATTTAAAACCGCCGAAATTCCCGTTCCTGATGATCTTAATGATGTTCTGCTAAAACTGCTTTCTTCACCGAATATTACAAACAAAAACTGGGTATATGAACAGTATGATACGCAGGTAAGAACTAATACGGTACTGCTGCCGGGCGGTGACGCATCCGTGATCAGAATAAAAGGAACACAAAAAGCTCTTTCGGTGAAAACGGATTGTAACGGAAGATACGTCTATCTCAATCCTTATAAAGGCGGAGTTACAGCGGTTTGCGAATCAGCAAGGAATGTAGTCTGCACAGGCGCAAAACCGATAGCTGTTACCAATTGTCTCAATTTCGGTAACCCTTATAACCCGGAAGTTTATTATCAGTTTTCAGAAGCTCTGAAAGGTATAGGTGATGCCTGTAAAGTTTTAAACACTCCCGTGACCGGCGGGAATGTGAGCTTTTATAATCAGTCAAAGGATCATGCAGTCTACCCTACTCCCGTAATTGGAATGCTCGGATTGATTGAAAATACAGAAAATATTATGACGAGTCATTTTAAAAATGACGGAGATGCAATACTGCTGATAAGCGGAAATTATAAATCAGACGGAAATGAAATCAGTATTGGAAGCAGCGAGTATTACAGGTTAAATAATTATGAACCTGAAGGAGATGCTCCGGACATTGATATTAATGAAGAGAGGAAAGTACAGAAACTGATACTTGAGCTAATCGGTCGGAAACTTATAAAATCCGCACATGATATTTCCGACGGAGGACTTGCAGTAGCTCTCGCAGAGTGCTGTATTATGAACAGAGATAATCCAGTGGGCTGTGATATTGAAATTGAATTTAAAACAAGAAAGGATTTTGAATTATTTTCAGAGACACAAAGCAGTTTTATAGTTTCTGCTGATGAAGCAAACACACATACGGTATCAAAAATTGCGTTAGAAAACGGTCTGCATTGTAAAAGACTCGGCGTTGTGACCGGGAAAAAATTCAGAATTAACAAGGAGATCGATCTTGAAATCGGAGAATTAACAGCAGCATATTTCAGTTCAATTGATAATTTATTATCCGAATAATATTTTTTTTTAAAAAAATAAACTGATGATTTCAAAATTGAAAAAAATAAATTTAACCACCCGAATATAAAAAAATGATCCGGAAAGTATTCATATTGTTAGTATTATTTTTTCTGACACATCTACTTATTACCGGAAAATCATTTTCTCAGAATTTGAATATTCCCGAATTAACAGTAAAAGAGAAAGTTAATGTAAATAAAAACGAAAACAATCGAAGCAATTATGAATTTCAATACCTGACAGAAAAATACTCGGGCAAAAACTATTTAAATTATTTTTATAATATAAACGGGGAAAAGACCGAACAGTCGGACGTTACCGAAAATTCGTCATCTACTCTGCCGATTGCAATCGGAGTTGCTTCGTTTTTATATCTGCTGAATCCCATTTTACTTTTTGAAAATGATAAGATAAGCGGAGGGATTACCAAAGAAATTTCACTTGGTTTCGGTGATTTCGGACAGCACAGATTTTCAATGGAGTATTCTTATTTATTCAGACAGAATCTCAGCAGTAATTTAAGGTTCGCATATAAATATGACATACTTCTGAAGAGAGGAATTACGCCTTCTAATTTTTTGCAGGGAACATCCGTTTTATCTCTGGGGGCGGGATATTTTACAAACTTTTCCAATCACGGATACTTTCCTGAATTGTCCTTTGGTTATTCGATAAGAAATAATAAACTTTTATTTTATCCGAATATAAAAATCCGGTATACTTATGTTAAGAACGGTTCCGAAATTTACGATATTTCAGCAGGTATAATGCTGGGATTTGCGAATCCGTTGATAGATAATAAAATCAGAAGAGACGACAGATAATTAATATGGATTCCTGACAGTAAAAAAATTCAAAACTTAATTTTTATGAAGTCATTAACATCAGATAAGCCAAAAAGTACATTTAAGTTAACGCTTCCGGAATCTTTGTCAGATACTTTAATAAAAATTACAGGTTTGTTTCTTTTTGCTTTAAAAAATTTCAAGGAGATAATAAAACCTCCGTATGAATTTTCCGAAACCTTAAAACAATTTTATCAGATCGGATATAAATCTTTCTCACTTATTGCAGTAACGGGATTTATCATTGGTCTGACACTCACGCTTCAGTCCATTCCCACTCTACAGAAATTCGGCGCAGCGTCGCTTGTCCCTTCAATGGTAGCTCTTGCAGTAATACTTGAAATTGGTCCGGTGATCACAGCGCTTATTTTTGCAGGTAAGATCGGATCAGGAATCGGTGCTGAGCTCGGATCGATGAAAGTGACAGAGCAGATAGATGCAATGGAAGTATCCGGATGTAATCCGTTTAAATATCTTGTTGTAACAAGAGTTACTGCTTCCACTCTTATGCTGCCTTTATTAGTAATACTTGCTGATATGATAGCTCTGATGGGGGGATTCGTCGCTTTTAATATTACTCAGTCAATGACACTTAAGTCTTTTTTAATGACATCATTCACAAACATTGATATGCGTGATATACTTCCGGCTACATTTAAAACTTTTCTGTTTGGTTTCAGCATCGGAGTGGTAGGATGTTATGAAGGTTATAATGCAAACCGGGGAACTGAAAGCGTTGGTGTTGCGGCAAATACGGCGGTTGTCATTTCTTCTTTAATGGTAATTTTAATAGATATGGTAATGGTTCAGCTGACTTCAATATTTTTATAGGTGTGTATAATGACAATAAAATTTTTCAAAATAAAAAAGCAGATCAAAACTTTATCAATGCCGGTAATAACATTTGTAATTCTAAAAAAATAATGTCCGAAGAAAAAACCGAAAACGCAGGAGATATAATATTAAAGATAACTGATCTAAAAAAATCTTTCGGGAGCCTGACAGTTTTAAAGGACATTAATGTAGAGATCAAAAAAGGAGAAACCGTAGTGCTGCTCGGAAAATCCGGCACCGGAAAATCCGTTATACTACAATGCATCATCGGACTTCTTTATCCTACTTCAGGAACAATTGAAGTTTTTGATACTGTGTTCTTAAATTTACCGGAAGCGGAAAAAAATCTTATAAGAAGAAGAATTGGATTTCTCTTCCAAAGCGGGGCTTTATATGATTCAATGACAGTAAGACAAAATCTGGAATTTCCCGTCATAAGGCAGCCTGACTATGTAAATCATGATCTGACGGAAAAGGTAAAGGAAGCTTTAAAAAATGTTGGTCTTGAAAATGCTATTGATAAAATGCCTTCTGAGCTGTCAGGCGGGATGAAGAAGAGAATCAGTCTTGCAAGGACTTTAATGCTGAATCCGGAAATAATACTTTATGATGAACCGACTACTGGACTGGACCCGGTTACTTCTAATGAGATAAGTCATCTGATTCTTGAGATGCAGGAAAAATTTAATGTAACATCTTTAATAGTAACTCATGATATGCCATGTGCAAAACTCGTGGCAAACCGAATAATAGTTTTAAAGGAAGGCAGTATAACTGCTGAAGGAACTTATGATGAACTTAAAAACTCGGATGATGAATTTGTCAGAGGCTTTTTTGAATTTTCATAATGATTCACTTTTGTTAATATGAATTCATATAAATTAAATTAATACTGAACTTGAAGTATCATTTCGAAATCAATAATTTTTATAAAAAAATTAACTAATTAATTTTTAAAGTTATGGGTATAGACAAAACAAAATATATAAAGCTTGGGATATTCATAATTACAGGTATAGTGTTGTTTATCCTGGCTTTATTTTATATCGGCGGAAAAGAAAATCTATTTACCAAAACTTTTAATGTGTACTCGATATTTTCCGATGTCAACGGTCTTACAAAGGGAAACTCAGTTCAGTATGCCGGAATTAGTGTCGGCACTGTTGAGTCAATCGAAATAATTTCCATTGATAAAATCCGCGTCAACATGAATCTCAACATGAATGTTCAGAAATTTATTAAAAAGGATTCCAAGGCTGAAATAAATTCTGACGGTCTTGTCGGTAATAAAATTGTTTCCATTACTGCCGGGAGTGAATTTTCACAGATGATTATTAACGGGGATTCTTTACAATCCATTAAGCCGGTTACAGTCAAGGACATTTTTAATAATCTGAATGAATCCACGCTTCAGGCGCAGGTAATTTCGAAAGAGCTTTCCGATATTATGATAAAAATTAACAGAGGAGAGGGAACGCTTGGCCAGTTTGTCAACAATACAAGTATTTATGATAATATAGATTCACTTATGGGCAGCTTTGTAACTTCGACCGCACAGATAAACAACATTTTATTACAGGCGTCAAATACAATTAATTTTGTATCAGATGACCTAAAAAATCTGGGAGGGAGTATTGACCACATTTCAAAAAATATCGAAGACATTACTGCAAAAATAAATTCCAGTCAGAGTCTGATCGGTACATTGCTGACAGATACGGTATTCGCCAATAATATTAAAGGAGTAATCAGGAATACAAACGCTACGACCGCTAATCTCGAAATGGGTTCCTTCAGTTTTTATCAGAATATGGAAGCGTTAAAACATAACTTCCTTTTTAAAGGATATTTCGAGGATCTCGGATACTGGGATAAATCAAAAGAAGAAAAGAATTATATTTCCAGAGAAGAAAGGATACTTAACAAAGAAAACGAACTGAACCAGAGAGAGCTGAAGCTGAGAGAGTTTCAGCTGAAACTTGACTCACTCAGAAACTTCTTAGAGATAAAGACTGACAGTCTGAAATTAAAATAATATACGCATACAATAATATTTTTAAATAACTTTTAAAGATTTTTTGATTTTCATATATTGTTCGATTAAATTTAAAAACATTAAATAATTTAAGGAGATTTAAGAAATGACAAATGCTGAAATAGAAGCAAAAGTAAAAAGCGCAGTAGTAGATAAACTCGGAGTTGAAGAATCCAAAGTTACAAGTGAAGCTTCATTCATAAATGATCTGGGAGCGGATTCACTTGATACTGTTGAGCTTGTCATGAAATTTGAAGAAGAATTCGATATTAAAATTCCGGATGAAGACGCAGAGAAAATTCAAAAAGTCGGTGATGCAGTAAGTTATATTTCAGAAAAAATTTCTTCAAAATAATTTTTCTGGGATCTATTAAAACATAATTATGAAGAGAAGAGTTGTCGTAACAGGTATCGGCGTAGTTAGTCCGGTAGGATTAAATATAAATGATTTCTGGTCTGCTTTAATAGAAGGCAAAAGCGGTGTAGATAATATAACTTATTTTGACACTACTGAATTTGACACAAAGTTTGCAGCAGAGCTCAAAGGATTTGATCCGACAAATTATATGGACAGAAAACTGGCTCAGCGTGCAGATCCTTTTACGCAATATGCTCTGGCTGCAACAGAAGAAGCAATTAAGGACTCCGGACTTAATATTGAAAAAGTGGATCTTGAAAAAGCCGGCGTAGTATATGGTTCAGGAATCGGCGGTATGTGGACTTATCATAATCAGCAGATAAATTTATATAAGAGAGACGGAAATCCGGACAGAATAAGTCCGTTTTTTATTCCTATGCTGATCGCTGATATTGCTGCCGGAAGGATATCTATGAAGTATGGTTTTAAAGGACCTAATTACGCAACCATATCCGCATGCACTACTTCAGCACATTCCATTGCAGATTCTGTTATGCTTATTGAAAGAGGAGACGCTGATATTATGATCACAGGCGGATCTGAAGCCGTGATATGTCCTATGGGTGTAGGCGGATTTAATTCAATGAAAGCTTTATCAACAAGAAATGACGCTCCTCAGAAAGCTTCAAGACCCTTTGAAAAAAACAGAGACGGGTTTGTAATGGGTGAAGGCGGAGCAACTCTCATACTTGAAGAACTGGAACATGCCAAATCAAGAGGAGCTAAGATTTATGCAGAAATTACAGGATTCGGACTTACTGCAGACGCATTTCACATTACTGAACCAGCTCCGGAGGGCGAAGGTGTCGGAAGAGCAATTGCAATCGCAATAAAAAATTCAAATCTCACGGTTAATGACATCGATGTAATAAACGCTCACGGCACTTCCACTTATTATAATGATAAAAACGAAACACTCGCAATAAAAAATGTATTTAAGGAAAGAGCTATGGAAATCCCGGTACATTCCATTAAATCCATGATTGGACATTTGCTCGGAGCCGCTGGTGCGATCGAGGCAATAGCATCTGTATTGACAATACGCGACGGTATAATTCCCCCAACCATTAATTACGAAGAGAAAGATCCGGAATGTGATCTTAATTATGTTGTTAACACCGCATTAAAAAAAGATGTTAAAACCGTACTCTCCGAGAATTCCGGATTCGGAGGCCACAACACTGCAATTTTATTTAAAAAATTCGAGGACTGATTTATTCTGACATCTTCATAAATTCATATGTTCAATCTTTTTAAAAAACGTCTAAGAAAATTGTATCCTTTCTATAAACAGCTGGAAAGGAAAAAAAACAGTAAACAGAATCTGATCGATTATGTAGATTTCACAGAACTACAGAAACTGCTTGAATATAAAATAATTGATAAAAATTATTTTGTAACTGCACTTACTCACAGGTCTTTTCTCACAGTAAAAACTGACATCTCAAGAGTTGGAATAATCTCAAACGAAAGACTTGAATTTTTAGGTGATGCAGTACTTGATCTTGTTGTTGCAGAGTATCTTTTCAAAAATTTCCCTTTAAATGAGGAAGGAGACCTGACAAAATTCAGATCCATTCTTGTAAATAAAAAATTTCTGGCTGAAAGAGCAAAAAATCTGAGACTGCAGGAATTTCTTCTTGCCTCATACACAGCTAAAAAATCAATTGACGAAGGATATGATACAATTCTTGCGGATACTTATGAAGCGCTGATAGGAGCAGTATTTATGGATTCTGGTTATGAATCGGCAAAGGAATTTCTAAATCATGAAATTTTTGTAAAGCTTGATATAAAATGGTTAAATCAGTTTGATGAAAATCATAAAAGTAAATTTCTCGAATACGTTCAGGCGCATACGGATTTTATTCCGGAATATTCCATAATAAAAGAAGAAGGTCCTGAGCATAACAAATTGTTTACTGTTGAAGTGTTTGTCAATAAAAGAAGTCTCGGAATTGGAAAAGGTAAATCTAAAAAACAGGCTGAACAGGAATCCGCAAAGAATGCATTGAACAATCTGGAAGTACTCGAAAAAATGGGTCTGACCAAGAAACATGCAACTGAAAAACTTATGTAGTAATTCTTATTAATAAACACATAAACTTAAAATTTGCAGAAATATAAGATAGAGTATTGATTTTCAAAGTATCTAACAATATATTTGCAAAGTCCATAAATTTAAATCAATAACTGTATAGAGAAGTTTTGTATTAATTTTTAAAGTATTTTTTCAAACACTCTATGCATTTAATTTTTAAGAAACCATTTTATAAAGAATACTTTTGTCTTTAAAAAATGGTTTTTTAATTTAATTAAGAAATTTTTAATTAGTATAATTGTTACTTCAAAAGTACTCTTAAAAAGTAAAATTAAAAAATGGAAAATAATCCCGTTTATTCAATGTTTAAAAATTTTCGTACTTTTTATTTAATACTGATTGTAATGCTGTCTGCAGGAAATTCCTATTCTCAGAATAAAGAATTTATCTCACGTGAATCAAAAGAAAACAATCCCACTCAATTAAACCAGACGGAAGCTGAAGTAATTGATTATAAAATAATTAATTCAAATGAATCATTTATAGAAATCGAATTCATGCCTGTATATAAAAATGAAATTGATTTCGAAAACTCTTTGAGTTCTGCAGAATTAAAAGGAAGACCGGATCTTAAATTCAGATCATTTCCTTTGATACTTCCCACTCCGAACGGCAGAAACAGAATTGAAATAACTGACGCAAATTTTACTGAAGAATATAATTATAAAGTAAAACCCGTTCCCAATTATATTTACAATCAAAAAATTAAGGAATATACTCCGGTTTACGAAGAAGACTCAAAAGTCTACAGCCGGAATTCTGATTATCCGGAAAATAATGCGGCAGTGTTTTCTACAGGATCTCTTAGAAATAAGTATTTCGGATACTTAAAAATATATCCGGTTCAATATAATCCCGTTACCGGAACTGCAAAAAAGTTAACATACATGCGGATTAAAGTTACATTCGACGGCAGACCTGTTTATCTGAATAAAGATCTGAGCTCTGAAGAAAGAATGTTTCTGCATGGAATTGCTTTAAACTCTGATATAGCACTAAACTGGTCAACAAAAGAATTCAATGAGTTAAGAGATCAGCCGGCTGTAAACAGCGTTCTTGCTTCGGGTGATTTTTATAAAATGGAAGTTAGGGAATCCGGTATATATAAAATCAATAAAAGTTATCTGCAGAACGCAGGTATAAATGTAAACAGCATTGACCCGAGGACAATAAAGATATACGGCAACGGCGGCGGCGATCTGCCATACAGAAATGCTGATCCTGTTCCTGTTGATCTGCTTGAAAACAAAATTTTTGTTTCAGGTGAAGATGACGGACAGTTTAATGACAATGATTATATTGTTTTTTACGGAAGGAATCCGAACGAATGGATGTTTGACAGTTTTTATAATACTTACATACATAAACTGAATAAATTTTCAAAAGTAAATTATTACTGGATTACTTTCGGAGGAGCACAGGGACAGCGAATGACTGCAGTAAATTCATCAAATATTGCCGGCATTAATCCCCTGCCTTATTTTTATGACAAAATTTTTGAAGAACCTGAGATTAATAATCTCGGCTCTACAGGTTACCTTTGGGTAAGCCAAAGGATCGGAGTGAATGAGAGTTTCACTTTTAACAAGGAACTTAAAGGATATATAGACGGAACAAATGTAAATTTCAGATTCAGATTCGGTAATGGTTCATTTTTTCCTACAACGTGGAGACTTGAGGATCTGAATTCCGGATATCTTACAAATCAGTTCGTACCTTCTATAAACGGCTTTTCACATATAAATCTTTCTTACCTGAACAATAATATACTCGGAGTGAATTATCCTTTACAACCCGGCAAAACCTCCGTAAACTTCAGAGCTTCATTAAGGTCACAGGACGGAAATTCGTCAAACGTTTCCGGTTATTATGATTATTATGAGATACTGTATAAAAGAAGTCTCACTGCAGATAATAATTTTCTGAGATTTAATTCACCGGATACAAACTCCGTTGTGGAATATCAGATAACAGGATTTACTGATCAGGATGTAAAGCTTTTTGATGTGACAAATATAACCGAACCTCAAATTATAAATCCGGTATCAATTGCAAACGGCACATTAAAATTTCAGGACAATATTACTGTTGGTAATCCCAAAGAATATTATGCACTTAATTCCGCTAATTATAAAACACCGGTTTCAATTTCGTCAAGAATACCTAATCAGAATCTGAAAGGTGAATTTGCTGACGGAGCTTCATTTATTATAATTTCACCAAAAGAGTTCTTACCAGCTGCGAACAGACTCAGAGATATCAGGCAGACTTCGGGTAATAATTACTTAAAAACAATTGTTGTTGATATTGAACATATATATAATGAGTTTTCAAACGGTATGGTGGATCCGGTTGCTATGAGAAATTTTCTTAAATATACTTATACAAACTGGCAGGAAAGACCTGTTTATGTTTTATTTTTCGGAGACGGCAGCTATGACTATAAAAACATTTATAATATTTATAACGGAAATATAAAAAACTGGGTGCCTCCTATTCAAAGAAATTCCCAATATGCAGATGATGTGGAAAGTTTTTGCAGTGATGACTATATACTTGAAATTAATGAGAATTATATTGAACCAAGCAGTATAAATATAGTGGATTTTGCTTCAGGCAGGATAAATGCAAATACACTGGCTGACGCAAATACTTATATTGAAAAGATTGTTCAGTATGAGAATCCCGATAATTACGGAAAGTGGAGAAATGAAGCGCTGTATATTGCGGATGACGGCTGGACTACTGAAAATACTCAGGGACAGGAAGGCAGTCTTCACACAGATCAGTGTGAAGATGTAGCTCAGAACAATTCTCCGGGTTACCTGAAAAAAAATAAAATTTACATTGTAAGTTATCCGACTGAAATAACTCCGCAGGGCAGGAGAAAACCAGGTGCGAATGTTGATATAATAAAACAGTGGAATGACGGAAAACTTTTAATAAACTATACAGGTCACGGTAGTGTTGACCTTTGGGCGCATGAGAGAATTTTCGAAAGACAAATTTCCGTTCCTCAGCTTACAAATAATAAGAAGTTACCTTTTATAACAATAGCAAGTTGTGATCTGGCTCGCTGGGACGATCCGTTTATTTTAAGCGCTGCAGAACAGCTGGTTCTTCTGAATGATAATAAAGGTGCAATAGGCATATCAGCTGCAGTCAGACCTGTCTATGCCGTTCCCAACGCTATATACAATAATCTTTTATACAGAAATTTATTTTCCACTGATACGCTAAACTTGAGACTCAGATTAGGCAAAGCGGTTTTTAATGTCAAGCAACAGTTATATGCCGATAATGATCTGAAGTTTGCTTTGCTCAGTGATCCGACAGTTCGGCTCGGCGTACCGCAGCACCGCACGCGGATTGACAGTCTTAACAGCACTCCTTCAAATCAGCAGTTTGAAATGAAAGCTCTTCAGAAAGTAAAAATTTACGGTTCTGTCCTGAGACCTGACTCAACTTTCTGGTCGGATTATAACGGTACGCTTGATATGGATGTACTTGATGTTGATAAGAATATCAGAATTCTAGACTTCCAGTCTTACTTTAATTATAAACTTCAGGGCGGAAAGATCTTTTCAGGCAAAGTGAATATTGCTGACGGTAAATGGGTAATGGAATTTGTAGTACCGAAAGATATTTCATATAATCCCGGAAACGGAAAGATAATTTCATATTTTAAGAACAACGCCAATGACGGTATTGGCTTTTTCAATAACTTTATAATTAACGGAGAAGATCCTAATGCTCCGGTTGATACTACAGGACCTCAGGTTAATATTTATTTTGACAGCAGAAATTTCAGAACCGGTGATCTGGTAAATCAGAATCCGAAACTTATTGTCGACTTTTTTGATGAAAATGGTCTGAATTTGACAGGCACGATTGGTCATAAACTTGAAGCTGTTCTCAATGATGATGAAAATAATAAAATTGATCTTACTCAGTTTTATACCAGCACTACAGGTTATCAGAGCGGCAGCGTTGAATATGATTTTACGGATCTGGCTTCCGGCAAATATAAAATTGAAGTTCATGCATGGGATACATACAATAATCTTAATACTGAGTCCGTTGAATTTAACGTTACAGCAAATACTGAACTTGCTCTTGATAAAGTTTATAATTATCCGAATCCAATGAAGGACTTTACGAATTTTATCTTTCAGCATAATTCTGACAGTCCTATAAATGCGCAGATAAAAATTTATACAGCCGGAGGAAGATTAATAAAAGAATTGAATAAGAGCAATATTACTGATAAATTTGTGACTATTGAATGGGACGGAAAAGATACTGACGGTGACAATATCGCCAACGGCACTTACCTGTACAAAATTAATATACAATCAAACGATGGTTCACTTTCAAAAAACACCATCGGAAAAATCGCAATGCTTAAATAATCATATGGAGGTAAAACACTTAATGTTAATAACATTAAAAAAACTATGTATTTTGTCGGCAATAATGGGAATTATTGCATTTGACAGTGCAGATGTAAAAGCTCAAAACTCTGTTTCAACCGGTGTTCCATTTCTTCTTATCGGACCGAATTCCAGATTCGGCGGTATGGGTGAAACCGGAACAGCAATTGCTGATGATGCAACAGCAATGCACTGGAATCCTTCCGGACTTGCTTTTCAGAAGATTGGCACAGAAGTTAATTTCACACACTCACCCTGGCTCGCAGGACTCAATATCGGAGATCTTTTTTATGACTATATCGCCGGTAAAAAATATGTAAAGAGTATCAACGGTACTTTAGGAGCAAGTCTTACTTATCTGAATATCGGTGAAGTTATTGTTACAGATGAATTCGGTAATGCTCAGCCGGACAGAAACTATAAAGCGTATGAATTGGCATTCGCCGTATCCTATGCAACTATGCTTAGTAAAGAATGGGCAGGAGGAGTTTCAGGCAGATTCATATACAGCCGTTTATCTCCTAATGATGTAACAGTCGGAAACGAACAGGGAACCGGAACAGGAATTTCCGCTGCTATTGACCTTTCTACAATGTGGAGACCGGTTTCTGGAGCAAAATTTTTAAAGAACAGATTCTCTACCGGTATAAATCTTTCAAACTTTGGTCCTGCAATTTCATACGTGGATCAGGATCAGGCAGACCCGCTTCCTACCCAGTTCAGATTCGGTTTTTCTTATGAAGTCATTAAAACAGAATTTAATTCGCTTTCGCTCACTGCTGATTTTTCAAAACTTCTCGTAAACAGAACTCTTGCAGTGATTGATGATTCAGGAGTTGTTATTACTCCCGGTTCTGTAGATCCTGTTTATGAAGCTATATTCACTTCATGGAAAGGCGGAATATCCGGAATTGCAAAATCATTCCAGTCCTCAATCGGAGCTGAATTCTGGTACGGCAGTCCGAGATTAATTGCTCTCAGAGCAGGATATTTCTATGAAGATCCGTCTTACGGAAACAGAAAGTTTTATACTCTTGGCGCCGGTATCAGGTATAGTTTGTATGGTTTTGATTTCAGTTATCTCAGTACCATTGAAGAAAATCATCCGCTTGAAAACACTCTAAGATTCGGTTTGCTTGTAAACTTCTAAAGTAATTTTTTTTAATAAATAACCATAGCTTTGTAATAAGCTATGGTTATTCTTATATTATAAAATTAATGTTCCTAAAATTCTATTCAACTGTTTCAATTTCAATTTTTCTTTTCACAAATTTTTTATTTTCACAGACCGTACCGGATAAATTAGATCTTAAACTTTCTCATCCGTTGAAATTCGGAAAAGAAAATTCACAATCCTATAAACCAAAAAGTTTTATTCAGGGAAGTGATTCTTTTAAAATTGTTGCAATACTTGTTCAGTTTCAGGAGGATTCTGACAACCGAAGCTCAGGCAACGGTAAGTTTGATCTTTCAAATAAATATTTTAATCCAACCACAGGAAGAGATACTGTTGTAGATGCGCCGCCTTACGACAGCGCTTATTTTGCAGATCATTTGACATTTTTAAAAAATTATTATGCAAAAGCTTCCAAAGGTAAAATAAATCTGAGCTTTGATCTCTATGGAAACGTAATAACTCTGCCGCAGAAAATGGAGGCTTATTCTCCACAGCGAAATGAAAATAACGCAAAGCTGGGAAATTTATTCACCGAAGCATGGCAGCTCGCAGATGCATTTATTAACTTTTCATCTTATGATACTTCAAATACTGCGTTTGTTATTTTTCATGCAGGCGTCGGAAGAGATGTTGATCTTACTTCGATTTTCGGATTTGATCCTACTCCGTTTGATATACCTTCCGTATATCTCGGATTAAGAAACTTAAAAGAATTTTTCGGAAATAATTATAATGGCTTTCAGACAAACGACGGTATTTATATAAGGAATTCTTTGATAATTCCTTCGACTGAATTAAGGGAACTGGCATTGTCATCCGGTACTTTCCTTGTAGAACTCGGAATGAACGGAATTCTGACAGCCAGCTTCGGAAGTTATCTCGGACTCCCCGATCTTTTCAATACTTCAAACGGAAAAACTGCAATCGGAAGATTCGGACTTATGGACGGTCAGTCATTATTCAGTTACAACGGAATATTCCCGCCCGAACCTTCGGCATGGGAAAAAATATTTCTCGGCTGGGTACAGCCGGTAAACATTACTTCAGGAGTTTCAAATATAAATATTCCTACAAGTTCAAAAATCAATTACAGAGATTCTACTATTTACAAAGTATTTATAAATTCAAAGGAATATTTTTTAATTGAAAACAGAAACAGAGATCCTGAGAATGACGGACAGACTATTTATTCCCGAAACAGAGCATTCAATGACGAGACTACTTTCCAGGGCGATATTGAAAACGGATTTTTTTATTCCAATAATTATTCAAGTCTTTATCTTCTCAACGGTAATGTAACAGATGTACAAAACTTTGACTGGAGTTTACCGGGACTGATAAACAATGAGAATGCATACAAAGGCGGAATTCTGATCTGGCATATTGATGAAAATGTCATTGATATGAATTTATCAACGAATTCAATTAATAATAATCCGGAAAGAAAAGGCATTGATCTTGAGGAAGCAAAAGGTGCACAGGAAATCGGAGTAACATTTTCAACGCCGTTTGGAAATATCACGGGTGACGGTACGCCTGTTGATTACTGGTTTAACGGATATCACGGAGTTCCTTCTACAGTTTATAAAAATGAATTTTCACCTGTTTCAAATCCGAATTCTCTGAGCTATTCGCTTTCCAATAATAATATTTTTATTACGAACTTCGGTATTATAGATACATTAATGGACTTAAGAATTTCCATAGGAAGTTTACAGCTCAGTCCGCTAGCAAACTTTCCTAAATTTATCGGTATTGATACGGGCAGGAATACCGGCGCAATTACATTTGACTTTACTGATGACGGTAGCGATGAAATTTTTGTTAACTCATCAGGAAAAACTTACGGGTATTCATCAAACGGCCTCGGACTTAACGGCGGAAACGGTTTGATCTTAAATGACTTTGGAAATTCCATTCCCGCTTTAGTTGATAACGGGATTAATAAATATTTAGTCAGCTTAAGCAATAACAGTATCGGTTTTCTGAATAATGCTTTTACTCTCACACAGGTCAGTGTCGGCAGCAGCATTCCTTCCGCTCCGCTTATGATAAATGATATTACTAAATCAGCTTACGTCGGATTTAATTCAGGAAGTATAAGAAGATTTAATACAGATCTTTCTTCCGTGTTAATTGATTCTTCATCCGGACCGGTTTATCAGTTTTCTAAACTAAGAAATGACACATTCACTTATATAAATAATGATAAGTTTATTGTCTCCGGGAATCTGACTGAGCAGAATGCAACCGATATTCTTAAAATTAATTTTGCAAATGAATTTTTCATAAACGGCGTCAAACTGAATCTTAACTATGTAATTTCAGATATTCCAAACTCCCCTGTCCTTGCTGATGTTAACGGAGACGGTCTCCAGGAAATAATGTTTACAGGAGACGGAAAAGTATATGCTGTAAATTCTAAAGGCGTTTTACTGGAAAACTTCCCGGTAAATTTTGACAGGAATATCTCTTCAGGTATTTCAGTAGCGGATATTAATAACGACAACATTTTTGATCTGATTTTTGCCGCTGATAACGGAGACTTGTTTGCTTACGGAACTGACGGTAAAATCTTAAGCGGATTTCCAATAAAAGCCGGACCTAATACCGTTTCAACACCGGTTATTGCTAAATTTAATGATACACTCGGTATAGTTGTGTTTTCCGGAGACGGATATCTTTACGGATTTAAAACGAATACAATATATGATGAGAATAAAATTTTGTGGAAAAATTATCTGAAGGATAAATTCCTTTCAAATAATAATTACAGGTCTGTAAATTCCGGCAGTTCATCATATTCGGAAAAACTTCCCTCATCAAAAGTATATAACTGGCCGAATCCGGTTTATGATAATGTTACATTTATCAGATATTTCCTTAACGGAAATTCCTCCGGCGTAAAGGTTAAAATAATGGATTTGTCCGGTGAACTTGTAACCGAACTTCCTGCTACTTCAAATTCAAATTCCGATAATGAAATTAAATGGGATGTATCAAACGTTCAGAGCGGAATTTATTACGGAGTAATAGAAGCCGAGATAGACGGCAATACAGAGACTAAGGTTATAAAAATCGCCGTGGTAAAGTAATTTAAATTTTAATTGAGCTTAAAGGTGATTATCTTGAAATAAGATAATCACCTTTTTATTTTGTATCCCGAAACTATTTCCTTAATAATCATTGGAGCATATTTTGCTTTGCATCTTTATCTGATGTACGGCTTAAAAAAATCCGTTGATTTAATTCCGGATAGTTATGATACTGAATCCCCGGTCTCTGTAATTGTCGCAGGAAGAAATGAAAGCACTAATATTGTAAACTGCATTAACTCTCTAAAGAACACTAATGTTGATGATACTAAAGTGGAATTTATTTTAGTAAATGACAACTCAACTGATAATACATTCGGGCTGATGAAAAAAAATACGGAGGATGACGGCAGATTTACAGTAATAAATTCTCATGTATCTGCTTCCGCAAATCTTAAAGGAAAAGCAAATGCAATTGATAATGCGATCAGCATATGCAACGGAGATATTATTGTATCAACAGATGCAGACTGTACTGTACCGCAAAACTGGGTTTCCTCTACTTCAAAATATTTCAAAAAAGATACTGGAATGGTTTGCGGATTTACTGTCATCAGAAATAACGGCTCTCTTTTTTCAGTATTGCAGAATATAGACTGGCTGTATCTTCTGACACTCGCTTCAGCAAGTACAGGTTTAAATAAAACAATGAGCTGTATCGGCAACAATCTTTCTTATTCTAAAAAAGCATACAGGAAAGTCGGAGGATATGAATCTATAAAATTTTCGGTTACTGAAGATCTTGCTCTTATGAGAAAGATAAATGCTTCAAAGGAATTCAAAATTTTATTTCCTCTTGATAAAAACTGCTTAGTCACCACAGAGCCATGTAAAAACTTGAAGGAGTTATTCAGTCAGAAAAGAAGGTGGTTCAGAGGTGGAATTGGAATTAATTTTCTGGGGTATGTTACAGGCATTTGTTTATTTTCAGTAAACATAATTTTTCTTTTCGGTATCTTTTTTCTGAATATAAATTATTTTTTACTGTTCGCATTTATAAAGCTTATCTCTGAAATATTTTTACTTCGTAATACTTTTAAAATTTTTGAGTTGAGTAGTCTGTATAAATACTATCCGCTGTTTATGATATATTTTGCCCTATACGGATTAATCCTTCCATTCACATTTATTTTTCAGAGAGACATTAAATGGAAAGACAGAAAATTTTAAAACTTGAATAAAGGGAAATGAATCCTCATCTGAAAAGAGAGATTTTTCATATCTTTTGCAAAAGTATATCTTGCTCCGATATCAAAGATATATAAAGTTACACCTAATCCGGCAGCGTAAGTTATTAAACTTACATCACCGGGCAAACCTTCGGGGATTTCGACGTTTGAGCTTACCGTCCTGGTGACTTTAGCGTATTTAACTTCAAGAGACAATATTGCAGATGTGAAATTTGATCTGATATACTTATTCAATAATATATCCAGACTTCCACCGATATTATTCATATCAGTAGTGAAATCTGTAAGAGAATTTTCTGTAGTAAATTCCGGATTTCCCGGAAATGACTGGTTTTCATAAATAAATCCGAAAACGAAAGGATAAAGTTTATTATAAGCAAGCTCCGCTTTGAAGCCGTACAAGAATCCGGCATTAGACTGATCTCCGAAACTACCCATTGGTATTCCGAAACCCAGATATGGTGAAATAAACAAACCGCCGATGTTTACTTTTTTTACCTTGCTCCTGCCTGAAATTGACTTTGAAGTGTCGTCTTCATTTATATTAAATTTCTCTTTCAAAGATAAGCTATTCTTCCTGAAATAATCTTTTGAAAGTATATCCTGAGAGAATACACTTTCTGTAAGTGATGAAAAAGTTATAACTGTAAAAAAAAGGAAAAGGATTTTTTTAAACAATTCGTTATGCTTTTGATTTAATTTATTTTTTCATTCTTAACTTCATTTGATACATATGTGTTCATCAGGTCAAGCATTGAAATAACATTATTCAGATTCAGTGTTTCCTTTCTAAACGCAATCTTGACTGTTTCCATTCCCAGCAAGGTATAAAATGGAATCAGTGAAGGAAGTTCCTTATATATTGAATTTAACTGGTTTGAAACAGTCTCAATGTCATTTCTCTCAAAAGGTCCTGTAAGCGAATTCACGAGACCATTATCGGAAATATTTTCAATTGTTTTCATAACAATCGGTCTGAATATCTCAAACGATCTGCTCTTCTCAATTCCTATAGAAGCAAGCAGTTCAGCAGATATGTTCATCAGTGTTACCAGAAAATTTGAAGCAACTACGCAGGCGGAATGATAAATGTATTTTTTATCTGAAGGAATTTCAAGAAACTCAGATCTGAAATTAGAAATTATTTTCTTCATTAATCTTATGCATTCGTTTTTTCCTTCAATACCGAAATAAATTCCTGATAAGTATTTATTATTTTCAACGCTCAGAGCTGCAAAAGTCTGAACAGGATGCATAGATCCTGTATATGATTTTTTGAACTCCTCTTCCGGAAATATTTCAGAAGAAAGTGATCCTGAAATATGAATAAAATATTTATCTTTTAAATCAGCTTTTGTGCTTATGATTTCGTTTATTACATCTTTTATGAACCGATCCTGAACACATATCAGTATTATGCCGGATGCTTCTATAAACCTGCCTTCGGTTTTATTTGATGTTTCAAGAGGCAGTAATTTATCTGAAACTCTCTTTACATTCTCTATATTTCTGTCGGTAAGGAAATTTACTTTAAAACCGATTTCGTTCAGCTCAAAAGCAAAAGCAGATCCTGCATTTCCGGCTCCGATGATATAAACATTTTTATTCATATATTTTTTTTTCAATTAAAATAGTAACCGGTCCGCTGTTTGTCAGTGATACATCCATTTTAGCAGCGAATACTCCGCTTTTAATTTTTTCGGGACTGTATAATTTAGCTAATTCTGATTTTGTTTTCTCATATAAAAATTCTGCTTTTTCAGGTATCTCAGCATTCGTAAAGCTCGGCCTGTTTCCGCTTTTTGCCGTGTCTGCGCAAAGCGTAAACTGTGATATAATCAATATCTCACCTCCGGTATCTTTTACATTCAGATTCATTTTATCATTTATGTCAGAAAAGATCCTTAGCTCTGTAAGCTTTCTTGAAATATACTTAACTTCCTCCTCACTGTCCCCTTTCCGTATTCCAAGCAGTACAAGCAATCCGTTTCCAATGGAAGAGTGAATTTTTCCGTCAATAATCACTTCCGCATTTTTAACTCTTTGTACTGCTGCTAACATTTTTCAAGTTTGATGATCCTGTCAATCTCACTGTAATCTTTGTAAAATGTATATTTCACAGTTTGATATTTATCCAATATTTTTACTAATGTTTCCTTCTGTCCGAAACCGATTTCACAAAATGCTTTACCTGTAAAATCTTTGTCAGAATATATTTCAAATATTTTTCTGTAAAATTTAAATCCATCGCTTTCATCAGTTAACGCATTCATCGGCTCGAATTTTTTTATCTCGTCAGGAAGTTCTTTCCAGTCATCCAGGGAGATATACGGCGGATTAGAAATAATGTAATCATAATTTTTCTTAAGTCTTTCAATCTCAAACATATCTTTCTTATATAAAGTAATCCGGCTATCTTCAATGCCGTTTAGTTTAAGATTACTCCTTGCTGTTTCAATTGCATTTTCTGAAATATCAATTGAAAATATTTCGTATCCGGTTTCAAGTTCGGTGAGTCTTTTAGCAAGTGCAACCGCTAAACATCCTGAACCTGTTCCGATCTCGAAAATCGAAATATTTTTTTTTTCGGATGAGATTACATCTTCTATAGTTCTTTCTGCAAGTAACTCCGTCTCCTGTCTTGGTATCAGCACATTTCTGTCCAGCATAATTTCGTAACCGAAGAAGTTCGTTCTTCCTGTTATATACTGTAACGGTTCATTATTCAATCTTCTTTTCAGGTAATGATTGAACTGTATAAGCTCATCTCTGCTTAAGGGTTTCTCATAATTTATATACAGATCAAGTCTGCTGCATTTCATAATCTCACAAAGCAGAAGCTCTGCATTGATTCTACTATCCTTTATACCGCTAAGCTCT
This sequence comes from Candidatus Tepidiaquacellales bacterium UBA2330, assembly GCA_002344965.1. Lineage (GTDB taxonomy): Bacteria > Bacteroidota > Ignavibacteria > Tepidaquicellales > Tepidaquicellaceae > UBA2330. The sequence continues at coordinate 112,521 of DDUU01000011.1, read as the reverse complement.
AATTCTGAAACTGTCTTTCTCAGAATATCAATTACCGTTAAGACATTTGAATTATTTTCCGGCACTCAGCAGATTTTTATCTTCATAAACAATACTGCCGTTAATGATCGTTCTGATAACTTTTGTATTCAACAGCTCCCTGCTGTCAATATTAAATATATCATTTGATATTACTATCATATCTGCAACTTTTCCCGTTTCTATAGAACCTTTTGTATTCTCTTCAAATGAAGAGTAAGCCGGCCATACTGTATAGGATCTGACTGCATCCAGAATACTTATCTTCTGATCAGTATTTATTCCGGTTATCACTGCTGTATCAGTCTGCTGTCTGGTAGTAAGATAATATATCTGTACAAAAGGATTGATCTGCTGCACTGGAAAGTCAGATGCCGTTACTATCATTCCGGAAGATTTTAAAAGTGAATTCCACAGACCTACTTTTTTTAAAGCATCAGCGCTGATAAGCTGTTCAGTAATCTGAACATCAGTCATAGTTAAATCCGGTCTGACAGATGGAATAACTTTTAATTCTCCGAATCTCGAAATATCCTTTGCGTCAACCATTTCACAATATCCTAGTATGGTTCGCGCATCATTCAGGTTTTTTTGTTTTGTAACGCTTTCGATTATATTAAGTGAATTTGTAACCGCCTTATCTCCTACAGCTTTAATAGAAAACTGAAAATTCTTATCCGCAGCCCTGTTAAATAAACTAAGAATATCATTATCAGATAAATAAGGAAGACTTTTCTTGGGATCATTTTTATAATCTTCATAGATTACAGCTTTCTGATATTCTATCAGTCCGTCATAATCCACAGTGATTGACCTAACTGTAAGTCTGTCTTTATATGAAATCTCAGTGCCTTTGTTCAAATAAAAATCGATGAGAGTATTGTCTTCACCAGAAAGCACAGCGTAAATTTTAAGCGGGAATTTGTTTGCATCAATCAGTTCCCTAATTATATCAATTCCTTCCTTGCTTACGCTTCTGTCATGAACCTGTGTAATTCCGTATTTTAAAATTTCCTTAACTCCCCTTTCAAGCTGTGCCGTAATTTCATTTTTTAGCTGACCGGGCATATTATCTCTGACCAAATTAACAGATTCATCAAATAAAAGTCCTGTAAGCTCGCCGTTATCATCTTTATCAATCTCTCCGCCTGCAGGTGACTTAGTATCTTTGTTAATGTTAAGTACTCTTAATGCTCTTGAATTCAAAAGCGCTGCAGAAAATGTATTGTTAACAATATATACATTAAAATTCGGAGCGATCTGATCAAGAAGAAATTTATCAAACTTTTGATAATCCTCATCAGTTAAAACGTTTTCATTGTAACCGTAACCTCCGATCCACTCTCCTTCGGAAGCAAGTTTGGTTCTGTCTATTATCAGTTGTTTAATTTCATCCAGACTTTTTGCAAATGATAAATTAATGTAATTCAGGTTTTTTGAAAATTCAAATACCGAACCGTCAGAATCAATAAATCCCGGCAGTACAGTTGCGCCTTTCAGATCTATAGTTTCTTCCGGTTTATATTTATCACTAAGATCAGAAGTGCTTCCGGTCTCAAGTATCTTTCCGTCCTTTACTGCAACTGCTTCAGCTACTTTGTTATCCTTACTCATTGTATATATTTTACCGTTTATATACAAAACATCCGGCTTCTCAGCGCATCCGTTAAAACCTGTAATTATTATAAAAATAAAAAGAAACACTTTATGATTTGTTTGCAATCTCATTTATCTAATTGTTATTTAGTTTGTCAAAACTAATAAAATCAATCAATTAATTAAACACATTACGTAACTTCATTAAAGTAAACATATTTAACATTGGTATTGTAATAAAGTAAGTATATTTATATTTTTACGCAAATATTAACTTATATGAAAAAGAATTTTGCAATGAAAAAGCTTTATTATTCTATCAGCGAAGTAAGCAGAATAATTGAGCTTGAACAGTATGTTCTCAGATACTGGGAAACAGAGTTTGAAATGCTTAGACCTGCAAAAAATCTGGCAGGTAACAGGGTATATACAAACAAAGACATTAAACTTATTCTTTACATTAAAAAATTACTTCGTGAAGAAAAATATACAATTGAAGGAGCAAAGCAGCATTTAAAATCTTATTACCAAAAAGAAGAAGCTGAAAATGTTAAATTAAACCAATCCAAAGAAACAGGAGCTTACAGGTCCGCAAGCGAAATGAGCTTATTTGAACCTTCAGCAGGAGATCAGTCTGATCCGGAAATGGTCACAAAAAATCCGAAATTGAAGGACGATCTTATACAGCTAAGAACATTTCTAACTAACCTCTTAAAAGATATCTCATAACTGTATTAAAGATATTATACTTATTTTATTTTACCTGAGTGTAATATCTTTGATACAATTTTCACTGCTATTTAAAAATAATTTCTATTGAAACTATATCAACCGTCTAAACTTTTTGAAATAGATAAAAGTACGGCAAGAGTTATTACTCTCCGCAGTCAGTTGCTCCTTAATACTGAAAGAAATATCAGCAAGGATTTTATTCAAAAAATTATTTCACAGCTGGGATATATTCAGATAGATACAATTTCTGTTACGGAAAGATCTGTAAATCATATACTATGGTCAAGAGCCGGCGGATTTAACACAAATATTGTTAACGGGCTTTTCAAAGAAAAAAAAATATTTGAATACTGGAGTCATGCAGCGGCAATACTTCCCATCAAAGATTTCAGATATTCTTTGATATTTAAAAAATACTACTGCGAAAAATATAAAAAATTTAAGCAGGAAAATTCGAGACTGCTCAGAAACGTACTTAAAAGAATTTCAGAAGAAGGTCCGCTAATGTCACGTGATTTTAATGACAAGAAAACCGGTGAATCCGGATGGTGGAACAGAAAGCCATCAAAAGAAGCGTTAGAGTTCTTATTTTTTTCAGGAGAACTTATGGTAAAGGAAAGAATTAATTTTCAGAAAGTTTATGATCTTACGGAAAGAGTTCTCCCATTTGATACTGATGTTTCATTTCCGACTGATGAACAATACCACAAACATCTTATATTGTCTTTTCTTACTGCAAACGGCGTAGCAGCTAAAGATGAAATGACTTATCTCAGGAGATATAATAAAAAGAGTTTTGATAAGCATTTTGCAGAACTTATAGAAGATAGAGAAATAACTGCAATTTCTGTAAGCGGTATTCCTGATCGGATATATTATGTTTTACCTGAAAATCTTGAGATGAATTCACAGGATAAATCTGAAATTAATTTACTTTCGCCTTTTGATAATTTAATCATACAAAGAAAAAGATTAAAACTTCTGTTTGAATTTGATTATCAGCTCGAATGCTATCTCCCTCATCAAAAAAGAAAATTCGGATATTTTTCTTTGCCTTTGATTTACAGAAACAAATTCATTGGAAGAATTGATTTAAAATCTGACAGGAAAAATAAGACATTGTACATTAACAAATTTTATCCTGAATTAAATTCTAAATTTTCACAAAGATCTGTTAGTGATTTAAATAAAAAAATAAAAGAATATGCAGTGTTTACAGGATGCGAAATGGTTTCCGGAGTTTTTAAGTAAAAAAAATACCGGCGAGAGCCGGTATACAGTTTTAAAAAATATTTATAGGTAGTGTATCAGCCTTTAAGCCATGTTTTGAAATCAGTTACTCCGTTAAATTTCTTTTTCAGATCACTGATATCAGCAGTATAGCCATGATCCATAAACCACTGAAACATATCACCTACTTCTTTGCTATGCGATTTTACAGTTTCCACGTCAAGTTCATTAAATATATATTCTCCGCCTTTCACTTCGGAATATATTTTAGCAGCATCCGGAATAGTCAGTTCGTCTCCGGCTAATGCTATAGATTTTCCGGAATACTCATCAGGATTACTGAAAACAATTTCCGTAATTCTTCCAATGTCATCAGTGGCTATCATCTGCAGCTTTATATCTTTTTTCATAGCCATGGAAATTACAAACTTTCCGTCCTGCTCTGCAGGCACAAACCATGAATTAAAATTGTCCATAAAAAATACCGGTCTTAAAATAGTATAAGTTAATCCGCTTTCTTTCAGATACTTCTCCAGCAGATCTTTCACATCGAAGTGCGGAAGACCTGAATTTCTCTCGGCGCCGTCTACTGATGAATAAACAAAATGCTTTACACCGGCGTCTTTCGCTGCATCAATTAAATTTTTTCCCTGCGTAAGTTCGCCATCATAACCATGTTCCCAGAAATTCTGAACACTGAATACTCCGTAAATTCCTGCCATTGCTTTTTTAAGTGATTCTTTATCATTCATATCTCCTTTAATCAGTGTTACTCCTGACTCTGCAAGTTTCCTTGCTGTTTCCTTTTCCGGATCTCTAACAAGCGCTGATGTCTCCCAACCGTTTTTAATTAAATATTTTGCAGCAGCGCCGCCTTGCAGTCCTGTAGCTCCTGTAACTAATATCTTTTTTCCGGCTTTTTCCATTATTATTTATTTTAGTTTATCAAATAAGTTTGTTATATAAGGTTTGTGATCTTCCTGAAATATTTCAAAATATGCTTTATTCTTGATTTTGTTTCTAATGCCTGATTTATCAATAGTCTCTTTGAATGTAACGTAACAATCCAGAGCATCCATAGTTTTTTTTATGTCCGAATCTTCAAGTTCAATAACACAGTCTATTTCCTCATCTGATGAATTACTTAATCTGAACATGAATTCACCTTCAGTATCTTCTTTTGATAATGTATGAAATGCCAGTCTTTTTAAGAAATCATAATTCATTTTTAATCTGCAGTAAACCGATTTTACAACTGCATGAGATACCAAATGATCGTGAAATCCGCTGATTCCGTGAACAGGATAAGTCACCACTACATCCGGTTTAATTTTTAAGATCTCATTTTCAATAACTTTCTCAATATCTTCCGGATCCATTTCTTTTAATCCGCTGTCAGTCAGATCAAGTACTGTCATCCCGGAAAGTCCGAGCACTTTTTCCACTTCGAGCATTTCTTTATGCCTTACATCTCCCATTTCTTCAATTGAAAGATTGTATTTAAATCTTTGCTTCGTCGCTCCTCCTTTAGTCAGCGTCAGCAGATATACTTCATGACCTTCTCTTTGCTGTTTTGACATCACATGCGCAGGTCCGAACGATTCATCATCCGGGTGAGGATAAATATAAAGTATTTTCATTTTATTTTTTCTTATTCATAAATTTAAGTGTCCATTCTTCAAATGCTTTCAGAAATTTAATCAGATGCTCTACAGTAGACTGATCGGTAAGCACATTGTTTTCATTAAATAAACTTTTGCTTCTTCTCAGCTGAAGTTTAGGCGCATTCATACAAATCAGATTTACAGAAGATGCAATATTCCTGAAGTGTAACTGAGCGCCTGCTGTTCCGGATAAACCTCCTGATGCTCCCATTATGGCGCAGGGCTTGCCGTTCAGTGGCGATTCGGCTCTGGAAGCCCAGTCAATTGCATTCTTTAATACTCCGGTAACCGATGAATTGTATTCGGGTAATGCAAACAAAAGTGAATCACATGATTCAATTGCCGATTTAAATTCAATGACCGATTCAGGAATTTTAATCTTTTCATGATCATGATTATACAACGGAATCCTGCTTATATCATAAATTTCAATATCCATATATTCTTTTGAAAGTTCAACTGAAGATTTTAATAATGCCGTATTATAAGAATCTGCTCTAAGACTTCCTGATATTCCCAGTACTTTTATTTTATCCATTTTTGTAAATATCATTTTTAATTTTACTGTTACTAAACTAATTCATCGGAACTTCAATAAAAAGTAACCTGCTGTTTTCGAGAGCTTTCACTTCAATATTGTCCGCTTCTTCAATTCCTGCCGCATCTCTTTTATCAAGTATATCTTTGTCTATTTCAGCTTTGCCTTCTATTAGGAATACATATACGCCGTTACCTTTGGATTTTATTTTATAATTTACCTTAAGATCCTTATCCAAATCAGATAAAGAGAAGTACGCATTCTGATTAATCCAGAGAGTATTTTCATTTTTTTCAGGAGATACTATTGTCTGAATTTTATTGTACCTGTCTTCCGGATTAAACTTCTTCTGATCATATCTTGGCTCAATATCCTTAACTTTCGGAAATACCCAGATCTGGAGTAGATTGACTTCTTCTGTTTCTGAGTTGTTAAATTCAGAATGTGTCAGACCGCTGCCTGCAGACATTATCTGAACTTCATCAGCATAGATAACTTCTTTGTTTCCTGTGCTGTCTTCATGAGCGAGTTCCCCTTTTAACGGTATTGTTACGATTTCCATATTGTCATGAGGATGCTTTCCGAATCCCATCGACGGCTTTACTATATCATCATTCAGAACTCTCAGCGTGCCGAATCGTATTTTTTCAGGATCATAATAATTTGCAAAGCTGAATGAATGTCTTGCAATTAACCAGCCGTGGTCCGCCTTTCCTCTGTCACCGGATTTAAAAATTCTCTTTTTCATTTTTATAAAGTTTTAATTTCAAATTTAATATTAAATTCGTCACTTATCATTTTATCACCGAGGTTCTCAAAAAACTTACCTGATCCGTATTTTATATCCCACTTGGTTCTGTCTATATTAATATCTCCGCTTGCCGTTATTTTTCCTTCAGTCATTTCAATAGTAGCCGGAAAAGTAATTTCATTTGTGATTCCTTTGATTATCATATCTCCTGTAACGTTGAACTGATTACCGCCTGTGCTGATTACTGATTTTATATTGAATCTTCCTTTAGGATGTTTTTCAGCTGAAAAGAAATCATCAGACTTTAAATGACCGGCAAGCTTTCCGTTTGTTTCAGGGTCCTTGATATCCAGAACAGTAATTGTATTAAAATCTATTTCGAAACTTCCGCCGGTGATTTTATTATCATCTACAAAAAGTTCTCCGCTTGATATATTTACTGTTCCGTTATGTTTACCGGTAACTTTACTGCCGGTCCATTCCAGTTTACTTTCTGTTAATGAAATATCTTTCTTTTCACCATTTGAAGTCGCTGATGTATTCTTTGATACAGTTTCTTTTTTTGTTATTGTTTCTTCAACATTGCCTGCAGCTTCTTTTCTTTCCGATTCAGCACATCCTGTTAAAACTGCCAGTGCTAAAATGATGAGTAAGTAGCCTTTTGTTTTTTTTAATGTTTTCATTTTATTTTATTTATTTTTTTAAATTAACCTCTTAGTTTATCTAAAAGATCGTTTAGTGTTTTAACTTCTTTTAAAGTAAGATGTATAACGCTTTTTTCACTTGCTTTAATTTCTTCATCAAGCTCATTCAGGAGAGCTAAACCTTTTGAAGTTATAAGAACATCTGCACATCTTTTATCAACTTTATTCATCGTCCTCTGTGCAAGTTTCTTTAATTCAAGCTTATCGACTATTCTCGAAGCATTTGACATTTTATCAAGCATCCTGTCTATAATCATATTTACTGTCGCAGGATTCGGATGCTGTCCCCTTAATATTCTCAGTACATTGTACTGCTGAAGAGTCAGATTTTTTTCTTTTAATATTTCATTTGTCTTAAAGCTGATCTTGTTTCCGGTATATACAATATTGATTAAAAGCTTTGTATAAACCGAACTGAATTTTTCCTGTTTTATTTCATCTTCTATTCTCATGGTTACAAATATATGTATATACAGATATTATGTCAATACTAATTTCTATGTATATACATATATTATTCAACCGTTTATTCTTTAGACTGTAATTACTATTTTTGTACTTATAATTTAATTTTACTGTATGGAGGATTTTGATTTTAATATATTCAGCTGGCTGACCGGGCAGTGGGAAGGAATACAGGGAAATGGCATTTACCATGAAGAATGGTCGGCTGCCGGTGAAAATAAATTAACCGGTAATGCTTATTTTATCAATAAAGGTGAGTTATCCAATCCTGAAAAACTGACTATTGTAAAAGGTGATGAAGGAGTTTTTTATATAGCGGAAGTAAGTCATAATTCAGGACCTGTTTCATTCAGAATGTCATCTGCAAATGATAATATTTTTGTATTTGAAAATCCCGAGCATGATTTTCCCAAGAAAATTATCTATGAAAAAATAAATGAGAATGAATTAACGGCGGTAATAGAAGGTGATAAAAAAGGAAAGTCAAAGCAGGTCTCATTTCATCTGAAAAAGATCCATTGATATAATTTATTTATCGTTTCAGCTTCGGATCCAATGCATCTCTCAGACCGTCGCCGAGTAAGTTAACGGCAAAAACTGTAATCATTATTGCAAGTGACGGAAATACAGCAAGTCCCCAGTTTGTTCCGACTACAATATATTTATATCCGTCAAAGATCATCTGACCCCAGCTTGCTGTCGGTGGCTGTACGCCAAGTCCCAGAAAGCTCAGACTCGCTTCGAAAATAATTGCCGATGCAAGACCGACCGTTCCGGTTACTATTACCGGTCCCATGCAGTTTGGCAGTATATGTCTGGTAATAACTCTCGCTGAATTGAACCCTATCGCCTTTGTAGCTTCTACAAACTCCGTCTCCCGGAGTGAGAAAAACTGTCCTCTGACTATCCTTGCAATATCCACCCATCCTGTAAGACCGATAGCAATAAACGCCTGCCATAACCCCTTACCCAGCACTACAGATAAAGCAATAATAAGAAGAATTGCGGGAAAGGCGAAGATCACATTGACAAGCCACATTACGGCTGCGTCAGTCTTACCCCTGAAAAACCCTGCAATTGAACCAAGTATTAGTCCTATAAAAATAGCTATGCTTTCTGAAACTAATCCTACTGTCAGACTTACTCTGCTGCCGTAAATTAGTCGGCTTAATACATCCCTGCCGAATCTGTCCGTACCCAGATAATAATTTAATGTCTTTGTCCAGCCTTCGGATGTTTCCTCAATTTCATTCTTATTTATAGTGAGTTCTTCATCTGAAAAATCAAGATATGTGACCGTGCTTCCGGATTCGCTGATTATTCTTTTAACAGGGATATATGATGTCTCATCAGATTCCGGATCTTTATCTTTCTTTACAAGCACAGTTCCCTTAAAAAATATTTCCTTTGCTGAATATTCTAGTATCTGCTGATTCGGATCAAACGGAGCTATTATTGGTGCAGTCAGCGCTACAATTATAAGGATTGTAAGCGTTACAAGTCCGGCCATAGCAAGCTTGTTTCTCTTCAGTCTTTTCCAGGAATAATACCAGAGAGATCTGCTCTTGTCTTCCTCAAGAATACTGTCCGCTACTACTGCTGTTTCAGCTTCCATTTAAACCGTTATGATAATTTTACTTTAGGATCAAGCATTGCATAGACTATATCTACAAAGAAATTTATTACTACAAATATAATTGCGCTGAATAAGACTGTGCCCTGTATCATGGGAAAGTCAAGTTTGAAAATTGCATCAATTGCCAGAAGACCGATACCGGGCCAGTTAAAAATATATTCTATAAAGAAAACGCCGCCCAGAGTCGCAGCCAGTGATGCGCTGATTGTTGTAACCACAGGATTCAGTGCGTTTCTTAATGTATGCTTAAATATTACTATTCCCGAGCTGAGCCCCTTTGCCTTTGCAGTCCTTACATAGTCCTGATTCATTACATCCATCATTGAAGAACGCGTTATCCTTGCGGTAATTGCCATAGGACGTAAAGCCAGCGTCAGCATTGGCAATACTAAATACTGTAAACCGTCATTGACATATCCTGAAATAGGAAACCACTTCAGCAGATGACCGAATACAAGCGCCATTATAAGACCGAATGCAAACGAAGGGAAAGAAATGCCGATCAGAGCAAATATCATAGAAGTATTGTCAAGCCAGGTATATTGCTTCACCGCTGAAATTATTCCGATAAGAATGCCGAGTATCGAAGAAATAAACAGCGCACTGAATGAAAGTAAAGCCGTTGCAGGAAGTTTATCAAGAATGGTTTTTACTACTTCCCTGTTTGTTGCATAAGATCTTCCCAGGTCTCCCTGAAAAGCGTTAGTCATGAATTTCAGATATTGTATATAGATTGGTTTGTTTAATCCGAGTTCTTCTCTTACAGATTCTACAGAAGCTACATCAGCTCTCTGACCGAGCATCATTCTTGCAGGATCTCCGGGTATAATATAGAGCAGACAAAAAGTAACAGTAAGTACGCCGATTATAATAACAATAGAATAAAGGAAATTTCTAATAATAAATGCCGACATGTTTAATAATTCGGTTTAAACTAATTTACTTTACTAATAAAAAAACCCGGAATCCAAATTATTCGGATTCCGGGATATGAAAATTCTTAATTCATCTGAATTAATTTCCGGTTACTCTTCTTGCTTTCAGATAAGTTCTTGTATAAAAATCATCATCAAGAGATGCTACGATAACTCCTGTCTTTGATCCTGAATGCGCAAAGTATCCGTTACCAAGATACATTCCAACGTGAGAAACTCTTCCTTTTCTCATGGTATCAAAGAACACAAGATCCCCGAATTTAAGCTCATCCTTTTCAACCGGCTCTCCTACATTTGACTGCTCAAATGATGTCCTCGGTAATGAAACACCGAGCGCCTGATATACTATTGTCTGAATAAACGCGGAACAGTCTATACCTCTTTTTGATGTTCCTCCCCATAAATAAGGTGTGTTTAGATATTCGATGACTTTGTACATTACTTCATCTTTATCTACACTTCCTGAAAACTCAGAACTTGTTAAAAAACCTGCAAGACTGCTGGAAATAGCTTCGAGATTTTCTTTGTTGATGGTGGTTTTTTCAGTTAAACTGCTGGTGGATGCAACTTCTGTTGAGTTATTTCCATTAGCATTTTTCTTGTTACCTGATCCATCTCTGTCTTCCGCTAATTCCCTTGAACTGGAACATCCCATTAATATTGTAACTGAAAAAATAAACAATAAAACGGGCATTAATTTTAATAGCTTGGATTTAATCATTAATGATCCTTTTTAATTAATAAACTAATTTTAAATGTAGTCCTTCCTTTAAAAAACTCAACAAAACTAATGAGTTCAATTTTATTTATCAAGCCATAAATGCCTAAAATTTACACGGTGCATCGGATCAAGATAATATCCCTTTACATAGGACTGAAGCAGCAAATAATCCTCTTCATAAAAAATTAACAGCATTGGAGCCTGCGAAACTGCAATCTGCTCCGCCCGGAGGTAAAGTTCATTCCTTTTTGCCCTGTCTGTCATTGCGATTGCCTGCTCAAAAATTTTATCAAATTCGGGATTCTGATATCTTGTGGAATTAATCGGACTAATATTTTTCGGATCCTTCGGTACATTCTTACCATAATAGAGATTAAGGAAATTCTCCGGGTCAGGGTAATCTGCTATCCAGCCAAGTCTGTAGAAGTCAGCTCTCCCGGCGTCAATATTATCCAGATGCTGCGCAAACTGCAGAATGTTCAGCTTCATTTTTACGCCGATCTCTTTAAGCATATTCTGAATAGATTCTGCAATTTGTATATTCCTGTCTCCGCCTGAATTTATCTGCAGAACTGCTTCAGGAAATCCGTTACCGTCAGGATATCCGGCTTCCTTCATAAGAAGCTTCGCTTTCTCTAGATCAAATCTGTATCCGTTGATTTTCTCAACATCGTAATCCGGCATAGAAGGAGGTACAATTCCGTATACAGCTCCCATATATCCCTGACCGTTTAATACAAACTTTAATATTTTATCCCTGTCAATTGCATAATTAAACGCCTGTCTGACTTTTTCATTATTAAAAATTTTTCCGGTTGTCAGAAAGCCGTAGAATTGTATAGATAGAGAAGGTACTTTCTGCAGCGCAAATTTTGAGTATTCAGGAGTAAGTGTTTTTTCCGGAGTTACCACTGACTTAAAAGATTCATTCGGCACTCTGTAACATTCGTCAAGATTTCCGTTTTGAAATTCAAGCATCTGCTGCGAAGTTTCTTTCAGAAATTTAAATTTTACACCGTCAATGTAAGGAAGCTGATTTCCGAATTCATCCTTATTCCAGTAGCCGGGATTCTTCTTTAAATTAAGCTCGAGGTCCGGTTTCCAGTCAACAAAAACGAACGGTCCGGTGCCGACCGGATTCTGAAAGAAATCCTGCCCGTATTTCTCCACTGCTTCTTTTGGAACAATATATGAAAACCCAAGACATAAATAATATATAAATGGTCCGAAAGGTTTTGTAAGCTTTATCTGAAATGTTGTATCATCTTTTGCAATATAACCGCTGACGCCTGAGAATTTTGGTTCGCGTGATTCTCTGCCGGCGACTGTAACTTCTTCATGAAATTCAATTGCTCCTTCCACGTAATTCTTAAAATAATCAAATCCTAAAGTACCAGTCCTCGGATCACATACTCTGTCAAATGAATACTTTACATCAGCTGCAGTCATCTCCCGTCCTTTACCGTCCGGAAAACACGCATTATCCTGAAACTTAACACCTTTTCTCAGATAAAAAGTATAAAGGAGTCCGTCGTCGGAAATTTCATATCTGTGTGAAAGATCCTGTACAATGTTAAGATCCTTATCGAGATCTATTAAAAGATCGTAGATTTGATGCGCTACATGATGGGAAACATTGTCATTGATTCTAACAGGGTCAAGACTTCTTACATTTTCCAGTTCATTAATCCTGTAAATGCCGCCGCCTTTTATTCCTCCTTTGAGCTGAACTAAATTTTCTTTCTGCTTATCTCCGCAGCCCTGCAGAATAACTGATAAAATTGTCAGTATTAAAACTAAATTTTTCAAATCAATATTTTATTTTTTGAAATCTATTTATCCAGCCAAAGAGTTCTGAAATTAACCCTGTGCATCGGATCAAGTCCGTAGCCGTTCACATACGGCTGCAGCAGTCTGTAATGCTCATCATAATAAATAAATATCATCGGCGCTTTATCGACAGCTATCTGCTCCGCCTGATAATAATATTCATATCTTTCTTTCAGATCAGAAATCGAAATTGCCTTTTCATAAAGCTCATCATATTTTGCATCCTGAAATCTGGTGGAATTCACCGGACTGATCTGCGTCGGGTCTTTAGGAACATTTTTTCCGTAAAAGAGATTCATAAAATTCTCCGGATCCGGATAATCCCCCACCCAGCCGGCTCTGTAAAAATCTGCTCTGCCTGCGTCAATGTTATCAAGATGCTGCGCGAACTGCATTAAATTCAGCTTCATATTTACACCGATCTCTTTCAGCATATTCTGAATTGACTCAGCAATCTGAATATTTCTGTCTCCGCCTGAATTTATCTGAAGCACAGCTTCCGGAAATCCTTTGCCGTCCGGATAACCCGCTTCAGTCATAAGCTGCTTCGCCTTTTCCAGATTGAAATCATATCCTTTGATTTTATCTATATCATAATCCGGCATTGCAGGAGGCACCAGTCCGTGAAATGCTCCCATAAATCCCTGCCCGTTTAAAACAAATTTCAGGATCTTATTTCTGTCAATCGCATAATTAAACGCCTGTCTGACTTTAACGTCATTATAAATTTTACCCGTAGTAAGAAATCCGTAATACTGGGAACCGAGTGAAGGAACTCTCTGAAGTTTGAATTTCTCAAATTGAGGCGTAAGAGTTTTTTCCGGTGTAACGATTTCCTTAAAAGATTCATTCGGCAGTCTGTAACATTCATCAAGATTTCCGTTCCGGAATTCGAGCATCTGCTGCGAAAGCTCTTTTATAAACTTAAATTTTACTCCGTCAAGATACGGAAGCCGGTTACCATGCTGATCAGTCGCCCAGTAATCAGGATTCTTTTTTAAATTCAGCTCAAGATCAGGTTTCCAGTCCACGAATATAAACGGTCCCGTACCGACCGGATTCTGAAAATAATCTTTTCCGTATTTTTCAACCGCTTCTTTCGGGACAATGTATGAATATGCCAGAGTCATATAAAATATAAACGGACCAAAAGGAGATTTAAGCTTTATCTGAAATGTAGAATCGTCTTTTACAATATATCCTGTTACTTCATTAATTTTAGGTTCACGGTTCTCTTTTCTTGAAAGAGAGATTTCATCAAAATACTCTTTAGCGCCTTCCACATAATTTTTAAAATAATCATATCCTAAAGTCCCTGCTCTCGGATCGCATACTCTTTCAAATGAATACTTAACGTCAGCAGCTTTAAACTCTCTTCCTTTTCCGTCAGGAAAACACGCATTATCCTGAAACTTTACGCCGTCACGCAGATGAAAAGTATATGTCAGACCGTCTTCTGAAATTTCCCATCGCGTTGCAAGATCCGGCTTCAGATGCAGATTGGTATCCAGATCTACAAGTCCGTCATAGATCTGATGAGCAACATGATGTGATACTACATCGCTGATACCAACAGGATCAAGACTCCTGATGTTTTCAAGTTCATTTATTCTGAAAATTCCGCCGCCTTTTATTCCGCCCGGGAGTTCAGTCATTACCGATTCTTCTTTTTTTCCGCAACCGCTTAGAATGATAATACTTAATAATAAAAAAGCTGCAAATATTTTTTTCATTTACTTTTTTTAATTGAAAAATATTAAATTAATTTTTGATTAACTGTATAATACTAAACATTTGTAAAAAATAAACGGCTGATTATCATACTGACAAACAGCCGTCCGGAATAATTTCAAATTTATTTTTAAAAGCGAATTTTCTATAATTCAAATTATATATAACCTGAAAAAACAATCAATGTTTATTATGCTGCTTCTATATTCTGAGGATAACTTTCCGGAAACAAAAGACAGCTTTGCTTGTGACTTTCTGAACCGGCTAATTCGGGATGAATTTTAGAACAGTCTTCAAATACTTTCGGACATCTCGGATGGAAATAACATCCTGACGGAACATTCGCCGGAGAAGGCACATCGCCTTTGAGTATAATTCTTTTGGATTTATTTCTCGGATCTGGAAGCGGCACTGCGGATAAAAGCGCCTGAGAATACGGATGATTCGGATGCTTATACAATGCTTCCCTTGTCGCCATTTCAACAAGCTGACCAAGATACATAACACAAACTCTGTCAGAAATGTGCTCTACTACGGATAAGTCATGAGAAATAAAAAGATAAGTAATTCCGAATTCTTTCTGAAGGTCCTGCAGCAGATTAAGAATCTGAGACTGAATGGAAACGTCAAGCGCTGAAACCGGTTCGTCACAGACTATAAACTTCGGTTCTACTGAAAGAGCTCTTGCAATTCCAATCCTTTGTCTCTGACCGCCGGAAAATTCATGCGGATATCTTCGCGCATGAATTTTTCTCAATCCGACTGTATCAAGCAATTGCTCTACTCTTTTTTCGGCGGCTTCGCCTTCTGCAATCTCGTGAAATTTCAGAATTTCATTCAGCATTCCGCCGACTGTGATACGCGGATTCAGCGAAGAATACGGATCCTGAAAAATTATCTGCATTTTTTTCCTGTATGTTTTTAACTCCTGACTTGATATTTTAGTAATATCTTTTCCCTCAAATATAACTTCACCGGATGTCGGCTCGATAAGTCTTAAGATCGACCTGCCTACCGTAGTCTTTCCGCATCCTGACTCTCCTACCAGTCCGAGCGTCTCGCCTTTTTTAATGTAAAATGATACATCATCGACTGCTTTAACATTGCCGATTGTCTTTGAGAACACGCCTTTCTTTATCGGGAAATATTTTCGTAGATTTCTTACTTCGATCAGATTTTCTGACATTCTTTTGTATGTAATTTTTAGTCGTAAATATAATTCATTGTAAATGTAAAAACAATAAATTTCATAATATTGACCCGCATCTTTCCAAAACGTTTAGTTTATAAATTAAAGTTGTATCGCTTTTATAGTACTCTCTTTTGACAGATCAAAAGAAAGTACAAAATATATTCACCTGCCTTTTCTATATTCAGCCTGTACTAAATTTCGATAAAATCATTTTCACAATCCGGCATTTTTCATATATCAAACATGTGCATGAAAATTATAATTTATAGCGAATTAATAATAAAGGAAGTAGAAGTACTTTTCGGAGGATAAGAAAGGGCTTTACCTGTAAAGCGAAGACAGGTGAAGATCAATCTTATAACAGTCAGGCAGAAAAAAAGAAAAATGAATTCAGCTGAACGGTTTATGAAAAGAAGATCAAATTTTCCGGATAGAATTAAAAGGGATATGAACAATGAAGAAAGGGATTACAGATTTGAAAAAAGAGATATTAAATTGCGGAATCAATTCAGGAATGCAGCAGAAAGAAAGACGGACAAACGATAAACTAATCTGAAAATGAAATACGGAAGACAGAAAAATGCGGAGAGCGGAGACATGACTGAAGAAAGCATGCTTGATGCAGTATAAAGAAAAACAAATGATGCGGAATGAAACCGTGAAGTGAAATAAAATTCAGCGGATGTAATGGAATAAATTCTGTCGGAAGAAGAAAATGATATTCATGCTTTGGAATATAATGTGAAGGTCCCGGAAAACAGATTGAGAATGAAGGAATTTTCAGTGAGGGTGAAGGAAAATTCAGCAAAGGCATAAGAATAAAGACAGGAGGTTCCGGAATGAGTATTGGAAGTTAAGGAAAATAAAATGAATGTGAAGGAAATTTCAGTGAGGGTGAAGGTAAATTCAGCGGAGGCATAAGAATATAGCCAGGAGGTACCGGAATGAGTATTGAAAGTTAAGAAAAATAAAATGAATGTGAAGGAATTTTCAGTGTGGGCGAAGGAAAATTCAGCGATGGCAGCGGGAAAAATTGTGCAAGCTGTGGAAAAGACAGCAGAGATCCCGGAAAATTGTATGAACGGCAAAAAATCCGGAAAAGTGAAAAATTTTTCAGCAAAAAAACCAAAAAGAGTATGAACTGAGAAAAGAAGAAAGAAATACCGGTTGAAAAACAAACCGTACCGACTGCGGAGCGGGAAATTCCTCCATGGTAATCCCGCATACTCATTTTGTCATTCCCGCATCCTCATTTTGTCATTCCCGCATCCCCATTTTGCCATTCCCGCATCCCCATTTTGTCA
>DDUU01000011.1:69255-95221 GCA_002344965.1 Candidatus Tepidiaquacellales bacterium UBA2330 | reverse complement strand
GCATCCCCATTTTGTCATTCCCGCGAATGCGGGAATCTAAGCGGAGACTAGAATTTTTATTCAAAGACTCATTTATGATGAGAATAAAACATTACGAAAACCTCTCCTAACCTTCTCCTTACATTCCTCAATGTCATTCCCGCGATAGCGGGAATCTAAGCGGAGACTATAATTAATATTCCCAAAATATTATGATGAATATATTACCAAATGAAAACCCCGCCCAACCCTCACCAAAGGGGAGGGCATAGAAACCGGCTTCTTCTATAAATATGCCACCTCTCCTGGGTGAGGATCATTTTTGAATTCGGGTTTTTCAAATTTACTATACATACGGGATTAGAAATTTTCAAAATGAATAAAAAGCATCTAGCATAAAATACAACACTATTTCATCATAAAGCACTTATGTAATGATACCAAGATTTTAAAAATTTTTTCATTTTTTTCTCCAAGATAGTGATTCAAAAGAATAGTAAATTCTCAGAACTTAAGTCCAGACACAACTTGAAAGATTTTATATTATAATGAATTTTTTAACAATGATTTTTTTCATAAATTGGAAAAATTAATATTAATTAAATTCAAATATGTCAGAATCTTTGATTGAACAGCTGCCGAAGATAGTAGCAGAAGGAAAGAAGGAAGCGGAAAAGATTCTTGAAAGAATATCCTCAGCCAATAAGCTAAGCCTGCAAACCAATGAATTCGTATTACCGGCAAAAGAAAGTTCTGACCTGTTCAGTCAGAAAACTCCGGAGTATAAAGCTACTGCAATTGAAAATTTAGGCGATCCTCAGCTGCAGATCCCCGGCACGGATGAGATTGGTCAGCAAAAGTTTAAACGAGAGATAGGAGGTGAATGGGTAAACCGTCTAATCTACGGCGATAACCTGCTTGCAATGGAAGCTCTGCTTACGGGAGATGAGAAGAGCGGACTGCCTTCTATGAGAGGTAAGATCGATCTGATCTATATTGACCCGCCTTTTGACAGTAAAGCTGATTACAGAACAAAGATCACACTTCCAAACGGAGACATAAATCAAAAACCAACTGTGTTGGAACAATTTGCTTATGCTGATACATGGAAAGACGGTACTTTCAGTTATTTAAAAATGATGTATCCAAGATTAATCTTAATGAAAGATTTGCTTTCGGATAAGGGATCTTTGTTTGTTCAGATAGATTGGCACGTAGGTCATTATGTAAAAATTTTAATTGATGAGATTTTTGGTAAAGAAAATTTTATTAATGAAATAATCTGGAAAAGGAGACAAGGTTTAGTAAATCAAAGTAAGTCGTTTGGAACATGTCATGATTCAATATATTATTATGTTAAAAATAAAGAGTCGTATATTTACAATCCACAATTCACCAAAGTTGGTACTGAAGATTATGTAAAAGAAAGATTTAGATTTAAAGAAAAGGATGGGAGGATTTATAAATTAGGTGATTTAGGAAGTCCAAGTTATAGCCCTTCTTTAATATATGATTATAAAGGTTATAAGCCACCAGCTAAAGGTTGGGCATTAAGCAAAGAAACTATGGAGAGGTTTGATAGGGAAGGTAGAATTCATTTTCCTGATGATAAATCAAAGAGATTAATGAGAAAACAATTTTTAGATGAATGGAAAGGAAATTATATACAATCCATCTGGACAGATATTTTTCCAATAAATTCTCAAGCAGAAGAAAGAATAAATTACCCTACTCAAAAACCAGCGAAACTTATAGAAAGAATTATTAACACTGTAACAAATAAAAATAGTATCGTTATTGATTTTTTTGCAGGTAGTGGAACAACAGGAGCAGCAGCAGAAAAACTCGGTCGCCGATGGATAATGTCAGATCTAGGTAAACCCGCTTGCATGATAATGAGAAAGAGACTTATAGATCAGGAGGCAAAACCTTTCTTTTATCAGTCCATAGGCGATTATCAGAAAGAGCAGTTTGAGAAGAGTGAATTCAGAAGTATATCTGATCTTGCGCATGTAGTAATGAATCTTTACGGAGCGATGCCATTCCCGATGCAGCAGGGCACGCCGCTGAATCTGGGTTATATAAAACAGAGCAGTACACTTGTCTATGTTGACTCACCAAATAAGCTCACGGGAATCTGGACTTTAAAAAGAGCACAGATGCTGAGAAATACTTACATGGGAGGTTGGAAAAAAGTAATTGTACTCGGATGGAATTTTGCGACTGATATCGGACAAGCGATCAGTTCGCTGAAAGACGAAAAGCTTGAAGTTCTCGTGATCCCGCCGGATCTTTTAGACCGTCTGAAGACTAAAGCAAGTTATGACAAGCTGATAAAATCCGGACAGATAAGATTCTCATCTCTGCAGTATCTGTCAATAAAGCCGATAGAAATTAAAGAAGGAAAAGAGAACGATGAGATAACAGTAAAACTAGATAATTATATTCTTCTTTCACCTGATGCTTTGCCACTTGATGACAAAGACAAGGAGAAACTTCAAAACATAATTGCAGAGGATCCGCTTTCTCTGTTAGAATACTGGAGTATAGATCCGGATTATGACGGCGAAGTATTCCGGAGCAAGTGGCAGGATTATCGCGGAAATACTGCAAATGATGACGATAAGTTCAGGGTAGTTAGAGAAGTGACATTGACGGTTCCAAAAAAATCCGGAAAAAGAAAGATATGCGTTAAAGCTGTGGATGTGTTTGGGTATGAGAGTGCGGTGGTGGAGGGGGGATCATGAAAAAAATTAATGAAGATTTTATAAAAGAAATCAAGGAAGTTATTCAAAGTTCAAAAATAAATTTTATGATAGGTGCTGGAGCTTCTCAACCATATTTACCATTATTAAATAATATTGAAAATCAACTTGTAAATGCGACTTCAGGTAAAAATAGAATTAAAGTATGTAAGAAATATTTCAGTTCTGTAATGTATCCTAATATTGATATTGTAAACTCAGGTAAATACCTATCAACAAAGAAAAAACTAGATTTAGAAAACACAATTTCATCTTATAAAGCTTTTTTTAAAAATATTAGTACAATCTTGTTGAAAAGAAAAAGTACTCTATTAAGTAAACAAGCGAATATTTTCACAACAAACGTTGACATATTTAGTGAATTTGTATTAGAGGATTTAAATATAGAAATGAATGATGGGTTTTGTGGATTAATAAATCCTAAATTTGATCCTTCAAATTTCAAGAAATCTTACTTTAAAAGAAGTTTACACTTTGAATTGCTTTCTGAAATTCCAACAATAAACATAATTAAATTGCATGGTTCTCTTACATGGTTAAAGAATGATATTTCAGATAAAATTGAATATTCAAAACTTGCAATGTTAGATGAAATAAGAAAGACTACATCTGATGTCAAATTTGAGAATGAATATAATAAGTTATTTATTATAAATCCTGAAAAGAAAAAATTAGAAAATACTGTTCTTGATACAATATATTATGACTTGTTAAGAGTATTTTCAGAAGAGATGGAAAAAGAAAATACAGTATTATTTATTATTGGATTTTCTCTAAACGATGAACATTTACGTGACTTAATAAATAGAAGTATTAATTCAAATCCAACTCTTAAAGTTTATATATTTTGCTTTGATTCAGATACTGTTAATGATATAAATTTAAAAATAAAATCTCAATCACAGAAATATGAAAACATTGAAATTATAAAACCATTTGATAATAAAGAAAAAAACAGATTAGATTTGAAAAAAATAACTGACTCCTTATTTAGTAAAATTTAAAATTAGAATGTCAAAGAATATACAAAATCATCTAGAATTAGACTTAATAAAGGAATCTATTTTTACAATAGGTAATGTAATTTCAGTAGATGGTAGGACTGTTAGAATAAAAGTAAATAAAAATAAAAATGTTTCACATTTGATCTATGATGGAAAAATTGTGAAGAATGTTTCAGTAGGAAGTTATATAAAAATCGTTAAAGGTTTTGTAAATATTATTGGTAAAGTTGAAGGCGAGTATGTAGATGAAGAAAAATATTTTAATAAAGAGTATAGCAAAGAAGATATTAAGATAAATAGAATACTACAAGTTTCCCTATTTGGACATTTTGATAAAGATGGTTTTAGACAGGGGGTGAAAGAAATGCCTCTAATTGATAATGAATGTTTTATTTTAGATATAAATGAATTTAATGAACTACATCAATTTTATTCAAAAGGGAGTAAAGTAGTAAAATTAGGTAGTCTTTCAGATGAACCCTCACAAGAAATTTGTCTAAGCATAAATAAACTTTTTGCCAGTCACATCGGTGTTTTTGGAAATACCGGAAGTGGAAAATCAAATACAGTAGCCAAATTATTTTACGAATTATTTAAAGTGTATAAGGGTAACAATAAATTCAAAACTAAATCAAAGTTCATTATTATTGACTTTAATGGTGAGTATGCTGAAAAGGAAATTATTACAGATTTGAAAACCATCCTAAAACTGTCAACTAGAACCGAAAGAGGGGGAGACAAATATGAAATTCCCAAAGAATCATTCAATCGCATTGAAATTATTAGTGTATTATGTGAGGCAACAGAAAAAACACAAACACCATTTTTGAATCGAGCAATCAATAATCCTTATTTAGATGACAATTCAACTCTCAAAAATAATGCTATCAAATCTATCGAAAGAATTTGCCGTGATGCTTTTTTAACGAAGGCAGATAAAAATCCATCACTGACAATTTTTAATGAACTTTTCAAAGATATTCATTCTTGTGTTGAAGAAAGTAACAATTTAAATCCAGCTTTAAGTTTATTACGAAATATTGAAAACAATCTGAGGTATAATGCAAATATAGGTAGCAAAGATTTTTATTGGGGAAGTGGTACAAATAAAATTTATGATAATACAACGAATATTTATGATTCACATTTTAAAAATATTATAGATTGTTTTATTTTCAAACAAGATTACATCTCAGTTCTAAAAATGAAAATAATCTTTAATTTTTATAATGAAATAATCAAAGGTTATTCAATTCACGAACACATCAGACCTCTTTTAGGAAGGATGCTTAAGAAATTCAATATAATTGAAAAGGTAATTACTGTAACTGATTCTCAAAGTCATTATAAAGAGCAGACAAATCTGATAATTATTTCATTAAAAGATATAAATTTAGAAATGAAAAAAATTTTACCTCTTATCATTTGTAAAAATCTTTATGATGAAAAAAAAGATTTTGCTGATCGTGAAAAATCTTTGCATATAATAATTGATGAAGCTCATAATATACTTTCTTCATCATCGGAAAGGGAAAGTGAAACTTGGAAGGATTATAGATTGGAAACATTTGAAGAAATAATCAAAGAAGGAAGAAAATTTGGTACATTTTTAACAATTGCCAGTCAAAGGCCTTATGATATTTCTACAACAATAATTTCCCAATTGCATAATTACTTCATACATCGATTAATAAATAATAACGATATTCAGGCAATTGAAAAAACGGTTGCTTATTTAGATAAATTGGCATTTCAATCAATTCCTATTTTGCCTGTTGGAAGTTGTTTCGTTGCAGGACTTGCTACAGATATTCCAGTTAAAGTTGATATTAAATTACTTCCAGAAAAAGAAAGACCAATTAGTGAAACAATTGATTTAGAAGAAGCTTGGAAAATGTAATTAGATTAATTGAGTTTTATAGATATAATACATTATGGATAATTGGAATTGGTAGTTGAAAGAATATTTTAAAATATTTCAATAATGATATACATTGGTGTATTAGCACTCATAGTTGCTATAATCGGATGGTTTATAAGGGACTTACCGAAGAAGTGGATATTGATAATAGCTATAGTATTAATCCCATTTGCTTATTATTTTATTAGTAAAGCATTCGATGACAAAAAAGAACTTGAAAGTGAAAGGTTAGGAGAATTAAGAAAAAATAAAGTTCAATGCTTTAAAGAATATAATAATTATGTGGATGAATTGACAGTTTCCATTGAAAAGCAAAGGCTTGAATATGAAGTAAACAGTAGTAACAGTAGTATTAGAAAAAACAGCAATAAGTCAAGCTCTGAGTTCAACGATTTTTTTTGGAAATTGGAAAGATCTCAAATTGATAAATTTATTATTTTAACTGCCGGTATAAAACAAACTTGCTCACCTTACTTTTCAAAAAGAATTGAGAGACTTATAGACGATGTTTACAATTTTATTACAATTCCTGGTCGATTGTTTTATGAAATAAAGATTGATACAAACATTAAAGGACGTAATTATGTGGAATATGGAATAAAAATGAAATCTGAAGTTGATGAATTCTTAAACCTTTTATCATATATACATGTGAAAATGCAAGAGGAGATAGAAGTTAGTGATGAAGAAATTATCAACAAATTGAATTTAAATAATACTCTTGTTTTAGATTTAAATTCACTTAGAAAGGAATTTGATATATCAATTAATCAAGATTTCCAAGAATTGATTAAAATGTCACATGCAGATAGTTTAATTATTAAAATGCAATTTGTTTCAAATGGTGAAGCTAAAGATGCAATTGAAGGTACACGAAAAACCGATGTTTCATATGAATTTAGACATTTATATGAATTTAGAAATTTAAATGAATTTAAAAATAAATCTAATGCTTTTATTATTTATGCTCTCAACAAAGGAAAAGCACAAAAGGATTCAAAGGATTCAAAGGATTCTAATCTCTTGTTAACTAAGATAGGAGTAATGAACATTAAAGATTCTACTATAATTGGTTGGTATTTTACAGCTCCTGGATTTGAATATACTAAAGTTTCGGGTAGTTGGCTTTCTAAAATAAATGAAAATTGAACTACCATTTAAAGTACATGAATAAATTACGAAGGTTTTAAAATACAATAATATAAGGCACATGAGTTTGTTTGAGTTCTATAAGGATAAAGGATGGAAGTTTTAAATAAATTAAAATATGAAATGTTCTTCCAAAGAAAAATTTTAATGAGATGAAATACCAATTTAGCATTTTACGATATTACCATGATATCGTGAGCGAGGAATTTTTAAATGTGGGAATAGTAACTTTTTTCCCTGAGACATTTAATATTTCATTTAAATATACAAACAGATTCAAAAGAATCACAAGATCATTTTCAGATGTCGACACAGATTATTTGAAAAAATTATTACAGAATATCTATTACAGATTAACAGAGAAATCAATTGAAATAAAAAATCACAATTTGTTTAATGATAAATTCGATTTCAAAATTTTTTTTAGTGAAGTATTACCGATTGAAAATCTTTCATTGCGATTTTCTGATATCTTTTATGGAAATTCCGATGATGCAAATAAAACTGTCAATTATTTATTTGAAAGATATATAAATAAATACAATGATAAGAGCTCTCGATACAGCAGAAGTGACGAAGATGTCTGGAAAGTATTTAAAGAACCAATGCTTAAAAGAAAATTAACAGATAAGTTAACTTCTCATAAAATAGTAACAAATAATTATGAACATGAATTTGAGCACTGTTGGAAGAATGATATCTGGCATATTAATGAACCAATTTCATTTGACTTAAAAGAAGGATCAACAATTTTGGAAAAAGCAAACACCTGGCTTGGAAGAGCAACTATTTTAAATGAGAAAAAAGATTTTAAACTTTATCTACTGTTAGGAAAACCCCAAAACCAAAGTTTGAATAACTATTTTGTTAAAGCTGAAAATATCTTAAATGAAATGCCTTGTAAAAAAGAATTTATAAGAGAAGATGAAGCTGAAGAGTTTGCAGAAGAATTGTTATTAAAAATGGGAGAACATTCATGAATTCACAATTAGAAGAGCTATTTAAAGAATGGAAAGAGAATGTGCCTTATTATAATGAAAATATAGTAAAAGATGGGATCATCAATGAAGAATTATATATTAAATCATCAGTAAAAGTTTTATTCATAGCTAAAGAGCCGAATGACCCCAAAAGATCATCTTGGAGTTTTCAAGACTTATGGGAAACTGAGGAAGGTTTTAGAAATTCATTTTCTTTCAGAATTGCTGAATGGGCTGCCGGAATTCAAAATAATTTTAAATCTAATTATGATAATCTTTGGGAAGATTATGAGAAGATGTTAAATTACCTAAAAAGTATAGCATTTATTAATGTTAAAAAAATCGGAGGAGCTGGAATAACAAATTATGACGAACTTCACGAACATTTTAATTTGAATAAAAAATTTCTTATAAGAGAAATAGATATTATAAAACCCAAAGTAATAATGCTTGGACTGTCATTTGATAAAAAAATAAGAAATGAGTTATTTGAAGAATCAGAATGGAAACCAAGCGGGTATCAAATTGAAATTACAAATTGGATTGGAATTAAAATTATTGATTTCTATCACCCATCTTCCAGGAACGCACCTGCTGCTGCTTATTCATTGCTTCAAAATGTTTTTAATTCAAATGAATTTAAAAGTTTGTAATGAGAATTTATATATACAAAAATATTTAATTTGCCAACACCAATAAACACCGGAACCCGTGACATACCTTTAAGATTAGCGAATCTAATAACAGCTTTAGTAAATGCTGAATGGGAAAGCGTGGATTTTCTTGAAAAGGTAAGTCCTGTCACACAGGATTTATTGAGGTTTTGGTTTCATGATTCATTCTGTGAAAACCGAAATATTAATTTTCATGAAGGGCAGAAGCAGGCAATTCTGAACGTAGTCTATCTTCATGAGATTTTAAAAATTGAAAATGTATTTGAGATCTATGAAAATATAAATTCTCATTTACTGCAGGAAATGCATCTGCCAACTTTGAAAAAAGCAAAGTATGACTTTCCAAAATATGCTGTTAAAATGGCAACAGGAACAGGTAAGACATGGGTTATGAACGCTTTGCTGATCTGGCAGTATCTTAATTCAAAATATGAAAATGTAAAAAGCGGCAGATACAGTAAAAATTTTTTACTGGTTGCACCGGGATTGATTGTGTATGAACGACTTCTCGATGCATTCTTAGGAAAGGAAAATGAAGAAGGAATAAGAGATTTTGAAAAATCTGATTTCAAAATGTTTGAAAGTCTTTTTATTCCTCAAGCGTATAAGGATGAGGTTTTCGGATTTATACAGTCTTCAGTTTTAAAGAAGGATGAAATAGGATCAAAAGTAACAGGAGAAGGCGTGATAGCAATTACTAACTGGCATTTACTGGCAGGGCTAGAAGACGAACCGGCAGTAACATTATCACCGCTTGAGAATCCTTCTGAGACTGTAAAGGAATTACTCCCTATTACTCCGGGTAAATCTGCCGGACATTCATTGGAACAGCTGGACAGAAAATATCTGAGCGGAAATGAAATAGAATATCTTGCAGATCTAGAAGACCTTATAGTAATCAATGACGAAGCTCATCATATTCATGAAAATAAAAGCTATGGTGAAATTACGGAAGTGGAATGGCAAAAAAGTCTTAATAAGATCTCAGAAAAAAAAGGCAAGAATTTTATTCAGATAGACTTTTCGGCAACTCCGTACGATGTAACAGGAAGCGGACAAACGAGAACTAAACATTATTTCCCTCATACAATAGTAGATTTTGATTTAAGGACAGCAATAAATTCAGGATTGGTAAAAACAATCGCCTTAGATAGAAGGAAAGAAATTACAGATATGCCACTGGATTTTAAAGCAGAAAGGGACGGTGATAATGTGATAGGATTGTCTGAAGGTCAAAAGACAATGCTCCGAGCAGGATTAAATAAACTAAAGATACTTGAAAAAGAATTTGTTAAACTTACTGAAGATAAAGCGGGACGATCAAATAAACATCCTAAAATGCTGGTGATCTGTGAGGACACAAAAGTTTCTCCGTTTGTGGCAGATTATTTAATTCAATTTGCAGGATATACTGATGATGAAGTATTTGTGATTGATTCTGGAAAGAAAAAAGAACTGAATCAAACAGAATGGGAAGATGTAAAACAAAAACTTTTTAATGTAGATCAGCATCCAAATCCAAAAGTCATAATATCGGTATTAATGCTCAGGGAAGGTTTTGACGTTAACAATATCTGCGTAATTGTTCCTTTAAGATCATCAGAAGCTCCAATACTGCTTGAACAGGTAATTGGAAGAGGATTGAGATTGATGTGGAGAGAACCGGAATATAAAGATATAAAAGATGAAAACCGCAGCAGGTTACTGGTACGAAAAGAAGCACCTGTGACTTACATTGATATTCTAAGTATAGTAGAACATCCTGCATTTGTACAGTTTTATGATGACTTAACTCAAATTCCTATTTATGAAGAAAAAGAAGATATCACAGGCGGCGGAGTTTTAGGGGACATTATTAAAGTAGGATTGAAAGAAAACTATCAGAGATATGATATGTTTATCCCTTTTATAGTAAAGGATAAAGAAGAAATTCTCGAACCTATGGAATTGGATATTGATAAACTTGAAAGATTTAAACATTTTACACTGGAAAAACTAAAAAAATTAATTGTTAAGGATGATATTTTTTATTCCGAAGAACTGACAGTAAAAACAAGATTTGGAGATTACTATGTAAAAGGTGATTTGTTAAATACAAAAAGCTACAACGAATTCTTATCAAAAATTGTGCAAACAATTTCCTCAATAATAATTAGATCAGGTCAGAGAGGAAAGAAAGAGTTTCCGGTAATGCAGATAAGTAATGTGGAATTACTAAAAGCAATTGATAAATATATCAGGACAAAGTTATTTGATGAGGTCTTTGATCCATTTGAAGATTTTAACTGGAAAATATTACTCACTAGAACCGGGTTACTCGAACATATTGTAAAGGAATTCAGCAAGGAAATTTTTGATTTGCAGAATAATATCAGTACTGAAGAGGCTGAAATTATAAGACATTACTTTTCGGAAGTATCAGAATTAAAAATGAGGGAAAACTATTGTCTGGATATTGTAAAGACAATTTATGAAAAACAGTCATATCCGTCAAACAAAGGTCAATTTGAAAAAAAGTTCATGGAGTTTTGTGACAGGGATTCGGGAGTTGAAGCTTTGATAAAGGTTAATGAAAATTATCATTTTTTTGCAAATATATTATACATAAGATCAGACGGAATAATAGCAAACTACTTCCCCGATTTTTATGTCAGAACTAAGGATTTCATATATGTTGTTGAAACAAAAGCGGAAAAAGATAAATCAAATCCGGATGTAAAGCAAAAAAGATTTGCTGCATTGGATTTTGTAAAAAGAATTAATGAATTAATACCTGAACACAGAGATCTAAGGGACTGGAGATATGTCCTGATTGATGACAACACTTTCAATTCTCTGGAGTCCAAAGGCGCTAACGCTGCGGATATTTTTGAATATGCAAAATTGACAACTGAAAAAATTGAAGGCAGGCTGTTATAGGAACTATTAATTCTATCAGCGATTATTTTTTTTAAAATTCATTTTTCAAATGATATCGAATCAAAATATTAACGAACATAATATTTATTCAAAGTAGATACATTTATTTACCTCTATTTTTACTTATAAACTCTTTACCCCCATCAGTGTCTCCGGCGTATTTCCGGGACTCTGACGGTAAACCCTTAACTTTCAACTAATAAACTAACTCCACATTATACATTCCGTTTCCGGGAATATTGTTTGATGCACTTGAGTGTCTATAATCTTCGGGCTTTTCTGACAGTCTCTTTTTGAGGTATAATATTTATTCTAAAAAATAATCCAAACTGTTAATAATTACAACGAGTATTGTTGTCCGGCAGAGTCCAGCGATAATACTGCGGAGATTCTGACGAGGGTTTAAAAAGGATGATACTTCTGAAATGAGAATTATCAATATCTCTATCAAGATTTTAATTCAATACCGGATCTTCTCAGTTCCTCTTCGATCTTAAACATCAGATCGCTGTTAACTTTGTCAGAATTGTTTATATCGGTCCAGAAAAGTAACCTGAATTCAACCGAACTGCCTCCGAAGCTTTTTATAAGCACTTCCGGCTGAGGGAATTTTGATATGTCTTCTTCCCTATTTAGAATATCTTCAAACATCTTTTTAAGTTCGTTCAAATTGCTACCGTAATTGAAGCTCAGGGACATGTCCGACCTTTTCTGCATGTTTCTCAAAGTCCAGTTGGTTACATGCTTACTCAGTAGATCGCCGTTTGGAATGATAAGATCAGCGCCTTCCGGAGTCGAGATCTTTGAACTGCGGATACCTATCTCCTTTATTTTCCCTGACTGTCCCGCAATCTCGATCTGATCTCCGATCCTGAAAGGTTTTTCAAAAGCAAGCAGTATTCCGCTGATGAGATTATTGAATATTGTCTGCAGACCAAAACCTATTCCGACACCGAGAGAACCGATCACGATAGCCATTTTATCCATAGGAAATCCCGAAGCTGCAAAAGCAAGCAGAACTCCGCCGCTGATCACGGTTATTCTGATAAGCAGCATCCAGTTGCTCAGACCGCCCTTTACCGATCCGACGCCGATTCCGCTTTTGTCTGATTTGTCAGCGAAGAATGAAATTACCTTTGAAAGAATTGTTGAGAGCATTATTATGCCTATGAATATCAGCACATTCTCAAAAGTAAAGGTGAACTGACCAATCACTCTTTCCTCTTCAAGAAATGTTTTCAGCCCATTCGTAAAATCTTCATAGATTCTGAAATTTCTTAAGAAAAGTATCGTCCAGCCTATATAGGCTAAGGTCATTACAAAAACAGGAATTCTCGTTTTCAGCGTATGTAGTTTTTTCCGGAAATTTTCATTTCCGTCATTTTCATAAATAGTAATAGCTGTTTCCGTCAGCTTTATCAAAATCGTGGCAGCCCAGTAGATCAAAAATGCGGTCATCAGAATAGATATGGCATTTACGAGCAGCGCCTTGGAAATATTATAATCTCCGGAAAGATTTGCCATTACAGAAACTAGCAAAAAGACCAGTGTGAAAATCAAAAGAGCATATTTTCTTATCCTACCTTTCTTCTCAAGAAGCTGTTTTCTGAATGCAAGAATTCCCGCTGTCATTCCGGATATTCCCAGGATCAGCATCAGTATCCTTTCCACTCCTGATTCAACGAGAAGGAGGTCAATAAAAAATGTCAGAGAATAAATCGATGCAAAACAAAACCAGAAGATCCGCTGCCTTGTATTATAGTAAGACCAAATAATGATTGTTAAAATTATTGATGAAAGAAACCATATGCCGCCCATGAAAATGAACGGCGGACGGGAAAACAGAAACTGGCAGGTCATCATTGTCAGAAATGCGGAAGTAATAACAAAGTGTTTTGTCACCGACCTTACTATGACATGAACAGTATCTTTGTCAGCATCCCGCGATCTTTTTTTAATGTCATATATTAGAATACAGCAGAATAAAAATATGAGAACTGAAACGATTATTTTTATCAGATTATTTTCAATATAAAATAATAAAACCGGTTTTTCTTTATTGTATGAATAATCTATTATCTTCGAAAACGAAACCGAATCTTCTTCCATATCAAAGAGAGGTGAAAACTTCCCAACCGACCGGTCAAATGTGATTATATTTTTTTTCTCGGTTACAGAGTTTATTTTCGCCGTAATGTTGCTTGACAATTTTCCGGTATAGATATCCAGGTTCTGCAGCTCCTTGATCATATTGGTCAGACTGCTGTCAGTAGGCGAAGTATCTTCGGAAAATTTAATAACCTTATTCAGATATTCATTAAAGATAGCGGAATCTTTTGCAAACTTGAACAAGAGCGAATCTGTTTGAAGTGAATCAAGCGTAAATCTGAATTTCTGAAGATTATCCAAATGGTTCTTTATTTCTGTTTTAACCTTTTCCAGCTTTGGTACCAGTTCATTCATTAAAAGATAAGCCACTCTGATATTTCTGAATGTAAGGGTGTTTTTTGTTTGATTCTGTATCGTGCCGTCTGAAGCCAGTTCCAGATATTCTTCAATGGATTTCAATTCCTTTTTTATTGCGGCTGTATCAATCCCTTTTTTAAAATAATCCTCTATCCTTCGCGTAGTAGTTGTCAATTCGTTTAACAGGTTTAACTGATGTGAATATATCTGTTTTTCCCTGAACTGAAATGCATATTCTCTTGAGATCGAATCTGCGATCTCTCGCATGATCTTCTGCATTTCCGCATTGAGCAATATAGAAGAGTCTGTTACAATTACTGGAACATCCGCACTATCTTTTAATGATTTGTTGCCGTTGGCGGTGTCTGTCTGTGAATAAAGTTTTGCCGAAAAGAATAGAATAAAAAGTAAAATATATTTTAAATATTTCAATCTGATGATTTTATAATCTGTTTTAGGCATAAGACGTATTAAACAAAATAAGAGGTTCAAAATATGCCTTAATTAAAATTAATTATCAATAATCAAAAGTATTGTAATAACAAATTCCATCCGGAAAACTGCTGCCGTGATAATCGGATTGTTAATTAATGTGAATTTACCCCCATCAGTGTCTCAGGCGTATTTCAGGAACTTTGTCGGCAAACCCTTAACTTTCAACTAATAAACTAATTCCACACCATACATTTCGTTTCCGGGAATATAGTTTGATGCACTTGAGTGTCTAATATTTTCACTCTTTTCTGCTCGTCTCCTTTTTGAGGTACACTATTTATTCTAAAAAATAATCCAAACTGTTAATAATTACAACGAGTATTGTTGTCCGTCAGAGTCCAGCGATAAAACTGCGGAGATTCTGATGAGGGTATTGATAAAAAAGCATATGAAGCCAAAACTTCACATGCTTTAAATTATAAGAACTAAAATTTTTTTCAACTATCTCATTATTTGATAAGCAGCATTTTCCTTGCAGATGTATATTCCGATGTCTGAATTTTATAGAAATAAACTCCTGATGGCAGACCATTTCCGTCAAAAGTAATTTCATAAGTGCCTGCATTTTTAAAACCGTCTGCAAGTGAGGTTACTTCTTTTCCGAGTTCATTATAAATCTTAAGCGTCACATTATCCGGTTTCGGAAGCGTATATTTTATTTTAGTGGAAGGGTTAAACGGATTCGGATAGTTCTGTGAAAGACTGTAATCAGCAGGAACGGATGAAATAATATTTTCACTGACTTCCGTTATCACATCATATACTATATTAAGTTTATAAACATTTGAACCCTGATGACAGACTATGTAACCTCTGTCAGGAATGAGAATACCGCCTCCGTGTCCGCTGAGTCCCTGGCTGATATTTGTCCAGGTAACTCCGCCGTCAAGACTCATAGTTGCAGCCGCTCCCCAGCTTCCGGTTACAATTAAATCCGGGTCTTCTTTACAAACATCAGATCCCCAGCCGGAAAACCCGGTCTGGTGACTGAGGAAAAATGAATCTCCGTAATTAGTTGATTTATAAATCCTGCTGCCGCTCCATTCAGTAGCCCATATTACTGATTTATCAAAAATTGAATTTGACATTGAAGGTATTTCACTTGAGTTTGCTGTGTGAACATTAGTCCAGTTAACTCCGCCGTTAACTGATTTAAAAATGATTGCCTGTCCGCTGCCTGTAATACCGTCTGCTACAAATATTACATTAGAGCTGTCATACATAACGATAATATCACACGGACTTCTGAAAGGATAATTATTGCTTATCTCATTCCATGTTGCTCCGTCATCTGTCGACTTCCAGAAACCGCCGTTATCAGGCGCAAAGTAAAAAACGCTTGGGTTATTCTGATCCATCTCAAGCGGCTGTCCGTAATTGCTGAAAGCTCTTGACATTACTTCCGTCCAGGTCTGTCCGTAATTTGTAGTTCTGTAAATTTTATCAGGGGATGATTCTATTGCTATCAGCCAGATGTTGGTGTCATTCGGACTTACAAAAAATGAATGAGGAGTAAATCCGGTAGGCACCTGATTTCCGATAACGCTCCATGTTTCTGCTTTATTATTACTTCTGTACACTCTGTTTCCGAATGCAATAAAAATTGCATTTCTGTCTGTCGGATGAAGAGACATATTATTTCCGAGAAAATCTCCGCCGGCTCCGGGTTTAGAAACCCAGTTGTAAGTTACTGTGGTGCCTGAAGGCAGCGCCCAGGTTGTTCCTCCGTTGGTAGTTCTGATAACTGCATTATTCATACTGCTGACTGCAAAGCCCAAACCGGAAAATCTGACCATATCAGTTAGATCAGCAAGCATTGGATTTTTTTCAAAATTTAAAAATCCGGTGTTGCCGTTTATATTGTTTCTTATAAATCCGCCGCCGCCGCATACGTGAATATCATTAAATGAATCTCCGTCTATTCCTGTTATGTCAGATTTTATTTTCATATCAGGCATTTCCCATGTAGAACCTGAAGGTTTGAATAAAACAACTCCCCACTCACCCGTAATTCCTATTCCGTCAGGAAAATATTTTGCGCTGAGAAGATCTCTTGAAGTGTTTACAGTTTCCTCTGTCCATAAAGCACCGCCGTTTGTTGTTACAAAAACTTTTCCGTTATCTCCAACCGTAACGCCGTTCGTCGCATCTTTAAAGGAAATTGAATTTAAATTAACTGATGAAATTCCGGCAGCAGAAGGCGTCCAGGTAATTCCGCCGTCAGCTGACTTCATCACCACTCCGTTATCACCGCATATAAATCCGTTTGCAGCGCCGGTAAAATAAATTGAATTAATGGAAGTGCTGACTCCTGTATTCCTTTCTGTTATATCACTTATTGCAGTAGTGGAAGTGTAAACTTTACCTGCTGATGAGGTATACCAAACAGCAGTTCCGAGAGTAAATACACTTTTGAAATTCACAGGACCTGCATTGGTTTTACTCCAGGTGCTTCCGCTTGAATTTGAGAACAGGATGTTTCCCTGATTACCGGCTGCTACGACAAAAATTCCGTTTGATGTGTGAACGCTGTTTAGTCCGTCAGCTGCAGCATGAAAATTCACAGCTAATAATATAACAGCTGCAAAAAAACCGTAAATGATTTTTTTCATTTTAGAAGTTATGTTTAAATTATAGTTAAACTTAAATAATTTAAAATCTACTATCAATTAAATAATCGTCTTGGAACTGATGCAAATCATTTTTTCATAATGATATTATTTTTATCCTGAGGAACATTATTCAACTTTTGCTTATTCTTATCACACAAACTCTATTGAATTACCATAAATTTTCTTATTTAAAAAAATCATTCATTTGATTAAGTTTATACAAATATTTTTATATGAATAAAACAGTTACAGGGCTTTCGGTTCTGATTTTTTCAGCGCTATTTATTTTTCAGGATATTTACTCACAAACTTTCAACTATCCAATTGTATTTGTTTCCAGAAATCATTACATAAACGGGAATCTATATTATCAGGACGCCGGACTGCTTCCGGGAATGGGACCTTTCTCAAGATTTAAAGTAGTCGGAGGAAAGCTGATGGTGAGGGATGAACAGGGAGTATTGACAACTTTGCTCGACAGCACAATAGAGTTAAACGGAGTCAGACTGATTGACTTTCAGCAGCCGTGCGTTCACTGGAGCGGAAACAAGATTGTATTTGCAGGTATTGAAGACCGCGACAGCAGCTGGAGAATTTATGAAATATTAAGCGACGGATCGAGATTAAGAAAGATCACTTTTACAAACAGGAATATTGATCTCTCACAGTTTGGTCCTGCCGGTCACAGATTCAGAACTTATGAAGATATAGACCCGATATATCTGCCGGACGGAAAAATAATTTTCGCATCTACGAGATATCCGTCTTTAGCTCAGAAAGGTGCTTTTAATACAACCAATTTATTTATTGTCGATACTCTCGGTAATAATATGCAGAGAGTAACAACTGAAAGAAACGGAGGAGAAAAGCCGACAATAGATCCTGTCTCAGGAAGAATCCTTTATTCAAGATGGTGGCTGAATATTGATCTGCCGAGTAATGTAACAGGAACCGGCGTTACAAGAATTGATTCGCTCGCTGTAAGTAATGACAAAGCTGATTTCTGGCAGGTTAGTCTTGTAAATCCGGACGGCGATGCGTTGAAAATTTTTGCGTCAGATCCGAGGACAAGAATGAGCATGTCTTCATACAGACCGCGTGCTTTGCCTGACGGAAAATTATTAACCGTATTTATTCCGAGTCTTCCGATGATCTATACAAGCGGAAGTCCGGGTATCAGATATTATAATCAGGGTTTTTCTGAAGCGAGGACTGTAATCGGCGTTGACAGCACTACTCCTTTATATGTACAGAATCCTCCTTCATTTGGAACTATGCAGCCGCCTTATGCGACAGATCCTGTCGGACTGCCTGACGGAAGAATTTTATTTTCATATGCGACTACTGTCGAAGCGCAGGATTACGGAATTTATACCGTAAACTTTAACGGAACAGGTCTGTCACAGATTGTAGATCTGCCCGGATCGCTCGAACTCAATGCTGAATTATTAATTCCTAGAAATGTCCCGCCGCAGGTTTTTTATCTTAATGATTATGATACAAATGCAGTGCCTCCGACTTCTGATCCGAATACATTTTACCAGGGAGGTCTTTTCAGGTTTGACTGTCTGAATGTATATTCAAATGCACCTGTTGATGCTCCTATCGGAGACGCTCCGCTCATTCAAAAAAATGCAAGGTTCCGTTTCTTTCTGAATTTCCAAAGGCAGAATGAATTCGGTGAAGACCATCCAATCTTATTCAGAGAAATAGAGCTTGACCGTGACGGAAAAATTGCAGAAGGTGACATTCCCGCAAATGTGTCTATGTTTGAACAAGTTGTGGACAGCACAGGAAAAATTCTTGTAAATAAAACCGGGAATGTGGCTCATGTTACCGGAATGAATTTCGGTAACAACGGCTCAGGCACAAAATGCGTCGGCTGTCATGCCGGACATACTTTAATTGAAGTACCGATTAATCTGACTGAAGGCACTTTTACAAATCTTTCCACTTCTGCTAATGTCAGAGAAAGCAGTTTTAAAACTAACGGAAATATTTCATATAAAGGACAGAACGTAGTTGACAGAAAAGCAAGAAACTCAGATCAGACTGTCAACTGGATCTCAAACGGAAACACGAATGAATATGTGGTTTTAAGATGGGAGATACCGATTGATATCAGAAGAATTACACTTTATGATATAATTCCAAATCCTGTTAATAATACTGATATTCACGTAACTGACTGTGAAATATTTTTTTATTATCAGAATAATGTTGTGAATCATATTCCTTCCACCGGACCTGTCAATGTAAACGGATTAACAGTTAACGTTCAGCCAATTACAACTATTGACAGCGCAAAAGTAATCGTAAAAAGTTTTACCGGAGGAATTAACAATATCTCAGCTGCCGGACTGGCTGAAGTGGAAGTGAACGCAAGGGTAAGTTCCATCGATCTTGTAAATATTTCAAGCAGTAATATTACTCTGCTCGATTATAAACTTGAACAAAATTACCCTAATCCTTTCAATCCTTCGACAGTAATCAATTTCACTTTGCCGAAAGCACAGAATGTACAAATGGATGTTTTTGATATCACCGGAAAAAATGTAGCAATACTGATAAGCGGCAGAGTGGAAGCGGGAAAGAATTCCATTACATTTAATGCGCGGAATTTACCTTCCGGAATTTATTTTTACAGAATTCAGGCCGGCGGTAATTTTGTTGAATCAAAAAAGATGATACTTCTTAAATGACCGGAGAAATTATATTTTAAAATTATATTTATCTTATGACTGATGATTCCGGAAATTATTTAAGTAATGAGGGAAATGAAGTCAATTATAATTTAAAAGGACGTTTACTTTTATCAGCGCCGTTTCTTGATGATATTTTCAAAAGATCGGTAATTCTTGTAACGGAAAATAATCAGGAAGGCTCGGTAGGTTTTATTTTAAACAAGGAAACCGATTTTAAACTTCACGAGATCATCGAAGATTTCCCGGAATTTGATTCAAAAGTTTTTATCGGAGGTCCGGTGCAGCAGAATTCTTTGAATTTTATTCACAGAGCAGGCGAAATACTAAGTGACAGTTTTGAAATATCTGACGGAATATATTGGGGAGGAAATTTAGATCATCTGAAGCTTTTGATTGAAAGCAATGCTGTTTCCCCTAATGATTTCAGATTTTATCTCGGATATTCCGGCTGGGGAAAAGGTCAGCTCGAAAATGAACTGAGCATTAAATCATGGTATCTCGGCAATCCTCATCCTGATAATATATTTAACGACGAAAGCTCATCTCTATGGAGCAGAATTTTGAGAAAAATGGGGAATGAATATTCCGTGATCTCAACATTTCCGGAAGATCCTTCCGTGAACTGACCGGAATTTTATTTAGTGATTATAAATTTTTTTCCTGCTCATTTATTTTCATAAGCGATTCCTCAATACCTGTCTGCTTCACCCCTAATGATTTTAAAAGATCCGTATTCATTGAAACATCATATACTTTATTATTTACTTCAGCATCTTTTAAAGAAATTTTATCAATAAGTGTTCTGTCATATTTAAATACTTTACACGTCAATTCACCGAGTTCAGCTCTCGATATCCTCTCTCTGCCGCCGAAATTCAAAGTTAGATTCTTTACATCTGTTTTCACAATTTCCCCGATAATAAAAGCTGCATTAAATAAAGAAAGCGGAGTTCTGTACTGGTCATGATAAAGAGTTACCTTCTCCCCTGTTTTAAATTTAATAATCATCTGATGAAAATTGCACGAAGTTCCGTTTAAGCCAATTCCAAACAGCAGAGAGGTTCTGAGAATAAGATAATTTTCGGAATTAGCTGAAATATAATTTTCGCTGTCAAGCTTTGTCTTTGCATACAGGGAAATTGGATTTAAATAGGATGATTCTTTAATATACGAACCGGAATTTCCGTCATATACAAGATCAGTGGAAGTAAAAATAAATCTGCATTTAAACTCATTACAAATATCAGACAGTTGTTTATTCAGATTAAAGTTTATGTCTAATACTTGCTTAGCGGGGAGTCTGTCACATTCTTCAGGTCTTGATATTGCAGCTGTATGAATAAGTACATCAGGTTTGAATGAACTGAATATATTTTTCAGATTAAAAAATTCTGTCAGATCTGTTTTAAGATTCCCGTAGCTTAAGCAGTTGCCCGGCGCAGTTTTATATACAGTCAGTATTTCGTTTTCTTTGCTAAGATGTAAATTGAGATACTGACCAAGCAGACCGCTGCCTCCGGTGATTAAGATTTTCATTAGTGTTTTGAAAATATTTTTAAAACGAACACAGCAATTTAACAAATATTGAAAGATAAATTAAAGACACAATTATTAAACAACCTTTAATTTTCTTTCGTAAATCATTTTCGGAAATCAGAAGAATTAATCTGAATATTGAATTGAAGATGTATCCGCTAATGTCTAATTTATTAAAAATTTAAACCGAGGAGAATGCAATGAAAATAATAATTTTAAATGTAATTCTAATCTGCTTCTTACTTTCCGCGCAAAACGTAAAATCAGATGAAGTGATATTCGCTAAGGGAAGCTATCAGGAGATTCTCGATAAAGCAAAAAGTGAAAACAAAACTATTATGATTGATTTCATAACCGACTGGTGCAAGTGGTGCGTGGAAACTGACAGAAAGGTTTACACTGATCCTGCTGTTTATACTTTTGCAAATGAAAAACAGATCAACTGGAAAATAGATGCTGAAAAAGGCGAAGGTCCTGAACTTGCAAAAAAATACGGTGTAAAAGGTTTTCCTACAATTATCTTCACTGATCCTGCGGGAGTGGAGATTGACAGAATATACGGTTATGTACCTGCAGATCAGTTTCTGATTAAAATGACTGATTACAATAACGGAGTTAATACTTACGGGTACATTAAGCAAAAGCTTGAAGCAGAGCCGGATAATGCTGAGATAAATTACCTGATGGCGGAAAAAATTATGTCTAACGGTCTGGACGGAGATCCGAAAGTATATCTTAATAAGGCTATTTCAGTGGATCCGGGAAACCTCAGCGGATTTACAGATGATGCAAAGTTTACTTTGGCATATCTGAATCAAAGCGCAGAAGAAATTGAGAAACTAATTTCTGAATATCCGCAAAGTGAAAAAGTAAAAGAAGGATATATTAATCTTGCTTCTTATTATGAAGAGAAAGAAGATCCGGATAAAGCAGATGAAATGTTTAAAAGCGCATTTTCAAAATACGGCGAAACGGATTTTGAACTAATGCAGAGTTACGGTAACCTTCTTATAGGCAGGGCATACGGAACAATGAAAAGTGAGACAGCAACAGATTCAGACAGGGAAAAAGCTATCGGAGTTGCCAATAAAGCTCTGAAGTATGTGAGCGGAACAGTTAATGAAGCTAGCGCTTACTACATAATGTCGGATCTGTATCTTCAATTAAAGAATATAGAAAAAGCAATGGATTCAATAAATAAGTCGATATCTATTTACGATAAAAAATCTTATCAGGATCAGAAGAAAAAAATTGAATCTCAGAATGCGGTAAAATAACTTACAAAATTTTAAGAAAAATAAAAAAAACCGGAGAATTTATTCACCGGTTTTTTTTTAATTCAATCTCTGAACTAAAAATTCAGGTACTTATAAAAAAAAAATATTTTAAATCGGATATATTATTCTATTTAAAAACTAAGTTGC
The DNA here is from genome assembly GCA_002344965.1 of Candidatus Tepidiaquacellales bacterium UBA2330. GTDB lineage: Bacteria > Bacteroidota > Ignavibacteria > Tepidaquicellales > Tepidaquicellaceae > UBA2330. The sequence goes on along the minus strand of DDUU01000011.1, from coordinate 72,592 downwards.
TTTACATTAATTTTTAACATATAAATAATATTTTTATTCTCCTTTTTTACCGCAATAGAGATACTATGCAAATTAATTAACAACAATTTTGAGGCTAAATATAAATCAGGAATATTTTAGAAAACATTCTTCCGAAGACAATATAATCGTCAGTATATTCCGGCAGTAAAAAACTATGAGATATATATACAGGACTGTAATTTAAATTTTTTAAATTAATATATGAATCAATTTAATTTTAAACTTTAAAGTTACCTGTAAATCGGACGGATATAGAATAAAAAATTTTTTATTTGGTGCAGAATTAAGAATAAATTATATAAATCAGATAAAATAAAATTATGAAAAAGTTATGAAAGAACGGATCTGATTATAAATTTAAATCTAAAAATTACACTTTACTATTAATTTTTTATTTTATAGTTTTGTAGCGACTAACCCAAAAAGTTAAATAAGTTCTTCAATTAATTAAGTTACATCCTCCAAGGCCGTTCAACCCCAAATTTTGAACGGTGAAAGGAGAGGGGAGGATGTAACTTATTTAATTTTTATATAAAACTTAGATTAATTTTTTAAATTCTAATTACGAAAGAAGAATTATAGATAAATCATCCATTTAGTAATTTAAATCATATTCAAAATCTTATCAAAATAACTGTACCAAAAATTTCTTACAACTCTTCGATTTTTGTAATGTAAATTCCACCTTCAGTATAAATGTAAATGTATCTTATATTATTCTCAACAACTCTGATAAACTGTAAACCAAAATTCTGCGACTCAGAGCTTATAGTTACATTTGTTGTAGCTTTTGCTTCAGTGTTTTCTACTGATGAGAATGTGAATGAACTTACAATTACTGCTATTACTAAAAAAGTCTTAATGAAATGTTTCATTTAGAATTCCCCTTTCATAATTTTATTTACTGCAAATTAAGAATATATAACAACCAATACAAAGAAAAAAAATCGCAATTGTCGCAGGTTTTTGTAAGAATATTTTTGGCTAACCCTATAAAAACTTGATTTATCTGATTTATTTGCATATTTTTACAATGTTGTCAAAAAGAACTTGTCGCATTTTTTTTAAAATTATTAAATATAAAAAATGTATACAAACGCACTTATTAAGTTACTGGAAACATTATCTGATAAGGAACTGGCTAAATTCAGCAAATTTTTAAACTCACCTTATTATAATAATCGTAAGGCATTGATCAATTTTTTTAACGTATTAAGAAAATTTCATCCGGGTTTTGAACAAAAAAATTTCACAAAAGAAAACATTTTTAAAAAGCTTTACCGTAATAAAAAATATAATGATTCTACTGTAAGAAATCTGGCTTCTGATCTGTTAAAGTGTCTGCTGTTTTTTTTAAAAGCTGAAAGGATGAAGAGAGAGGATATAGAGAGTTCATTTTTTTTATCCCACGAACTCTTTGAAAAGAATGCTTATGATTTGTTCAAAAAAGAAATGAGTAAGACAGAATTACTGCTTGAGAAGAAGAATACTTTTGACGGGGACTATTTTTACAACAGGTATAAGATCAACACTGATCTGTTTTATCTTAATCTGCTTACTCAGAAAGTATTGAAAAAGAATTATGTAGTCAGTGAATCAAAAAAAATGACCGACGGAATAATATTTATTTTGATATTCTTTATTATTGAATCAATCAAGCACAATGATAATTTGCTGAAATATACCAGATCTTACAACATTAACAGGTATAAAGAGTTTATTACGGATTTCATTAAGATATTCAATTTTGAGGAAATGATAAAATTTGTTAATAAAAATTCCAGTCTTAAGATACATATAATTGAAATCTATTACAGCCTTCTGAAAGCATTTATAAATTTCGAAGATGAAAAATATTATTTTGAATACAAGAATAATCTAAAAGAATACTCCGGATCACTGGGAATAAATGATAATAATTTTTTATTCTCAAGACTGCTTGATTACTGCGTACTGAAGATCAATTCCAGCCAGAAAACTTCTTTCGATATTCAGATGGAAATTTTTGAACTTAATAAAATTTACATCGAAAAAGAATATTACAAAACCGGAACAAGCAGTTATATACCATTTGACCTTTACCGTAATGTACTACTGAACTGCATTACCGTGAACAAGCTCGGATACATGGAAACTTTCATTAAGAAATATTCTAAATTTCTTCACCCGTCTCAGATATTTAGTATAGAATCATATAGTCTGGCTCTATTCCATTTTCAGAAATCTGATTTCGAAAAAGCTCTTCAGTGTATTAACAAAATCAAGTTTGATCAGTTTGTTTATAAACTTGACATGAAAAACCTTCAGCTGAAGATCCATTATGAAATTGGAGAATTTGACGCGACTTTATATTTTATTGATTCCTACAGGCACTTTCTGAAAAACAATAAGTTAATTTCCGAAAGCAGGAGGATCTTTCATAATAATTTTTTATCAAGCGTTCAGAAATTAAGTTTATATAAATCCGGATCAAGAAGCGTAAATCTGGAATATTTATACGATACAGTAAATGCATCTGATAATATTTTCGACAAGAACTGGATACTTATGAAAATAAGCGATCTTATAAGTAATAAAGGAAAGCAGACGGCTCAGAAAAATTTAATCAGGTCATAAAAAAACCGGAAATTGAAATTTCCGGTTTAAATAAAACTCAACTTAATTATTCTTCAGATTTTATTTAGTTTGTTTTTCGTTTTATTTTTCCTTTTATCTTTTTTATTTGCTTTCATCTTTTCCAGTTTTGCAAATTGTTCCTGGGTAAGTATACTTTGCATTTGTTTCTTGAAATTTTCCCTGTTTTGTTTTTTTAGTTCCTTCCTCTCTGTCTTTTCAAGATTCTTAAATTTCTCTTTGTTTGCTTTTCTTTCAGCTGCTTTTGTTAACATCAGGTCATAAATTTTATTATATTGTTCCTGACTAAGAGATAACTCCTGATTTAGTTTGTCTGTTTTTTTCTTCGCAAATTCTTCCGGAGTTTTATTTTTTCCCGAATTTGGTTTTGAATCATTCTGAGAATATGAAACTGATGAGATAGTTAGTAATGCTAAAACTATGAGTGCAAGTGCTTTGATTTTTGTATTATTCATTTAGAATTTTTTAAATTTTCGAATACAGGAATAAGACAATTGATAGTCTAAATAGGTTTAAAAATTAAATATTAAATTGACTTAAAGTTTTAGAGAAGAGATTTAAAGAAATGGAAATAAAAAACCCCGTTTTAAACGGGGTAAACAAAAAAACAATGAAAGTATATAGAGTGTAGCGGGAGAAGGACTTGAACCTTCGACCTTCGGGTTATGAGCCCGACGAGCTG
>DDUU01000011.1:0-68996 GCA_002344965.1 Candidatus Tepidiaquacellales bacterium UBA2330 | reverse complement strand
CTTCGGGTTATGAGCCCGACGAGCTGCCAACTGCTCCACCCCGCGATATATTGCAATATATATAAAATAAATTCATGTTACAATTGAATTTTTGGAGCAATTTATAAATTGATTTTGCAAATTGTGAGGATTAATTTTGCCTTTTCAATCCAAATTCAAACCATTAAAAATTTTTATGAATATTTATGTATGCGTATCTTTAGTTCCTGACAGTACAACTAAGGTAAAAATTGCTTCCGACGGCAAATCAATTGATGAAAACGGAGTCAGCTTTATCATTAATCCTTATGACGAATTTGCAGTCGAGGAAGCTATAAGATTAAAGGAAAGTAAAGGCGGTGAAGTCACAGTCATTTCCGTAGGTACTGAAAAAGCAAAAGAAGCAATTAAAAAAGCATTTCAAATGGGGGCTGATAAAGGGGTTTTAATAAAAACAGATATTGTGAACTTTGATTCATTTTTCGTTGCCAAAAATCTTTCAGAATATTTAAAAGATAAGAAAGCTGATATAATTTTCTTCGGAAAACAGTCAATTGATTTTGACGGTCTTTTGATCCCATCCATGGTTTCAGAATTAATGAATATTCCATGTATCAGCGTAGTTGTAAAGCTCGATATTAATGAAAATACCGTCTCAGCAGAACGTGAGATCGAAGGCGGTAAGGAAGTAGTGGAAGCAACTTTACCGGTAATTATCGGAGCGCAGAAAGGACTTAATGAGCCAAGATATCCTAATCTGAAAAGCATTATGGCTGCTAAGTCAAAACCTATAGAAGAAGTTCAGGTCTCAAACTCTGAATCGAGAACTGTCATTAGCGAAATGAAATTACCCCCTGCAAAGACAACCGGAAAAATTTTCCAGAACGGAAAAGATGATGTGTCAGAACTTGTAAGACTTCTCAGAGAAGAAGCAAAAGTAATTTAATTCTTAAAAAATTTATAATTATTAAAATGTCGAAAAATATATTAGCATTTGTAGAATCAAAAGACGGGAAATTTAAGAATTCCGCATACGAAGTGGTTTCAGAATCAAGGAGAATTTCAGAAAAATTAGGTTCTGGTTTTACTGTTTTAACGATCGGTAATATTGAGGACAGCGCTGCAAAAGAACTTTCAAAATACGGAGCAAAAAAAATTATCATAGCAGAACTTGACAGACTTAATTCAAAATCCGGAGCAGGGAATATTAAATACTCCCCTGCTGTATTTTCAAAAGTAATAAGCGAAGTTTCAAAGTCGGAATCAGCTCAGATCATTTTACTTTCAGCTACTGCATTAGGAAAAGATCTGACAGGAAGAATCAGTATAAAAACTGACTCTGCAGTATTCAGTGATTGTGTTGATATCAATACCGAAGACGGAAAGATTTCTGCAACCAGACCTGTCTACGCAGGAAAAAGCCTGACAGTAATGTCAACAGACTGTGAGAGAATAATTATTTCATTAAGACCAAATGTTTTTAAACCGGTAGAAACAGATAATTCTGAAACAGAAATTGTCAGGATAGACCTTGAATCGCTTAGTATATGCGCCGGGGATTTTACATCTGTAGTTAAGGATATTATAATCAGCGATATGAAACTTGACGTATCTGAAGCTGACAGAATTGTATCAGGCGGAAGAGGACTCAGAGGTCCTGAAAATTTTAATCTCATTGAAAATCTCGCTGCATCAATCGGTGCTGCGACCGGAGCATCAAGAGCTGTTGTTGACGCTGGCTGGAGACCGCATTCGGAACAGGTAGGACAGACCGGAAAGACTGTATCTCCCAGTCTTTACATTGCATGCGGCATAAGCGGAGCCATTCAGCATCTTGCCGGAATGTCTTCATCAAAATGCATTGTAGCAATAAATAAAGATAAAGACGCACCGATTTTTCAGATAGCTGATTACGGTATTGTAGGAGATGTTTTTGAAATCATTCCTGAACTAACAGAAGAATTTAAAAAAGTTGTTTCCAATTAAGCACAATTTTTTTTTAAAATTTACAAATAGTTTTATATTGTAAATTTGAAACTTTTACTTTAGCTTGATTGTAACTATTGAAAATTAATTATTAAATGGATTACCCAGAAGAATATACACAGGTTGATATTTTCGGTTTGTCATTAACTCCTTCAATCAGCGGAGGAGGTTATGCAATAATACTTAAGGAAGTATCCGGAAGCAAAAGACTTCCGATTATAATTGGACAATATGAAGCGCAGTCTATAGCGCTCGAACTTGAAGGTATAAAACCGCCAAGACCGCTGACACATGATCTCTTAAAAGAAGTAATAGAATCACTCGGGACTTCAATTGAATACATAGTTATCAGCGAACTTAAAGACTCTACTTTTTATGCAAAAATAATATTCACTTCTTCTGACATTGATGATATAGATGCCAGACCTTCTGACGCAATAGCAATTGCTTTAAAATTTTCAGCTCCAATATATGTCAACAATGACATTATAGATGAAGTAGGATTTATACCGGAATTCGATGAGCAGACTCTTCCCAAATCTGAAGATGCAGAAGATCTTGAAAGAGAAGCTGACGCCGGGATTCCGCCGGACGCTTTGACTGCGGAGAAAAAGAATCTCTCTCAAAAAGAGAAAAAACTATTACAGCTGAAAGCTGATCTTGAAGATGCAATAACGAAAGAGGATTATGAACTGGCAGCCGAACTTCGAGATGAAATAAAGAAAATGGAAATTTCAAATCTGAATTAGAAAAGATTCACAATCAGAATTAGTTTTTTAATTTTTTATTAATCAAACAGACATTGTGAAAATTTACATAACTGTAATTGTACTTCTTATTGTTTTATTATCTGACCAATCTTCCGCACAGGAAATAAAATTAAAATTAAATAACAAACAGCCGGATCTATATAACCTCAGTCTAAAGGATGAAACCAGAGAAATTCAGCTTCCGCCTCTGCCCTCTTCCGGCGCATCAATGGGTTTTAATCTGGGACTGGCTTCAATTGAAGGAAAGGTTGGATTTGCAGTCGGAGCTTTCGCTGAATTAAAAACAGGCGGCTTTTCTTTCGTGCCTCAGGCGAATTACTGGAGCGAAGGTAAGCAAAACAATTTTGAACTTGCAGGTCTTGCGAGATTTTATCTGAGTCCGCAGGTTTTAATGCCTTATCTCGACGGCGGTCTGGGAGTGAATTTTTATAATTCCGATAAAGAAAATTTTTCAAAGCTGAGCATACTGATCGGCGGAGGAGTAGAACTGACAAATCTTGGAACTTCATTTAATCTGATCTTTGACGGTAAATATAAACTGATTATAAACGACCAGAATAATATTTCATGTTTTGTATTTACTGCAGGAATGAAGTTTCCTTTCAAATAATTTTTAAAGCTTTTTTAGAAAATGCGTAAAAGTAAATATTCTTTTACGCATTTTTCATTAACGAATGGAAAACCGGAAAAGACTTTTAATTGACATAGGTAATACCGCTGTTAAAGCCGCTTCAGGCTCTTTAAAGGGAAATAAAATTTCATTCCTGGCAGGAGTATCATACGATAAAGATTTATTTGAAAAACAGTTCAGTTCATTCATTAAAAAGTTATTCAGAGATTATCAGAAAAACAACTTTCTATTGACAGGAATTTCTTCACTCAGCACAAAACGGAATTCATTTATTAAAAAAACTATCCGCACACATTCTGATATTAAACCTGTTTTTATAAATATAAAAATGAAACTCCCGATTAAAATTGATTATGCTCATACGATTGGTAATGACAGAATTTGCAGCGCTGTTGCAGCCAATGATATTTTTCCGGGAAAGAATATTCTTGTAATAGATTTTGGAACTGCTTCAACATATACATTTGTATCAAACGGTATTTTAAAAGGAGGTATTATTTCTCCCGGTATTTTAACTGCCATAAATTCGCTTTCGGAAAAAGCTTCGCTAATCAAAACGAAACCGGTATTTCCGGAATCTCTGATTAATAAAACCACTGAAAAAAATATAAACGCAGGAGTCCTGTATCAGACACTTTATTTTTGTGAAAGAGTTATCAGAGAGACTTCTAATAAATTGAGCAATCTTAAAGTAATTGCAACAGGCGGTTTCAGCGGTTTGATTTCCGGTAGGACAAAATTGATAGACTTAACCGACAGAGATTTAGTTTTTAAAGGTATAAACTTAATTTTGCAGCTTAATGAAAATAATCACAAATGAAATCATTCTGGAAAGCAACGGAAACTGTGATATTATTGATATTACGGACGAAGCGCAGTCCATTCTGAACAATTCGAATCTGACAGAAGGAACCTGCTGTGTTTTCTCAATAGGTTCGACTGCATCCGTTACAACAATTGAATATGAGCCTGGACTGCTTAAAGATATTCCGAAAGCTCTCGAAAAATTAATTCCTGCTTTTTCAAAATACCATCATAATGAAACCTGGGGAGACGGTAACGGGCATGCGCATATCAGATCAGCTCTTATCGGAACATCTTTAAGTGTACCATTTAAAAACGGTATGCTGATGCTGGGAACCTGGCAGCAGATTGTGCTCATAGATTTTGACAACAGAAAGAGAACACGCAGAGTAGCCATTCAGTTAACAGGTTTTTAGACAGGATAATTATTGAAGACGAAAATTATTTTTTTGCTGATAATAATCCTGACTGCAGTTCTGAGGATCTGTGATATTGAGACAAAGAACATGTGGTTTGATGAAGTTTATTCCTGGAAGCTTTCGCAAAAATCTGTAACAGATATTATTGCTGATACGTCAGGCGATATTCACCCTCCCTTGTTTTATATTGTTCTGAAATACTGGATAGTTTTATTTTCAGACAGCGTATTTTCAATGAGGCTTCTCAGCGCTTTGCTCGGAGTGCTTTCTCTAATATTTATATTTAAAATTTCCCGGCTGATTTTTAAAGCTGACAAACCGGTGATGTTTGTTTTGCTGCTGTATGCCGTTTCACCTGTTAATATATTTTATTCTCAGGAGATCCGTATGCTGAATCTCAATTTATTTCTGACGCTCGGTTCTGTTTACTTTTTTCTCTTTTCGATGAAAGACAATTCCGTGAATTATTTAATCCTGTTTGTATTATTTTTATTTGCTGCGATTTACACGCATTACTTTTCACTTCTGATTTTGTTCACGATATTTGTCGTTCTGATATTAAAAATTATTTCAAAACAAAATACATTCAGTGAGCTTCGCGGTAAATTCACTGCAGTTATAATAGTTAACGCTCTTTATATCCCATGGTATCCGGTTTTTTTTTCACAGATCAGCAAAGGTCAGCCATGGAGGACAGTGAACTCATTACAAGATACCGGACATAACTTTTTAAACTATTTTAAGGATAATTTCTTAAGCGTTTATTACGGATTTGAGCCCATTCACATTCAGTATTTATCTTTGTTTATCAGCTTTTTTTTACTGGCGTATCTTTTGTACTGTATGTTCAGATTTCTGAATTCGGAAGTCATTATTTCAGCGGATTACAATTACATTATTTTGTTTTTTTATCTGCCTCTTTTGATTTCTCTGATTATTTCCTTTAAGCATTACATTATACTCTCGAGGTATCTCAGCATAATCATTCCTTACCTGATTATAACAGTTATATTTTTTTCAACAACACTGTTTAAAAATAAAATACAGACTCTGTTATTTCTTTTTTTATTTTGCGTAAGCAGCGCTGGTGTTTATATAAACTACAGCAATAGTTTTAAGAATAATGATTACAGAAAAGTTATTTCTTTTATAGAAGAAAATTATTATAATAAAAGCATAATTATTACCGAGCCTCATTTCATGGGCTGGAGCATTGAATATTATTCTAAACATTCCGAAACGAAACTGCCGGTTCCGGAAATATTCGGATGGGATTTAAAAATGCAGCTTGACTCATTAAAGAGCAGAAAAGATATTGATAAGTTCTGGTTAATACTTGACTACAGTTCGCTTGCAAATGAAGATTACGTCTCGGCTGAGAAAGTTTTAAATCAAATGGGTTTCAAAAAATCACTTGAGAAAACATTTTATGTGATCCCGGCAAAAGTAAGCGCAGGTTATTATGTCAGACAGAATGATCCTGAATTCAAAAATTAAGAGGATTTTGATTTTTTAAAATAAGTTATTTTTTATAAGGAGAATTAAATTTTGAAATCAATATATTTTATTGTTCTATTTTCCATGCCTTTTTTTAGCTCAGCATTTCCACAAAGCGGCTGGGTGCATCAGTCAAGCGGTACATCTTCTAATCTTTTAAGCGTATATTTCATAAATTCCGAAACCGGCTGGGCTGCGGGAGCTAACGGCGTAATTCTGCATACAAGTAATGGCGGAGCAAACTGGACAGCTCAGACTTCCGGTTCGTCCTTAACTATAAGATCAGTTATGTTTACTGATGAAAATTACGGCTGGGCTTCAGGCGGGGATTTTGACAATAATCCGGTATGCGAGGATTTAAGGATCTTACTCAAAACTTCTAATGGCGGCAAAACATGGATTCAATTAATCGGAGGAGCAGGAGCTATTTATAATGATCTTTTTGTAACTAATAATCAAACAGTATATACATGCAATGCCGTTGCATGCTGTCCGCCATTTTGCTTTGTTTTTTCCGGAGGAGTTTACAGGACTTCCAATTCAGGTCAAAACTGGACCGGAGATCTCGGGATAGCAACTTACTCGATTAATTTTATAAATGAAATTACAGGCTGGGCATTATCAAATTATACTTCCGATGTACCTCCTTCTATAAATTATGTATATAAGACTACAAGCGGCGGAAACAGCTGGGAGTTAATTCATACGGACACTGTAAATTTTTTTCATATAGGAAGAAATATTTTTTTTACAGATGATGTAAACGGCTTTATGCATTTCAAATTTTTAAAGAAGACAACTGACGGAGGATTCACCTGGATTAACACGGACAGCGCAGCTACTCAAGCTATAACCGATCTTTATTTTTTAAATAAAGACACAGGCTGGTGCGTCGGCGGCGGCGGGAAAATAATAAGAACTGATAACGGCGCTTCAAGCTGGTATTCTATGAACGGAAATACTACAGTGATACTTAACAGCATAAACTTCGCGAATGACCTTACAGGTTGGATAGTCGGAAACGGCGGGATAATTTTAAAAACAATTACGGGCGGTCTGACTACAGTAAACAGTAATTCAACAGCTGCTCCAGATGCTTACAGTCTTTTTCAGAATTATCCGAATCCATTTAATCCGAAGACTGTCATAGTCTATCAGATCCCAAAATCCGGAATTGTATCACTTAAAATATTTGATATACTCGGAAATGAAATTTTTGACCTGGTAAATGAAAAGCAGAATGCAGGATCTTACGAAGCGGAGTTTGACGGCAGCGGACTTGCTTCGGGAATTTATTTTTACCGGCTTGAGACAGCAGGATTTATTCAGACAAAGCGTATGGCTCTTGTGAAATAGCCGATATCATTGTTAATTTCATTTTTTATTTTATGTTTATTTTCATTTTTGAAATTACAAAACCATTTCAGTTGACAATATTTTATAAAAGAATTTTATAAAAATTTCCCTAAGATAAAAACAGTAAAGTATGTAATGTTTTTAACCGGCGCAGTATCAGAGTAATTTTAAATTGGTTACGAAAAGTTATTCTAAAGTTTACCTAAAAACTCATTTCTTTATCTTTACTTTTAGTGATAATTATCTTAATTTAAACAAATTTTTACACTAATTATTAAATTATTTCATGTCCCGAAGAATACTCGCTTTGGTATTTTTTACCTGTAAAAAAATCAGATCCCGCAGCTCTGAAATTCTTTTTCTGTTTGTATTAACCTTTATATTTTCTTCCTATTATATTCCGATGAGCGCCGGAGGTTATTATCCGGGAGATATACAGGATGATGTAAATAATAAATTTACAAACGTCGGTAACATCGCTATGACAGTAACAAACTACGGTACTTTCGGAAACGGTTTTGCAAATTTCCCTAATCAGCCGTCTTGTCAGTTTCCGATAAATTCCGGAATAGAAAATATTTTTGTAGGAGGCATCTGGGTCGGCGGATCAAAGGCGGGACAGATAAGGGTAACGACCGGAGCGATCGATGTGTCAAGCGCAAACCGGGGGGAAGGATTTGAATTTTCAAATTCTCCCGGACAGGGAATTCTCGAAAGATCTTCATTGCAAAATTCCCCTAACTACAGACCAGAAGCAATCTCTCATCAGGATTTTGTTTGTGAATTTCTGGATACAAATACGGTGATAAACGGAACGCCGATTGTCAATCACGTTCCTCTTGGTATTAAAGTTCTGCTGGAATCTTACTGCTATGATTTTAACTTTGCAAACAACTGGGTGATACTGAATTATAAAATATTAAACGTCGGATACAACGGCGACACCTCCCCTATCGACAGCATTTATATAGGTCTGTGGGCGGACGGCGTGATAAGAAATACAAACATCACTCCGCCGGGTGGTACGTCCTTTTATAACAAAGGCGCTGACGGATATGACAGTACTTTAAGAATGTGGTATGAATATGATTACAACGGTGATCCCGGATTTACTGATTCTTATGTCGCCTTCAAACTTCTCGGTCTTGATCCTAAACCTGCTCAGGAAAATATTAACAGCAAGACAAAATATTCCATCTGGCAATTCAGAAATGCAACCGGAATCCTTTATTTATCTCCGACTCTGGATCAGAGTTCACAAAACGGCGGCGGAAAGTATGAAAAACTAAACGGTTATCTCAGTGTTTCCCCGCTTGACTCATTAAGCAATCCGTTCGTTCCTTCAAGAAATGACGAACTCAGACATACTCCTAATAACAGATCAACGCTTATCTCCTACGGACCATTTTACCAGGACAACGGTCAGAAGCTTTCTTTAAGATATTTACAGGACACTATAAATATAGTATTTGCAGTAGTCTGCGCGAAGAAGACAGGCACTGATCCTACTACCTGGGATTCAAGCTATCAAAGACAGAATTTAAACATCTCGGCGGGCTGGGCTCAGAGTGCTTATGATAACGGATACAAACTTCCTTCCCCGCCTGATATACCGACTGTGAGGACTGTGCTGGAAGATAAAACAGTAACTCTTTACTGGGCGGCTAACTCTGAACGATCAATTGATCCGATCTCAAATATTCAGGACTTTGAAGGTTACAAAATATACAGAACCAATCCGGGTTCGGATTTAGATCTGACTGCCGACCTTACAGATCAATTGAAACTTGTCGGTGAATTTGACAGCGCATACAATAACGTCAGCAATAACACGGGATTTAATTTCATAAAACTTGCTTCACCGAAATATTTTGACGGGGATACAACTCCATATTATTATAAATTTGATTTTCCGAATCAGCTGAACGGGTTTCAGTATGTTTACTCCGTTACGGCTTTTGACAAAGGTGATATAACGCAGAATCTCGGTTCACTTGAAAGCAGCATACTCGGAAATTCCAAACGAATAATAGTCGGTACACCGGCAAATAATGATGCGTCTGCAGAAGTCGGCGTTTATCCTAATCCGTATTACGGTAGCGCTGTATGGGACGGCTCAGGAAACAGGAAAGAGCTTTTGCGGAAAATTTATTTTTACAATCTTCCTTCGAACTGTGAGATCTCCGTCTGGACTATTGCAGGCGATTTAGTGGATAAATTTACGCACGATGCTGCGACTTATAACGGAAGTGATATTGAATGGTTTACGACTTACTCTGACGGTACACAGAAATTCGCCGGCGGCGAACATGCATGGGATCTTATTTCTACTAATGAACAGGCAATAGCATCCGGATTATATCTGTTTACTGTTAAAGATACGAATACGGGTGAAGTTAAAAAAGGAAAGTTTGTAATTGTAAAATAATCTAAAATAAATAACTATAAAAAATCATTATGAAAAGAATTAAACACTTACCGGTTATTTTTATAACCGCATTCATTATATATTCTCTTGGATTTAATATAATGGGAGGAGATTTTATAAGTGTAACTCTGCAGCAGATTCAGACAAAGTCTGCAGATTCACTTGCCCTGGGAAGAGATAAATCGGAACTTGAAGGAGATTCGGTACAGTTCGTCGCAAGAGTTGTTGCGCCTCCGAGAGTCTCTCCCGCAAATAACGATTTCAGAACAATGTTAAGAGGTACTTCAAGCTGGACATGCTATGCACAGGATACGGCAAACGGAATGTTCGGCGGAATTGTAATAAGACAAGGAAGCAGAGGACCTCAGACAGCGCTTGATCTTATTGACACAGGCACTATTATCAGAGTCAGAGGAGTGGTTCAGGAATTCGGATCTACTGCAAGTAATAATTTTGCAAATACACTTACTCAGCTTGCTCTGGATACAGCAACCGGTTATACGATTGACATTTTACAATCAGGCGCTTCCACAAAAAGACCTGCTCCGATCCCTGTTACAATTTCAAATTTTGCCAACGGAGATTATCCGAACGGCGGATCCATAAATTATGTGGACGGTGAAAAATATGAAGGTATGTACATTGAGATTAGAAACGTTACAGTTGCAGGAGGTATCGGCAACAGACAGCCATGGAGCATAGTTGACGAAAACGGAAACAGAATGTATATAAGAGATTTCTCCAACTTCTTTTCAACTCAGCCGTCAGGCGATACATTAAGAACGTGGGCGCATCCGACTATCGGAACATTTGTAGAATATGTAAGAGGAGTTATTATAAACGCAAACAATGAAGGAGCATTCGGAAGTCAGCTTCCTTATGTTATCATTCCGATATATCCGAATGATCTGAGTCTCGGAAACGCTCCTCCGCAGCTTTCAAGTCCGACTAGAAGTCCAGGTGTACCAACGCCGCCGGACAGCGTTACAGTCAGCGTTACGGCTACAGATCCTTCTTTAAATACCGCTGTAATTACGGATATGAAAGTGTTTTACAGATTTAATAACGGCGCATTCCAGAGTAAAAATATGCCGCTGATCACGGGTAATATCTATTCAACAAAAATGCCTCCGGCAAATCTCGGTACCCTTGTAGAATATTTCTTCAGAGCTGAGGATAATTCAGGCGGTGTGAAATTACTTCCGACAGATACAGGTAGATCTACTTTATTTTATGAAGTGAGAGCAAACGATTCAATGGGAATACGAGATGTGCAGTTCTGCCCGAATAACGGAGGAAGGTCTGCATACGAAGGATTTGATGTAAGAGGAGTGGAAGGAATAGTTACGGCGGATACATCGGACATTCCGGGAATTAATTTTTCCAGCGCAGGAGGAAATCAGACAGCTCCGAGAAGAGTATATATTCAGGACGGAGTCGGACCTAACAGCGGTATCTGGATATCCGGTAATCCGACAGATGTATTGAGAAGAGGTGACAGAGTAAGAGTTTCGGGTACGGTTGAAGAAAATTTCAGCGTTACAAGGATAAACATTGCTTCAGCTTCCGGAATAAATCTGCTGTCACAGGGAAATCCACTTCCTGCCGCTACAGTACTTACAACCAATCAGTTAAATAATGCAACTCAGGACGGTGATATGACGGTAGAAATTTGGGAAAGCGTATTGCTGAGACTTGAAGTTCCCGTTACCATAAATTGTGTAAACGCAGCTACAGGAGTTGCATGTACTACAGTTGATCCGCTTCCTGATACAACATTCAGACGTAACTTCGGTGAGATACTGGTATCTGATGCATCCAATGTAAACGCAAGAATTGAACTTCAGGACGGTAACACTACTTTCACAAATAACTGGGATGGTCTGCAAAATCCGCCTCAGCCGGGATATACGCTTTTAACAAAGAATGACATAATTTCCTATATAGAAGGCGTTTTATATTTTTCATTCAGTAATTATAAGCTGACACCGAGAAAGAATCCTGACTTCGGTACAGTAACACCGGTCGGTATTGTAAGCAATGTTGAGAATGTGAACAGTTATTATCTTTCACAAAACTACCCTAACCCGTTCAATCCGTCTACAAAAATTACTTTTAACATTCCTGTATCCGGGAATATTTCTCTTAAGATATATGACATGCTCGGAAGAGAAGTGAAGTCGCTTGTAAATGATTTCAGAAATGCCGGAACATACAATGTAGAATTCAACGGTGCAGATCTTTCAAGCGGGGTTTATTTCTATAAGCTTGATGCGGTCGGAAGAGACGGTAATAATTTTGTAATGACAAAACGCATGGTATTAATTAAATAATTTTAAATTACAAATGTCAGATTGCAACTTGAATCTGATCATATTATTATTAAAGCCGTCGTGATTTTTCATGGCGGCTTTTTTAAAACCGCAATTACAAAGTATTAAATCTAAAAAATGACTTTAAAAGTAATAAAATATACTTCATTTTCATAAAAATTTTTTAACTCATTTTAAAAACGGAATAACTATTAAAAGTTAATATACATACTTATATGAGAAGATTTACCGCATGCTTTATTGTTTTTATCTCCTGCATATTAGCGAATTCCTGCAGTGATCCTGTCACGGGAAACTTGGAAAATCAGCCTCCTAATACATATTTGTCGCTCCGTCCTGACAGCATTATTGCGCCCGGTTCTACTATAAAAAAAATCAACTGGTGGGGTGATGATCCTGACGGATTTATTTCCGGTTACAGAATTTCATTTGATTCAGTTAACTGGGGATTCACTAATAAGAATGACAGCACTTTTATTCTGTCTATCACCGGAAGCGACAGCACTTTCAGATTTTTTGTAGCGGCAGTTGACAATAAAGGACTGGTAGATCCGACTCCCGCTACAAATCTTTATCCGGTGGTCAATACGCCGCCTGTCGTAAATTTCGACGCCGGCACGGAAATACCAGATACGACTTTCCCTCTCGCTACGTTTAAATGGACGGGATCAGATGCTGACGGAGATGAGAATATTGCATTTTATCACTGGTCGCTTAATGATACAAATAACTTCAGGAGAGTTCCCTCGACAGTGAATCTTCTTACACTAACACAGGACAGCGGACTTGCAGTCAATGCAGACAATATACTTTACCTCCGTGTGGAAGATGAAGCAGGCGCATTCAGTCCGATAGTGCAGATGCCTGATACAGGAAGTATCTGGCACGTAAAAGCACAGACAGCGAGGATACTTCTGATTAAGGATATGCCGCTCAATGAATTCACGCAGGCGGAAAATTATTTTGTCAGCGCAATGGATACTCTGTCATACGATGTGCTTGACATAAAATCCAATGACGGTAACCTGATACCAAAGATCGTAAATCCGATGTTTATAGAAACTCTAAGACTTTTTGAAATTGTAATATGGAGCGCTAACAGAGGAAATCTTTCTTCTGATAACGCTAACTTTGATCTGGCTCAGAACTCTCTCCCCTTCTATCTGCAGTCCGGAGGGAAATTGTTTTTTACTACCGGTCTTCCGAATGCAGAAGTGCAGGGACAGGGCGATCTTATAAATTTTGCTCCTATAGACAGTCTTTCCACATGTACTATTGCTCTGATACCGACCGGTATATCTCTGATAAACGAAGATACGGGTTATCCAGTGCTTACGTCCAGCAGTCTTCTTCAGAGAATCCGCGGGATTAATATAACTCCGCCTGCGCAGGTAGTTTACAGACTGCCGATTAGCACGGCTTGTCAGACAAATACTATTATTGCTATTAAAGATGCAGCTAATTCACCGAGAAATATTCTTATGACTATGCCTGTTTATTTTCTGTACGGTAATGCGAGCGCTTCAAAAGATCTTTTCAGGAAAATTGTTATAAATGAATTTGGATACAGATAAAAAATAGTTTCGATTTACGAGTTACGAATTTCAAGTTACGATTTACGGTTTACGTATCAAAACAAATATTATTAACTGTTAACTGCTAACTACAAACTAGTTTTTAATTATATGATAAAAAAATTACTACTGATCTTATTTCTGCTTTTCGCCGGTTATGGATTTTCGCAGGAGCAGAACGGATCAATCAAAGGTACTGTCAAGGACAGTTCGGGTATTCCGCTTGACGGAGTTACCATAAAGCTGAAGGGAACATATCTCGGAGCTGTTTCCGATTATGACGGGACATATACGATTCTTGAAATATCTCCCGGAAGTTATACAATGCAGGTTTCCGCTGAAGGATTTAAAACTGTTGAATATACGGATATTCAAATATCTTCAGGTTCGCAGAAGGATTTCAATATTGTGCTTAAGTCAACTTCATTTACCGTAGATCAGGAAATAGAAGTGGTCGGAGACAGACCGCTTATGGATATTGAGCAGACCAGCAGCAGTCATATTATTTCAAGCGATGACATTTCCAAATCCATAGTTACTGACATTGCTGATGTTATCACGCAGCAGGCAGGAGTTGTAAAGGAAGATAACGAAATTCATATCCGCGGCGGAAGAAGTTATGAAAATTCATACATCATAGACGGTGTGTCAGTACAGGATCCCCTTTCAGGAACGGGATACGGACTTCAGCTTTCGGCTAATTCACTTGAAGAAGTGGAAGTCATTACAGGAGGTTATAACGCCGAATACGGCCAGGCGACAAGCGGCGTTGTGAATGTCAGAACCAAAGAAGGAAGATATGATGAAGTTAATTTTTTCCTTTCTTATAAAAGGGATAATTTCGGAGTAAATAAAAATTCCGGATTCAGCTTTAATACTGACGTGCTTGAAATGAATCTCAGCGGTCCGGAGCCGATTACGAAATATCTTTTCCAGGCGCTGAATATTAAACCGCCGGGAGAGATTACTTTATTCGGAAGTTTTTTTATGGGACTCTCGGACGGATTTTTTGTAAATAACGGAGGAAAAAAATCAAGATACGTAAGCTCTTCTACATTCGGAGGAACAAAATTCTCCCCGCGTCAGGATAACAGCTGGTACTGGCTCGGAAAAGCCACATGGAGAATGACGGAGACAATGAAATTAAATTACTCTTTTAATCAGTCGGTTTCTATAAATCAGAATTCGAGTTCGCTGCAGACCAACCTCGAATATGTAGAACCGTCTCCGGGATATCAGTATGACTTTCAGGATATACTTGATCTGGCGAATACATACACGCAGAACAGTTACTTTCATACAGTAAGCTGGACTCACACAACAAGTCCGAAATCATTTTATGAGATAAAGCTTAACAACTTTTTTACAAACTTAAGAGTGGATGCAAACGGCAGAAACTGGGATCAGTATGAAGAGCCGTTTGATCTGATAAAAGCTCCTTTTGAATATTATTATATAGACAGTCTGAGGACAGGAATTATTCCGGGAAACGGATTTTATGATATCGGCAATCCGTTTACCTGGCATGATCATTACGTAAATGAATATTCAGCTAAGTTAGATTATGTTCACAACTTTACTACCAAGAGCAAACTCAAAGCCGGTATTGAAACGAGTTTTCAGGAGATGCAGCTCATTGACATTTATCAGCCGTGGATAAAACCTTTCGGACTGAATAATGACGTTTACAAAGTTTATCCTTCGTTCGGCGATATATACGGACAGCACAGCATTACATTCAAAGGGATGATACTTAATTACGGACTGAGACTTGATTACTGGCTTCCGGGAAAATATGTGGACGATGCCGTGAAGGATACAAATGTTTCCACTATTACACCTGAGACAAGACAGGCGTATGAAGATGATTCATTTACAATATTCGGAAGGAATGTAAAATTAAGACTTGCTCCGAGAGTCGGAATATCTCACCCGATTACGAATAATCAGACTCTGTTCTTTTCTTACGGACATTTTTCAAAAAGACCTAAACCGCAGTTTGTTTATGCAAAGATAAATCCTCAGGCGGCTCAGTCCACTTTTCAGAAATACGGAAATCCGAATCTTAACCCTGAGACTACAGTCGCATATGAGCTCGGTATCAGAAACCAGTTTACAAATGATGATGTGCTGACTGTAACTGCTTATTATAAAAATATTTATGACTATGTAGCTACCAGAAGCATCCGTATCAACAGCGGAAGACTTATCGGCCAGTCATTCATAACTTATTTCAATCAGGATTATGCAAGGACAAGAGGTATTGAAGTGGAATACAAAAAGCGGCTCGGCTCATGGTTCAGCGGAAAATTTAATTTCACATATTCTGTTGCGACCGGAAAGAGTTCATCATCTGATCAGGGATTTGTAGTAGCCACCACAGGCGCAGCCGAGACAATTTCCGAAACTTTTCTTTCCTGGGACAAGCCGATACAGGCAAGCGCAAATTTATATTTTAATGTTCCCAAAGGAAAAGGTATGTTTGGATTTGCAAAAAATATTTTAGATGACATTACTTTTAAATCCAGAATATTTTTTCAGTCGGGAAAAAGATATACGGAACAGCTATACATCGGAAATCTCGAAAGCGGAAGACCGGAATATCAGTCTGACATTAACAATATAAACGGAAAAGTCGGCGAGAACTGGTTTTGGGTGGATCTGGATATAGATAAATATATACCTCTTTATTCTATGGATCTTGTGATAGGAATTTCAATCAAGAATCTTTTCAATACAAAAAATTCAACGATCTTGAATCCCGTAACCGGTGAAGCATATGAATACGGACAGCCGACTCCGAATTTTTATAATGATCCGCTTTATCCTGATCTTCAGGCGCCGCTGGAACCATACCCATATAATCCGGCGAGATACCTGACGCCGAGGAATATAATGTTTAATTTGTCGCTTAAGCTTTGAGAATCAATTTAAGAAAAAATATTCACAGATATTTTACTGATATAAATAAATTTACGAATAAGGACAACGTGAAGATCATTCCCGAATACAGATACATATACGGCAGTTACCTACGGAGGTGAATTATTCAGTGGAGTTTGACGGCAGCGGGCGTGACCAACAACAAACCGAAACGTGCTTTGGAAGCGGTATGAATTTCGGCTAAAAGAAAAACAATTTTGTAACTCACCCTGCCCTCCACTTAGTAAGGCGATTGACTGAGGAAACGCCGACGGGGAATTATTCAGTGGAGTTTGACGGCAGCGGATTATCGAGCGGGGTTTATTTTTATAAAATGACATCGGACGGATACAGCTTTACAAGGAAGATGATGCAGGTGAAATGAGGACAAAAATCCTAATAGTAAAATATATTTCAAACGCAATTTATAATTTTCTTTTATGAATATGTTTCTATCAAAACGAAATTTAATTGAATATAATAATCGAGTGATAAAATTAATTATAGAATTTTTTTATCCGGAAAAAAGGATGTGTAAACTTATAAATATAATATTTACAATATTTGTTATTTGTGTTTTTTCAGATTCAGTACTTGGGCAAACTATAACTTGGCAGAAGATTTTAAATAATAATTATGGAAGTTTAGAGCGTGCTTTTCAAACAGATGATAATAATTTTATAGCTGTTGGAAGTGATTCAAGAGTCGGTGGTTACCAAATATATCTTGCAAGGTATTCATTTAGTGGTGATTCTTTATGGACTCAAATTATTGGCAAGAATAATTATAGTTTTAGGGGAAATTGGGTAATAAATGGCATAACAAATGGTTTCACTATATGCGGATCAACAAATAAAGGGGGTTTAGGAGATGGATATTTGCTTAATACTGATTCAAAAGGAAATGTTATTTGGAACAGATCGTTTAATGGATTGGGATTAGATCAGTCTCTATGTGTTAAACAAACTTCAGATAATGGTTATATAGTGTTAAACAGAACAGATGGGTTTTTCAATAATATTATGCTGATCAAAACAAATGAAATCGGTGAAATTCAGTGGCAAAAAATATACTATGCAAATAATGATCAATATGGAAAAGAGGTTATTGTATTAGAAGATTCTTATGTTATAATAGGAACTGCTCATGCAGATGTATATTTGTTTAAAGTTAATTTGAATGGAGATACTTTGTGGAGTAAAAGATTTGGATCAAATTATTCAGAAGCAGGGTACTCAATACAACGGACAATTGATAAAGGTTTCATTATTGGAGGTGTTGAATATAATTCTAACAATGTTTCAAATTCACTGATTATCAAAGCCGATTCAGTTGGTAATTTACAGTGGAAAAGAAATTATTCGGCAAAATATAATGAACTATTATATTCTGTAAGAAATATTCCCGGAAAAGGATATGTTTTTTGCGGAACAACGGATTCAACTAATAATAATCTAGAAAGGGGATTTATCAGAATTATAGATTTCAATGGAAATGTATTAATTCAAAATTTTTATAGGCCACTTCAATATTTCACAGAGATTAGATCTGTTGAATCAACTAATGATAATGGCTTTATCATATGTGGCGTTACTCAAATGCTTCAAGGCGGAGTTCCACAAATGTATTTAGCTAAAACCGATTCTCTTGGTAAAATTTTTCCGGTCGGTATTTCTTATAACTCAACATTTATTCCGAAAAAAACAATATTACACCAAAATAATCCAAACCCGTTTAATCCTATTACTACTATTGATTTTGAAATTAAAAATAAAACGAATGTGAGTTTAGTCATTTATGATTTAAGTGGAAAAGAAGTCTCTACTATTTATAATGGATTAGCAAACGAAGGTAAGTATAGAATTAATTTTAATTCAACGGATTATAATCTTTCAACAGGTATCTACTTTTTTCAATTAAAAACGGAAATTGATCTTATTAGCAAAAAAATGATGTTGATCAAATAAGATATTTATAATGTCAGAAATATTTTAAAATATAAACAAAGATTAATTATTTACATGTCATGAAAAAATTTATCCCACTATTCGGACTTTTAATAATTCATTTTATACTGAGTAATTCATCATTTGCAAGATTTGAATTAATGATATCAAATTCGTCATCCGAGTTAATATATGTACGTGTATTTCCAATTGGAGCTGTTTTTAATGGACTTCATAAGTATTCATTAAAGTGTGAAAATGGAACGACTATATATACGAAAATATATGGTGGAGCTAAAATAATTTTACCTAACACAGATTTTGAAATAAATCATGACTATGATAATACCACCGGAGGTACTAGTGCGGCAATTGGATTTGGTAAATATAAAGTAGAATTCTATGAAATTTCAATACAAGGTAATGATACAAGTATTTCATTAAATCCATTTGATTTTTGTGATGTTGATTATTCTGATTTTGATTATCCAAATTACGGATGGAATCCAATTGGTGTTAATTTTAGTAGGGATATAGTTTTAACATATTTCAATCAAGACAGCATAATATATAATTTTAATGACAATAAAGTACCAGAAAATCGTTTAATTCAGATTTGGGATCAAAGAGTAAAGAATTCAATTTTGTTTAAGTCTCAAAATAAAGATGGTTTTGTTTCTGATAATTCATATTTATATTGGCCGATAAATGCTGTGGATTCCGGAGCAGTTAATCATATCAATCCAAATGAATTTTTTGTAAATGTATTATTGAAAGATAATGGATTGATATTAAAAACAAATCAATCTATTTTTTTAAAAAGCTCGATTCTTACAATTAAAGACAGCATAAATTTCACCCTAAGTTCCAGTACAAGCCTCATCTTCGAATCCGGCTCACACTTCAGGACATTTGAAACCGGAACTCCCAAGACTATCACCATGGGAGAAAATTCATATATCGAAGGTAAAGCAGGCGCAAGTATCAATCTGAATAATACGGTTTTTCAGACAACAAACAGCAGCGTAAAGTGGAAAGGTATTAAGCTGACCGATACTTATCTCGATACAATTTCAAACTGCACTTTCAAAAATACAGATACCTGTATCAATTTATATAATTCGGATAAATGCTTTGCGAGAGCTAAAAAAATAATTACAGGCAGCAAATTTGAAAACAGCGTCGTAAAGTTAAGCAATGTTTTCAATGCGCTGATCAGCAATGATTCTTTTTATACAAATAATAACAGTCAGTATCTTCTGACTGTAAGTAATAGTGTTCATCCCAATGATTATGGAATTTTTTGCGCTGAAGAAGAAGATTCAAATCCGGCTTTTAATTTAAATATTGCCGGGAATTATTTCTCCGGCGGAGCAGTCCAAATGTATCTGAATTGTCTTGCATCCGAGCAGACACCGTTTTTTATTTTCGGAAATGTTTTTGAAGGTACCGGTTCTTCAACCGGAATCGGATTAGTAGCAAATAAAATATCCGGCGATTTTCGGTATAATAGTTTTTTGAATGATGATTATATTACTGCTGTGAATTTACTGCAAAGTAATCTGAATCTTTATGAAAATTCGTCAATGAAATCAGGTACAAATACTACTTTAATTGTGAATTCTTCTTCTTCAGCAAGATTAGCTCCTTTATACAGCGGAGGAAATTATTACTGGTACGGAGGATACAATAAACTTACTTCAACAAACGGACATAATCTTTATGTAATTGGTACTTCTTCAATATTTTTAGATAAAGGCGGAAATTGTCTGACTTTATTTAATTCAAACTATAAGCATATCAAAACTCAGTTAACAGGTTCGTGTAACTCGCATGGAATTTCATCATCAGATAATTACTGGTCTTCAATTCCTCCGCAAAATGAGCTTGAGTGTAATTCATCCACGGTACCTTTGCTTTATCAGCCGTATCGCTCATCATGTCCGGGTTCAAAACCTGAACCAATTGATTATGATATTATTGACAGAGGGGACGGAATTATTGACACTGTTGCGATTACGGACGGCGGAGATTTTATGAACGGAGACGGCGAAGATGAAAGCATGTTCGGACAGGCATTAATGAGTAAGAGAAATAAAAATTATACTGAAGCAATTGACCTGTTAAAAGCTGTCATAAATAATTATGACACAAGCGATTATCTGCCTTCATCGATTGATGAACTTTATGAAAATTATCAAAACAAAGACACATCATCTTTACAAATAAATACAGACATACTTTTTGGTGAACTGAAACAATATTTACAATCAAAGATCACTCAGCATGCAAATAATTATACAATAGTTGACAAGGCATATTCTTACTATCTGATGTGTCTTTCAAAGATGGAAGATTATGATGAAGCAATAGCCGGATACGAAAACATAATGTCAAATCATCCTGAGCCGGAAAGAAGACTTTTGGCAAGCTGGGACAGATCAGCGCTGTCACTTCTCCAAAACGGTTCGGGGCAGGGAGACAA
The DNA here is from genome assembly GCA_002344965.1 of Candidatus Tepidiaquacellales bacterium UBA2330. Classification (GTDB taxonomy): domain Bacteria; phylum Bacteroidota; class Ignavibacteria; order Tepidaquicellales; family Tepidaquicellaceae; genus UBA2330. The sequence continues at coordinate 47,866 of DDUU01000011.1, read as the reverse complement.
TAATATTTCAACTGATAATCTGAATGAAAAAAATCTAAAAGATAAACCGATTCACAGTATTGCCAAAAATAATTTTAAAAATTCATATGAATATTCATTTTTAAATTCAGATCAAAATTCAGAAAAGAAGTATTCAAATGACAATTACAGATAAGTTTTAGAAACAAAAATAATAAAATTTAATCCGTCAAATCAATCAGAGTTAGATAAGAAAATTACAGAAGATCTGAATTTCCTGCTTGGATTAAAGACAACAGAAATTACAGAAACACAAAATTTAAAAGTTGATAGATTCCAATTGAATCAGAATTATCCGAATCCGTTTAATCCTTCGACAAAGATCGCATACAGCATTCCTGTTTCGGGAAATGTCACTATAAAGATCTTTGACATTACCGGAAAGGAAATAAAGACGCTTGTCAATGAGTTCAAAAATGCGGGGACTTATGATACGGAATTCAACGGCGCAGATCTTTCGAGCGGAGTTTATTATTACAAAATGGAAACGGGCAATTTTTCCGAAATAAAAAAAATGATATTAATAAAATAAATGAAAGCAAAAATACTACTGACACTGCTGCTGATCATTCTGATGCCGGCGATTTCTGCAGCTCAGCTGTTTCCGAATCTCGGCGGTCAAAGAACCGGCACTACTTCACTTCAGTTTCTGAAGATTGGTACAAGCGCAAGAGCAACAGGAATGGGAGAAAGTTTTGTCGCTGTCTCTGATGACATAACTTCACTGCATTACAATCCTTCCGGACTCGTCGCTTTTGAAAATAACGGAATCACCGCAAGCTACACTCAGTGGTTTGTAGATACAAAGCTTGCAAATTTCGGTGCCGTCTATCACTTCGGAGGAAACAACGCAATAGGACTGAATATAACTTCCCTGCAGACTGAAGATATGAAAGTTACCACTGAGTATCAGCCGACAGGCACAGGCGAATACTTCAGATTCTCCGATCTGAATATAGGACTCTCTTATGCGCGGCAGATGACTGACCAGTTCTCATTCGGCGCAACTATAAAATATGTGCGTGAAGATCTGGGCGAACTTAAAATAGACGGAATACTCGGAGACCTTGCTACTTCTTACCGGACAGGTCTCGGCACATCCAGATTCGGAATTATGATCTCGAATTTCGGCGGTCAGTTAAGTCCTTCAGGAAGCGTTACGCTTGTTAACGGCAATACAGTAAATTCATTTCAGAAATTTCCACCGCCGACTTTGTTTCAGCTTGGGTTTGCAATTGAGCCAATACTTAATAAAGAGAACAGACTTACTACCTCCGTTCAGCTGAATAGTCCGACTGACAACGCGGAGAATCTTCACTTCGGATTGGAATATGCATACAAGGAGTTTCTTTTTTTCAGAGGCGGGTATAAGCTGAATGTCGATTCGGAAAATTTCTCTGCAGGAGTCGGTGCAAAGACGGTAATTTCTTTTGCTCACGCAAACTTTGATTACTCGCTTGCTAATTACAAGGAGCTCGGCATTTCACACAGGTTTACATTAAATATTTTATTCCCGAATTTTAAATGATCTTTACTAAAATGAAATACTTATATCTCTTTTTTACATTATCGGTATTATGGCTTTCATCATGCGCAGATAAAACTGATCTGTCACAGTTCCCAATCACTTCCGGCGGCGGGACAGTAGTAACTGAAACTACATATGTTCAGCAGTCGCCTGTTTGGACGCAGTTTAATAAGCCTGAAGATATACTACTCGGCAGAGAGCCGCTGATCTATGTTTGCGATACAAAAAACAACAGAGTGGTTCAGATGGATTTGTCCGGCGGAGAGATTGGCTCAATACCGGTTTTCAATCCGCGGGCAATAGCGCAGGATTACAATTTTGATTTGCTCGTAATAGCAGATACGACTTCTTTAATTTTTCCGGATACATTAAGCATTTTATACAGGATCAAGCTCGTACCGGTGGGCGGAGTTATTTCAAACGCATCATTGCTTCCTCTGATGAGATCGGATTACGCGACTCCCCTTTCGAGCAGAAACCGGAAATTTACGGATGTTGGAGTATATTCAGATAACTCATATATAATAACAAGAAGAGGTCCTGAAAATACAAGCTCTCTGGATCCTGATAACGCTCTGCTGAAAGTCTCCGGAGTTAATTCAGTTAATTCTGTTTCAGTACTCGGCGGATTTCAGCCGACGGGAAACGGAATATATTCCATTGATAAAATGTCGGCTATCACCACTTTCAATAACGGACCGACGGATTTCATTATCACTAGAAATACTACTGAATTTGGTTTTAAGGTGGAATGGTTTGTATATGACAATCTTAAAGGAACATATGAACCGAGATTTCTGCCGGGTGATAATGTCGATCTGCTGAATTTTCAGCTCGGAACGCCTGAGGGAATTACGCTTGACCCGTCCAATAATATTTTTGTAGTGGATAATACAAGAGATTCGCTGTATAAATTTACGAGTCTCGGAGTTTATAAGAGGGAATCTTTCGGCGGAACCGGTGACGGAGTAAATCAGCTTAGAAATCCGATGGGAGTTTCTTTCTTTAATAAGGTGCTTTACATTGCTGATACAGGAAATAACAGAATAGTCAGGTATAAACTTTCAACTGATCTTCAGTAAATTGGCAAAAACACAAACTAAGAAACAAAAAAAGACACAGACTCAGTCTCCAGCAAAGCAGCCATTTATAAAGGATAATCCGCTCTATAATTACGGACTGATAATTCTTTTCACAGTATTTATAATTTTATTCACAACATTTAAGATCACCGGCGATGATGATGTCTTCTGGCATCTTGCCACGGGGAAATACATTACGGAAACTCATCACGTTCCGTCAGAGGATATATTCGGATTTGTAACCGAAGGTCAGGAATGGATGCCGTTCGAATGGGGCTGGGATATTATTACTTACGGTCTTTACAACATCGGCGGATATACGGCGATATCAATATTCCGTACAATTGTTTTCCTTCTGATATTTTTTATATTATTCCGGGTGATGAGAAAGTTTGAAGTAAGTTATACACTGATATTTCTGATATTGATTCTGACTGCTTTCGGAATGATAGACCGCCTCACTCCCCGTCCGCATATAATGTCGCTTCTGTTTTTTACAGTAATGATATATCTCATAACTGACTTCAAATATTTCAACAGAAAAAACACAAAAACACTTTATTTCTTTCCGGTTCTGTTTCTTCTCTGGGCGAATATTCACATGGGAGTGCTGGCCGGAGCGCTGCTCCTTTTTGTATTTCTGTTAAGTGAGGTGATAATTTATATGAAGCCGGAAAAATTTTCTACAAAGGAAATTCCGGCGCTAACGCAGCGTGAAATGAAGATACTCGGACTGATGTTTATTCTGTCTGTAATTGTAATGATCATAAATCCAAACGGCATTGCGACATATTTTTATGCATATGATCATACAAAGATGAAATTGCTCGAGACTATTAACGAATGGAGATCTCCTTTTGATGAAATGTTCGGGTCCGGATTTGTAACAAATATATATAAGGTATTCCTGTTTGGAGGAGTGCTTGTTCTTTATTACTCTTTTAAACGGAAAGATCTCTTTACCGGAATGCTCTTTATTGTATTCGCCGTATATTCCGTCAGAGCAGTCAGGTTTACGGTAGATTATATTTTAATCATAACGGTTTTCTTCGGAGTTGCATTATATTTTATAATTACAAACCTTAAAGAAGGCGGCATTAAAAATTTCTTTACCGCCAGTCCTGTACCGAAAGTTATTCTTGAAGCATTTCTTTTGTTTCTTATATTCAATATTCCGAATGATAAGCTGTATATGGAGCATTTAAAATATTACAGAGTCTCGGGATTCGGCGTAAACTCAGACTTTATGCCTGTTCAGATGTTTGATTTTATGAAGGAGAATAACATACCGCAGACCGGGCAGAGACCGCTGAATCATTTCGGAAGCGGCGGATTTCTTGTATGGAATTTTCCCGAAAGTAAAAATTTCATTGACAGCAGAAATCTTAACGATGAGATATTTAACGAATATAATACCTTGATGAGCAAAGGTCCCGGATTTGAAAAGAAACTGAAAGATTATAATTTTGACTATTCAATTTATCTGGCACCGGATCTGGTGAGAGTTCCGAATGAAATGGAAACATCTGTTATATCTTATTTCAGCAAAAAGCCGGAAGACTGGAAGCTTGTATTCTGGGATGACAAATCATTTTTGTATCTTAAGAACGAGCCGAAGTTTAAAGATGTAATTGACAGATTTGAATACAAATATGTTACTCCTTATAATTTTATGTATAATAAAAAAGTGCTGGAAAACGCTGTTGCATCTGATCCGGAAAGAGTGAAGTCAGAGATAGAAAGGAAGATAAAAGAGGAGCAAAATGGATTGATAATTAATGCTATAAATAACACTTTTTCAAAAAGTCTAAACTAAAATAAATTATAAATAAATTAAAATATATAAATGAAAACAATATTATTAATGCTGGCATTTACATTGTGTTTATCGATTGCAAATGCACAGATAGTTCCAATAGTCTCCGTCAAGCCAAACGATGCGAACGGTCTGCCGGTTCAGATCAATCAGTTCAAGACTATTACAGGAGTAGTTACGGTTGCAAATGAATTCGGAGGACCTACTTATATTCAGGATGTTACTCACGGCATAGCGGTTTTTTACAATGAATTATCAGCGGCTGTAAGTATCGGAGACAGCGTTATTGTTACTGCTCAGCTCGGACATTTCAACGGACTTACGGAATTGATATACTCAACTAACGGAGGTACGCCGTCTTATTCCATTGTCAGCAACAGTAATCCTGTTTATCAGCCGGAAGTTATTACTATAAATCAGTTCAATACTCAGACATTTAACGGAACCGAAGAATATGAAGGAAAACTGATTCGTATCAACGGACTGACTATAACAGGTTCCGGTACATTTCAGGCGAACACAAATTACACAGTAACAGATGGAACCGGCACTGGTCAGCTCAGAATAGATAATAATTCAAATCTTGTAGGTACTGTAATTCCGACCGGTACATTTGACTGTATAGCAGCGGCTGCACAGTTTGATTCATCACCGCCTTACAGTTCCGGATATCAGTTCCTTCCGAGATTTACATCTGATATAATTCAGTCAGGAGGTCCGATCATTCTTACAGTTCCGGCCGAATCTAATATAACGTCTAACAGCGTTACACTGACCTGGACCACTCAGGATCCGGGGGACAGCAAAATTAAATTTTTCAGATCTGATTCATTATTTCAGCCGGTAGTATTTACTGATTCATTATACAGCGCTGCACTTACCACTAATCACAGTTTTAATCTGACAAATCTTACAGCCGGAAAAATATATTATGCGGTTGCATACTCTACTAACGGAAGCGGCACAAGCGTCAGCTCAGTAAAATATTTTTCAACATCTTCACATCCTTCATCCACCGGAAAGTTTGAAATTTATTTTAACAAGGAAGTTGATAATTCATACGCAATGCCGAATAACAACGCTGTGGGTAATGTAGATCTGAAAGTAAGACTCGGCCAGAGGATAGATTCAGCAAATTATTCAATAGATTTTGCTATGTATTCATTTAATGAAATTACGCAGATCAAAGATAAGCTGATAAATGCATTGATAAGAGGCGTTAAGATCAGAATGGTTTATGACCACAGGGACGGAAATACTCAGGCGCTTGTTCAGGATCTGATAAATTCCGGTATCAGAGTTTCTCAGAGACCGCAGGGTTCGAATATAATGCACAATAAATTTTTTATCTTTGACGCAAGAAATGATAATTCATTTTCAGATGACTGGCTCTGGACAGGTTCTGCAAACATAACAAATGCACAGTTTTATGATGATGCTGAGAATGTTATATTCATTCAGGATCAGGCGCTTTGCAATACATACACGCGCGAATTTGAGGAAATGTGGGGATCACATAATGAGATCAACAATCCTTCGCTGGCAAAATTCGGCGCAGCAAAAGCTGACAACACACCGCATCTGTTTTATATAAACGGTAAAAAAGTCGAATGCTATTTTTCTCCTTCAGATCCGACAGCAACTGTACTTGAAAACATGGTTAGCACTAATGTTAATAAATCAATTTATTTCTGCGCTTTTGCATTTACAAGATTTCAGATCGCAAACAGAATGAAAACTCAGTTTAATCCGCCGGATAAAATGGTCAGAGGAGTATTCGATGACGGTAACGGAACTGATCCTGCAAGCGTTTATCCGGAAATGAAAGGTATCGGAGGGAATTTCCCCTGGAATCCGCCTGCTCCGGTATACCTCGATAATCAGCCGGGACTAATGCACAGTAAGTATATTCTGATAGATTCAGATATGCCTTCAAGTGATCCGATCGTCCAGACAGGTTCATATAATTATTCTACTGCAGCTACTACTGGTAACGATGAAAATATTCTGCTTATTTATGATTCACTCGCAGCGAATCAATATCTGCAGGATTTTGCAAAAAGGTATTCACTTGCTGGCGGAACGATAAGCGTAGAGCAGATATCTTCAGTTTTACCGGAAGGATATAAATTAAATCAGAATTATCCGAATCCTTTTAATCCAAAGACCGTTATCGAATATTCAATACCGTCTGCGGAATTAGTTAAACTAAGAATTTACAATATACTCGGACATGAGATCAAAATGCTTGTAAATGAGAATCAGTCACCGGGTACATATAAAGTAACTTTTGACGGCAGCAGTCTTCCCAGCGGAGTTTATTATTACAGACTTGAAACTAAAAACAACCTGACTTCGAAGAGTATGTTGCTGATTAAATAATAAAATATTAAATTTTTCAATAAAATTATGTGAAACTATTTAAATTTGATAATGTTCACAAGGTTAGCAAATCAAATTTAATATAATCCGGATCAATATGAAAATATTTAAATTTCCTGCGGGAACACTGATTGTGATAGGTCTGATATTTTTATTATCAGGAAAATCACTCGCACAGTCTAATGCAGTTTTCGGGCAGAATAAAGTACAGTACAAAACATTTGACTGGAATTACCTGCAGACTAAGCATTTTGATATATATTTCAATAAAGGCGGTTATAAGCTTGCGGAATTTACAGCACATGTAATTGAGGAAGCCCTTAGAAATATGTCAGAAAATATAGATTATAACATTTCAAACAGAATACCTGTTATTGTATTTAACTCTCATATAGAATTTCAACAAAATAATGTAATCGACCAGTATATGTCCGAAGGGATAGGAGGAGTAACAGAATTATTTAAAAACAGAATCCTCATTCCTTTTGAAGGTGATTATGAAAAATTCAGACATGTAATCCACCACGAACTCCTGCACGCATTTATGAATGATATGTATTATGGAGGTTCAATACAAAATATTATTTCCAAAAATATTTCTCTTTCCTTCCCTCTTTGGTTCACTGAAGGTATGGCTGAAGTACAGAGCAGATTTGGTCTGGATAAACAGACTGATATGTTTATGCGGGACGCAACTATTCATAACTATGTTCCGCCGCTTGAATATATGGGCGGTTATTTCGCATACAGAGGCGGACAGAGCTTTTTTTCTTTTCTTGCAGAAACATACGGCGAGGATAAGTTAGGGATACTTATGAATAATATAAAAGCTTACGGTGATGTCGAAAGAGGTTTTATGAAAACGTATCAGATGTCAATTGCAAAGCTTGATGAAAAATGGCAGTCATACTTAAAGAAAGCATACTGGACAGAACTGAAATCAAGAGAAGACGTAAGGGATTTTGCAAAACAGCTCACAAATCACGAAGTTGACGGCGGCTCTTATAATATTTCTCCTGTTATTTCTCCGAAAGGAGATAAGTTTGCATTCATTTCGAATCAGGATGATTTGTTTGATGTATACATTGCCAGCACCAAAGATGGCAGGATCCTGAAAAAAATTATAGAAGGAAATAATTCAACGGATTTTGAAGAGCTGCATATACTTACTCCGGGGTTAGCATGGTCACCTGACGGAAGAAATATTGCTATAAGTTTAAAAGCAGGCGGCTCTGATATTATTTATATTATTGATGTAGTTTCCGAAGACAGAAAAGAATTTCCATTAAATTTTGACGGTATTAAATACATTGGCTGGTCTCCTGATGGTAAGAAATTCTCATTCATAGGGACAAAAAAGGAGAAACCGGATTTGTATATCTATGACATAAAGGGAAAAAAACTGGAGAATCTAACCAATGATATTTTCACTGATTCAAACCCAACATGGGCAGCTGACGGAAAATCGATATTCTTTACTTCAGACAGAGGAAGCTTTACAGACCCTTCAAAAATTCCAAATGATTTTAAAATGTGGGAATATGATTATTCCCGAAATGACTACTACAGAATTGATATTGCCACTAAAGAAATTACAAGATTAAGTCACTCAAAGGATGCCAAGGAAAGTTATGTGCAAATAAATTCAGACGGAAGTAAAATACTTTATATTTCCGATAAAAACGGAATCAGTAATATTTATTTAAGAGAAAAAGATTCTACCGGGAAAATTATTGACCGGCCTATTACAAACTCTTTAAATCCCATTGATCAGTTAAGTCTGTCCAAAGACGGCAAGAAAGTATTATTCGTATCCCTAAATAAAGGAGGGTATGATATTTTTTCATTAGATAATCCTTTTGATATAAATCTTGGCATAGATGAACTTGAACTTACCGACTATGCAAAAAAAATGAAAGATTTTGATAATAAGTTCGGCAGAAGGAAAGATTTTAAATTTGTTGACAGCGCTGATTATGCAGTTAATGATGTAATTGGTGATGTGGATTCACTTTTTGTAAATGCAGATTCTTTAAAAACCGGTACAGATTCTCTTTCATTAACAGAAGAGCTTGATTCATTAAATAATATTCAGGGAACTGACACATTAAATTTTGGAGAACAGGGAAAAGTTAATGAATTAGTCAAAAGTGAAGTAAAAGAAACAAATGACAGCATAAAAAAATATGGTGACGATGTAAGCATTAGTTTTGAAACACCGAGAAATATGTCTTCAAGCATGAAAGATTCGGCATATTTCGGCAATTCAAATTTTAAATTATCCAATAATTTCAATGAAGACGGATCCTTTAAGATAAAAGATTATAAGATAAAATTCTCACCTGACCTTGTATACGGGAATGCAGATTACACAACATTTTACGGACTTCGCGGAGTAGCACAGGTTGCATTGAGTGATATGCTTGGAAATCACAGAATATATATTCAGACATCTCTTATTATAGATATTAAGAACAGTGATTATGCGGTCGCATATTATTTTCTGCCCAAGAGAATTGATTACGGATTTCAATTATATCATACTGCAAGATTTCTGACATACGGCACAAACGTTAATAATTTTCTTTACCGTTACAGAACTTTAGGAGGATTTGTTTCCGCTTCCCTGCCTATTTCGAGATTTAAGAGAATTGAAGGCAGTGTAGGATTACAGCATATAACGAGAGAAAATCTTGACATTTCAATAGAACCGGTTGAGACAAAAACTTTTCTGAATCCGTATTTTAGTTTCATTCATGACAACACAACTTTTGGGTACACTGCGCCTGTTTCCGGAACCAGATACAATCTTACTTTTTCAGGTTCACCTAAGTTCGGCGAAGACGGAATTGGATTTGCTAGTTCCCTTTTGGATTTCAGACATTATATGAAAATCAGCAATGATTATACATTTGTTGCAAGACTTTCCGGCGGCGCAAGTTTCGGTCCGAATCCGCAAAGATTTTTTATCGGGGGAACAGATAACTGGATAGACCCGACTTACGAAAATAATTATTTACCTATCTCTGATATTGAGGATTTTGCATTTTCTGCTCCGGGTTTACCTTTAAGAGGATTTAACTATGACAGAATGTCAGGTTCAAAATATTCTATTTTAAATCTTGAGATGAGATTTCCTCTTTTCAGATATCTTATTTTCGGCGCATTACCGCTTGGATTTGCAAATATAGAAGGTGTTGCATTTCTGGATGCGGGAACAGCATGGTCGAATAATGATGCTTTAAAATTAGTCCATAAAGTAAACGGACACACCGAAACAAATGATCTTCTTATGGGAACAGGATTCGGTACAAGGGCAAATTTACTCGGATTCCCGTTTAAGTTTGATATCGCATGGAATTATAATCTGAATAAATTCTCAAGTCCGAAATATTATATTTCTCTCGGATATAATTTTTAATTAGTTTTATATCTATAAAACAAAAAACCCGGTTATTCCGGGTTTTTTGTTATATAAATGTTTTGTTAACTTTAGAAAAAAAACTTTTAATTACTTTTTGAATCTAATTAGCTTTTTCTGTTAAATCTTCAGTATTTTCCGGTTCGGTAATTGAAGTCTCAGATTTTATTTCTGTATCATCGGATTCTTTGGATACATTTACTTTGATCTTTGCAATAACTGACTGTTGTAATTTTATATCAACTTCATGCTCACCAAGTGATTTAATAGGTTCTTTTAAAAGAATTTTTTTCCTTTCAATTGTTGTGAAACCTTTATTTTCAAGTAATTCATGAATCATCTGTGAAGTAACAGATCCGAATAATTTATTTTCTTCACCTGTTTTCACTTTAAAATCAAATGTGTAAGAACTTAAAACTCCGGCAAGTTGATTTGCATCATTCAGCAGTTTATCTGTCTTTCTGCTTCTTTGCCTTTTAATTTCTTCGTGATTTATTAAATTTGATTTACTGGCTGCTACAGCTATACCATTTGGAATTAGAAAGTTTCTTGCATATCCGTTTTTTACTTCAACTATCTGACCTTCGTCACCAAGAAGCTCATTGTCTTTTTTTAATATTACTTTCATTCTGTTTATTGATTGAAAAAATTTAGGGTGGTTAAAATAGTTTCCACCCCGAAATAATTTATATTGGAATATTATTATTTATCCTTCAGCAGATCCGAATCTTCAGGAGAAAGCAAAGAATCAAATGAATCATCAGTAAATGAGGTTATATCTTCTTCTTTTTCAGATATAACATCTTCTGTATCAGGACCTGATCCTTTTTTATTTAAAAACTGAATCCTTCTTGCTTTTATTTCAACAATAGTTCTGTTTGCTCCATCTTCAGTTTTAAAAGTTCTGCTTTGCAATTCACCGTCCACTAATACAGCATTTCCTTTTTTTAACCTGTCTTTACAGCTCTCAGCAAGTCTGTTCCAAGCAACTATTCCGACATAACATACATCCTCTTTCCATTCATCATTCTTATCTTTAAATCTTCTGTTACTTGCAATTGAGAAATTTACTACCGGAGTCCCTGTATTTGTCTGTCTGAAAATAGGATCCTTTGTTAAATTTCCTGCAATCACTACTGCATTGAGTTCCGGCATCTTATAATCGGCCATAATTTTCCTCCAAGGTTAGAGTTTATTTTCTTTTTTAGTTAGTTTTTATAGGGCTTTTTCTTTGCTTGACTCACTTTCATTATTCTCATTGTCTGCTGTTTTCTCCAGTTCTGCTGATTTCTCAAGCTCTTCCTTAAGTTCTTTAGCTTTAGTATCTTCAAATTTTGCCTGCATTATTGCTTTATGCTTGAAATGCTCATCTTTTTCAGCAAGTGTTTTAGCTGAAACAAAAATTGTCAGATATCTCAATATATTTTCATCAAGAATATAAGCTCGCTCGAGTTTTGTAATTAACCCCGGAGGTGAATTAATTTCAAAACAAACATAAAAACCATTAACTTTTCTTTTAATCTCATAAGCTAATCTTTTTCTTCCGATTCTGACAATGTTAACAACATCAATCTCATTTTTGGAAAACAATGATTCATATTTTTTTATCAGATCCTCAATAGCAGAATCATCTAAATTACCGTCAAAGATAACATAGGATTCATAAAACTTTTTTGACAAAATTTCTTAAGTATTAATTTATAAAGCTACAAATATATCACGATTATAGCTAATAATCAAGATAGTTATAATAACTGGCAAGCAAAATTTTTTAACAACTGAGTAAATTTTAGTGCGGGAGGCGGGACTTGAACCCGCATGCCTTGTGAGCGCCACCCCCTCAAGATGGTGCGTCTGCCAGTTTCGCCACTCCCGCTGCAATTTGCAAAATTAAGTGATGGGAAGTTAACTTTAAATACTAATATAAAACTTTTTATAAATTTATTCTCTTAAAGTTTAACCGGCTTCATTATAATGAATTTGAAAGGAATTTTAATTTACTATTATGAGCCTGGAATTTAAGAATATTTTTAATTGTATACCGGCTTTGACCACAAATATTTTATTCAAATTTTCATTATTATATATAGCAATTCACTTAGCTTTTAAAACTTTTCACGTAATCTGGATTTTGCATTTTTTAAAATTTTATATAAAATTAAAATCAGAATTGAAACAAATAATGATGTTTGAATCGGGTAACTAATTGCTGCAATTGAAATTAAAACAGAAAGTAACAGCTCAAATCCTGCAATAATTTTATTACCCATACCGGATTTAAATACTGAGGAAACCGACCGTGCTTTTACCGTTAAAAATTGTATATTTACAGCCACTCCGCCGCCGAATATCAAAGCCAGAATTAACTTTAAATAGTAATTATTTTCATTTATAACTGACAGGAAAAGTACTGTTCCGGAAAAAATTGCTGCCGGTGTTGAAATTGTATCAAGCATATTATCCATCCAGGGATTAAAATAACCCGCAGTTTCTATTACTGATGCCGCTAAAAAAGAAACCATTGCGGGAAAACCGGCAAGCCATGAAAATTCTTCATTCACTTCAATATATCCGGAATAAGCTGCAATGCTTAGTATCAGAAATGGTATAAATATTCTGAATCCGCTGGCTGCGCTTATACCTATACCTAAAAAAATACTTAAAACTATTTCCATTTATATATTGTGATGATAAATTTGCTTCAATATTAAAATTTAGAACTTAACTTTCATGTAAGAAAATCATAACAGGTTTTGAAAATCTGTCTTCTGTAATATATAAAAAAAATGTAATTGTTTTTTCAAATCTGCAAATTCATGTAAATTAACTTTAATCTCTTTTGGTTAAAACGTTCAGCCTCTATTGATAAATCATACATAAATTTATTGAGAATCGATTTGAACAAAAATGAATCCAATAAATTTAAAAATCAGTTCGTAATGAATTGTTTAAATCAGTAGAAAGATTTAATTTGCAAATCATTTGCTTTTAAATGTCAAAAACAATTAAACATAATCTTTCCCAGAAGCTGGATATGATCGGTTTTTTAGCTTCATCTGTTTGCGCAGTTCATTGTATTTTAATGCCGTTTATTATTCTTACGCTTACTTACTACGGAATGTCTTTTTTCAGCAATCCGATGGTTGAGATTGGCTTCGTTTCAATAAGTTTGCTGATTGGTATTTTTACATTTAAACACGGTTATCTGAATCATCACAGGAGTTTAATTCCCGGCATAATATTTCTAACCGGCTTAGCAATTATTGTAGTCAGTCATTTACTTTACCATGATCACCATGACGCCGGACACGATACTGATAATATTTTTTTATTTTTAATAACGCCTGTCGGAGCCTTTTTAATAGCGATAAGTCATTTTGTAAACAGAAAATTATCTAAACAGAAACACCTTCCGGATTGTAACTGCTGAACTTATAATATAAATAAATAAAAAAGTAACCTGCACAAAAGCAGATTACTTTCATTAATTTTGATATAATTGAAATTGTTATTTTTTGTAAGATATTTTTTTAGGTACGGAAAACTGTCTGACACCTTCCACAGATCCAAGATATCCGAATCCGCTTTGCTTAATGCCAACCCACGGAGTTCCTGTTACTCCGCCAATTCCCTGATTGACCCCTATCATTCCTGAGTCAATTTGTTCAGCTATTTTTCTTCCTTTTTCAGAATTTTTTGTCCACACTGTAGCTCCGAGTCCAAAACTAGAATCATTTGCCTTTTCGATAGCTTCTTCAGCATTTTTAACTTTTTGAAGGCAAATTACGGGTCCAAAAGTTTCTGTAATCATTATATCATGTTTGTGATTCAGGTTACTGATGACGGTAGGTTCAATAAAAAATCCCTTTCGTTCCATTGCGCTGCCTCCGAATAAAACTTTAGCCCCTTTTCTTTTTGCATCTTCAATTTGAGTTAAAACATGATTTCGTTGTGATTCGCTTACTACAGGTCCCATATCTACGTCATCAAATCCATCTCCGACTCTGTATGTTTTCACTTTATCTAGAACCATTTTTTCAAACTTACTGAAAATACTTTGATCAACGTAAATTCTTTCAACAGAAACACAAACCTGACCGGAATTCCTCAGAGATCCGTTTACTGCATAATTTACAGCTTTATCAAGATCAGCATCTTTAAGTACGATCATCGGATCTTTTCCGCCAAGCTCAAGTACTAATCTGTTAAGTTTTTTGGAACAGGCTTCCATAATTTTTTTTCCTACTGCCTGTGAACCTACAAAGGAAACCATATCTATATCTGAGCTTAATAAAGCTTCACCGACTTCTTCAGCTCCCTGCAGTAAATTTATAACACCTTTTGGTAGGTGTCTGTTGAAAATATCGTATATAGCTTTTCCGGTTAAAGGTGTATTTTCTGAAGGCTTAAATACAACGGTATTTCCCATAAGAATAGCCGGTGATAATAACGACTCAGGCATACCTACAGGAAAATTCCAGGGTGTAATGACTGCCACTACACCAATTGGTATATGATGAACCTCAGTTACGAGAGGTCCGTCTTTAAATATTTCTGTTTCAGATGCTTTTTCAGCCAGTTTAATATTTTCCTCAATTGCATAAGCAGTGCCTTCACATTCTCCGACAGCGGATCTGTAAACTTTACCCATTTCTTTTGTTATTAGCCTGCCGATGCTCTTTTTCTCATTATTCAGATCTTTTGCTATTTTTTTGAAAAGAGCAATTCGCTTTTTCAGCGGCGTTTTACTCCATACTTTAAATGCTTTTCGAGCAAGTTTAACTCCGGAAGCAATTTCACCGGGTGATGAACACTTTATTTTTTCGATTAATTCTTCATTTGAAGGATTAACGTCAAGTATAAATTTTCTCATTTAACAGATTCTAAGTTATAATTATAAAAACTTTTTAAAAAAAGACAGTATACCCTGTTTCCAGGCAATTCTGTGAGTGACTCCGGTACCCTGCTGTATTGTATGTTTATTATCCAGATACCACTGATAAGATCTGATCAGTGCTTCTGAATTAGAATATTTTGGTTCCCATCCAAGCTGTGTGCGGGCTTTATCAATAGAAACAAATGAATCAGTATCTGCAGTACCATAGATCCATTTATATAATGGTGAAACATTTATAATTTCAAAAAATCTAAGCAAAGGCTTAATCAAACCGGACGGTGTTGTCATAACTCTTGATCCTGTTCCTGCATATTCACACATTGCGCCTACATCTTCATTTACAGTCTTAAATTCTTTAGCACCAACATTAAATGTATCGTTTATTTTATCCAGAGGAAGCGTAGAAGCAAGCAGTATTGCATCTACAAGATCTTCAACTTCAAAAAGCTGATATCTGTTTTTCCCGTTTCCGATGATTGGAATTTTTACACCGGTTTCTACCCAGTCATAAAGTATCTGAAAAACGCCGAGTCTTGCCGTTCCGATAAAACTTTTCGGTCTTAAAATGCATATTGGCAAACCTTTTTTTCTGTATTCTTCACAGACTTCCTCTGCCATAACTTTACTAGTGCCGTAAGGACCTACTCCTTCCCGGGGATGGTCTTCATACAAAGGATGTACATCCGGAACTCCGTAAACTGCTGTTGATGAAATATGAATAACTCTGTTAACATTATTATTCAGAGAACTTTGCATAACATTTCTTGTCCCGTCAACATTTGTTTCGAATATGTCTTTCTTTTTCCATAGAGGTAAAGCAGCGGCGCAGTGTATTACCACATCTGCACCTTTCATCATTTCATCCATTTGCGCTTTATCTCTTACGTCCCCGTAAATACAGTTTATATTTTTATTGTATTCATCTTTTTCAAATTCAGCAATGTCAAAGAATGTACAGTTATTAAACTCCGTTATTCTGTTAATTTTTTGTGATATATGAAAGCCGAGAAAACCCGCTCCGCCCGTTACAATAATTTTCATGTATTTAAAATATTTTTAATTAAACTGAATTATAAAGCTTTAACTCTGAGCTTCTTAAAGATTTGAATTTATCTTTTAATAAATCTGAAACAATTTCAGCTATATCATTTGTATTTGTCCATTTTTTAAAATCATCTTCATCGCCCCATTCCCTGTTTGACGGAGTATCCACAATCCCGGGAATAATTGTATTGCATCGAATATTAAAATCTTTATTTTCTTCGCTCAATATATTCATAAGATCAATAACACCTCTTTTAGAAAATGAATAAGCAAATCTATCTGCAGTGATCTCTGTTGAAGATTTACTTCCGAATGAAATGATTCTTCCGAAATTATTTTTTAACATATACTTCAAAACTTCTCTTGAAAAATAAAAAGCCGACATAAAATTTAAATCAAGCATATTCAATAAAGACTTTGTTTTAAGTTCCGCAGTTTTAACAGGATTGTCAATTCCTCCGGCAGTATTTATCAGATAATCAATCCTCCCGTTTTCAATAGCACATATATTATTTACAAATTCAATTACGGAATTCTCATCAGTAATATCACAATTAAATGAAAAAATCTTATTCAGATTAAACTCATTTGTATCTGCATTCTGAGATCTGTCAAACACTTCATTGAATTTAGCTAAATCACGGGTCGGAACATAAATTTTTATTCCCTCATCTGATAATTTAAATGATATTGCTCTGCCAATTGCTCCGGTTCCTCCCGTAACTATCGCTACTTTATGATTCATTGGATAAATTTATGCAAAGCTCATTTTACCAAGAAAAACATTTTTATCAGCTCCGGTAACAGATCTGATATTTGCTTTATTTCCGCATACGAGTTCATTTGCCAATACAGCAAACAATACAGCTTCTTTATTGGAAGAATTTATACCGTTAAAATCCAGATATTCAACTGCAATATTATCGAACAAACTCATAATATGACTGACAAGAACTAAATTAAAAGACCCGCCTCCGCTAATAACAATAGTATCAATATTCAGATTTTTAATATTTAAGAATACTGAGTAAGCCGTATAAAAATTAAAAGTAGCCATGATATCCGACGGATCATATCTCTTTTTGCCGATAATTTTTTTTAAAAATTCCTGATTATAATAATCTCTCCCGGTGGATTTTGGAGGTTTCATTTTAATAAATTTATCAAATGAAAGCAATTTACTGATCAGTTTTGGATTAATTTTTCCTTTAGATGCAATGTTACCGTCTTTATCGAATTTTTTATTAAAATATTTTTGAGAGATAATGTCTAACAATATATTACCGGGACCTGTGTCAAAGGCAATTACATCATTTAGCCGGGAATTTTTACTTATATAAGTAACATTTGAAATACCGCCGATATTAAGAAAAACAGTATTTAATTTTCTTTTCCGGCTTATTATGTAATCAAGATAAGGTACAAGAGGCGCTCCCTGCCCATTTACCGCGACATCAGCTGTTCTGAAATCGCCGACAGTGTCAATTCCCGTATCATTTGCTATTACTGAAATATCGCCGATCTGCAATGTAGAATTCGAATAAAATCCGGATTGGTATTTTTTAAACGGGTAATGGTGTATAGTCTGACCGTGGGAACCTATCAAATCTATTTCTCGGGGTGAAATTTTATTTTTTTTTAAGAATTTATTAATTGTAAAACTAAATAATCTTCCGATTATGAAATTTAATTTACAAATATCGCCGGAGGCGTTATTTCTATCAGATGAGAGATTTAAAATAATATTTTTCAGTTCTGAATTAATAGGTAAAGAATAAAAATCTAATACTTTAATCCCGGTATTTACACCAGATCCTTTTATTTCTGTAAGAACTAAATCCACAGCATCTACAGATGTACCTGATAAAATCCCGATAATTTTTCTGCAGGACTTAATTCTCTTTCCTTTTAAAATCTTCATTAATGCAACAAAGATAATCTAAATACGAATTATAATCTATGATATTTGGTATACAAAAATACATATCCGGTATCTTTTTTTAAAATTAAAAAAATATTTTCAAGTATCGTTATCAGCATTTTAATTTCTACTCAATTGGAATATACTATCCGGTAAAATATACAAAAGGAATTTTTAATTTAAATATTACCATTTATTTTAACATTAATTTTATTGATTTTGGCACAAATTAAAATATATATATATAATGGAAGAGTTTTCAATAAAAACCAAGCAAAAAGATAACATTTCAATTTTAGGTCTTGAAGGTTATCTGGATGCACACACTTCCGTAGAGCTGGAGAAGTGTTTTGAGAAAATAATTTCGGAGAAAAAATTCAAAATCATTGTAAATTTTGAAAAATTATCCTATATAAGCAGTGCCGGATTAGGCGTATTTATGGCATTTATTGAAACTGCAAGAAATAATGCAGGAGATATAAAACTTTGTGCAATGAGTGATAAAATTTATAATATTTTTGATATGTTAGGATTTCCGATATTGTTTGAAATTTATAAAGAAGAAGATGCTGCAATTGAAAAATTCAATTGATTTATAATAAATGGATAAGACAAATAAAATATTGTTTAAAAGTTCAACTAAGAATTTACATTTATTAAGAAAATTCATTGAGGATAAGGCAAGAACTTTTGGATTTGATGAAAGCTCTGTTAATCAGATTATTTTATCTGTCGATGAAGCGTGCACTAATATTATTAAGCATGCTCATATGTATAATGATAAGGAAATTATTGAAGTTGAGTTAAATACAAATGAAAATCAATTTATCATAAAACTTAATTACAAAGGAAAAGCATTTGATCCTAATAATATCAGCAATCCTGATATGAAAGAATATTTTAATAAATTTAAAATAGGCGGTCTCGGCGTCCCTATAATGAAAAAATTCATGAACAAAATTGAGTTTTTACACTTAAACCCTGATAAAAACAGTCTTACTTTGATTAAAAATCTATAGTATTCAGTTTCACAATCACTTTCAAATCTGCAGTTATAAAATGGAAATCAATGGTCCTGCCAGAAAACAACTTGAATTAAATTCTTTAATAGAATTCTCTCAGCTGATCAGCAGTAAATTAGATCTAAACTACATTCTCAATAATATCTTACTCAGCGTAATGGGCAAAATGCTCATTTCAAAAGCAGTTGTTTTACTTAAAACAAGTGATGCCGATTTCAGATACATTATTAAAGCGGTAAAAGGCATTGATCTTAAATTACTCAACACATCAATTGAAGCTGAATTTCCAAAATTATCTGTTTTTAATTTTAATGATATTACCGATAAAAGTGATTTTTTAAATGAACACAGATTTGAATATTATTTTAAAATCTATTTTCAGAATAAATATCTCGGCATATTATGTCTCGGGAAAAAGCTTAACAATACCGAGCTTTTTAATAATGAAATAATATTTATCGAGACTATGCTTAATATATCCTCCTCAGCTGTTGAAAATACAATTAAATTTGAACAGGTTACTGAATTAAACAGCGCATTAAACAATAAAATTAGACAGTTAAATTCATTGTTTGAATTAGGCAAGGAATTTAATTCCAGTTTTATTGACAAGAAAAAAATTATAAAGCTTTTGAATTATACTTTACTTGGTAATTTTGGCATTAAAGATTATGCAATTTTATCAAGAGACAGTAACAATAGATTTAAAATCATTAAGGACAGCAAAAATTTTGAATTAGATAAATTTAATCCGGATATTCTTTTTTCAGGGGATAATATTAATCAGGATTTTAAGAGATCTTTAATTATAGATAAAAGTTCGCAGGAACCTTTCTTTGAGTATTTGTTTTCCAAAGGGTTCGAGTTATATATTCCAACAATTATTAACAATGAGATAGACAGCATAATCTGTCTCGGTAAAAAACTCAGCAAAAATCCATATACCGCAGAGGATATTGAATTTCTTGAATCAATCATGAATATGTCACTTATCTCTCTTCATAACTACTTTTTATTTCAGGAATATTTGAGCAAACAAAAAATAGAGAGTGAATTAATAGTTGCAAGAGAAATTCAGATAGCGCTACTCCCGAATAAAATTCCTGAAACGAAAGATTATAAAATTTCGGGACTAAATATGCCTGCTTTACAAATCGGCGGTGACTATTTTGATGTCATCAAACTAACTGAGGATAAATTAGTTCTTGTAATAGCTGATGTATCAGGAAAAGGTACACCTGCTTCACTTTTGATGGCTAGCATTCAGTCCGCCGTTCATTCTTATCTTAAGCTATATAAAGAGGGCGAGTTTAATTTAGCCAAAGTAACTGAAAAGATTAACGAACTCATTTATGAAAATACATCATCAGAAAAATTTATCACTTTTTTCTGGGGAATACTGGATAATAAAGAAAATACATTCGAATATATTAATGCCGGTCATAATCCTCCGTTATTGCTTAAGAATAATGAATTCAGGGAGCTTACTGAAGGAGGATTTATAATTGGAATATTAGATGTTGAAATGAATTACGAAATAGGAAAGGTTCATTTAGAGAAAGATGATTTAATAGTCCTATATACAGACGGAGTGACTGAAGCTCTTGATATAAATAATGAAGAATACGGAGAAACGAAACTTAAAGAAGTAATTTTTTCTGAAAAATCAAAAAGTCCAAAAGAAATTATTAATTCAATTAAAGATTCACTTCTTGAATTCTCAGAAAATATGCCTCAGTATGATGATATAACTATTATAGTTTTAAAGAAAATTTCCTGATCATTCAATCCAGATCTGATCTTTATCTTTCAATTCTATCTGATATTTTCCTTTATATACTCCAAGAGTCCCTTTAATATAAGTATAGTATTCCTTTTTATTATCTATCTCCATTTCATTTAAGAGATTAGCATTATCCTCAAAAATTACAAGTTCAAAAGTATCTTCCTTTGTTCGCGGAATTCTTAGGAGATATGGAAATTTTTTCGTAAGAACATCCGAAATATTTCCGAATACTATTATTTCATTTCCTACATTTTCCGAAAGTCTTTTGAAATCACTTTCGTCTGAAAGATTAAAATAATTTTCGTTGTCTGAATATTTTTTTTCAAAATTCTCAAGCTGTTCAGCTCTCTTATTCCACCAGTTGATTCTTTCTTCATAATCCGGATAATGTTTCTTATCGGGATCCCAAATACCCAGTTTATTATTTCTGGCGTATTCCTGAGCGGCAATAAAATCCTGATGATATTTTTTACTGTTTCCGTATTTGTTAAAATAAGGGCTGTAACCCAATCTCACACATTCGACATTGTAATTAATTTCTTTACCGTCCTTCTGCACAAACATATAAACAAGATGCCTTCCGAAAATATCCATGGCTCTGTTTTCATCTTCCAATTCAAGTCTTGCATTTTCAACATCCTTTAGAAATTCCTTAGCCCATATCATTGCCTCGTAACCAAGAGGTGAATTGGTTTTAACGGGCATTTTATTCTCTCCTTTTTCTAATCTATAGTATTCATCCCATTTTGCAGAAATCTCATCTGTTTTCGCTGCTGCATCATCTGTTTTAAAAGTTTCCTCCGTATCAATTCCAAGCAGTCTTGATGATCCGTCGAGATTTTCAAATTTAAATGTATCACCGTCTATAACTTTTGTTATTTTAAATGTTCCTAATATCAAAGAATTGTTTTCGGAGATCTGCGAGAAGGAATATCCTGAAAAAATAAAAAAATATAACGCAGATAAGTAAAGTAAAATATTTTTCTTCATAAATAAAAAACTCCCGCGCCGGAGCCCGAGAGTTATCTAAAAGTTATTTTATAAAATGATTTTATTAATATCTTGTGCCTTCACTGACAAACGGAATAATCGCGAGATGTCTTGCTCTTTTGATTGCCGTATTGAGTTTTCTCTGCATTTTAGATGTAGCTCCCGTGATCCTGGCAGGAAGTAATTTTCCCTGTTCATTTAGAAATCTAGTAAGAAGTCTTGCGTCAAATATATCGATATAATCTTTAACACCACGCTCTTTAAACGGGTCTCTTTTCTTCGGCTGATTCTTTTTAGCGGTTATCTGTTGTGTTAATTTGTAATTGGATTTTTTTAAGTTACTTCTTTTCATTTCGGATTAATTTATTAAAATAGTCTACAATTTATCTATTTTATGAAATAATTACAATTCTATTTTTATTAGAAGTCAAATAAATTTTCAAATAAAGATTAAGTTATTGAAATCTGTTACGACTATTATCTATTTTGAACTTTAATAAGAATATAAAATTTACCATTTTTGAAACTGTCTCATGGAAAATTCAAATAATAAAACTACAGAATACAATATCAGCCGGAATTCTTTTTTCAGGTGGATTTTGTTGCTGTCAGGAATAATTCTTACATCAATAGGCATTCTTGGAATATTTGTACCTCTCCTGCCTACCACTATATTCTTTATACTGGCAGCCTGGTGTTTTGCCAGAAGTTCTGAAAAATTTCATAAATGGCTTCATAATAATAAGTATTTCGGTAAATATCTTAATGACTATTCTTCAGGAAGAGGAATGACTCTGAATTCAAAAATCTTTTCCATCACATTTCTGTGGATCGGAATTCTTGCTTCAGCCCTTTTACTAACAGATCTCTTATACATCAGGATTCTTTTGATAATTATTGCAGTCGGGGTAACCTGGCATTTAGTTACAATTAAAACTTCAGAAAATTAATTTAGCATTTTTGAGCCGCAGTAAAAATTAACCTAAAATTTTAAATCTTCCGGATCTCCTTTTTAATATTTTTTACAGTAGTTGAAATCTCAGTATATTTATATTTAATTTATCATTCATTAAAGTTACTTTGTGTGTTATTAAAAATTACAATTTGAAATCCAAAGAAGTCAGAAAGTCATTTCTCAGTTTTTTTAAAAATAAAGATCATACTATTGTACCTTCCTCCCCGGTAGTGCCTGTAAATGATCCAACTTTGCTTTTCACAAATGCAGGCATGAATCAGTTTAAAGATGTTTTTCTGGGAACCGGTCAAAGAAAATATTCAAGAGCAGCAGATACGCAAAAGTGCATCAGAGCCGGAGGAAAGCATAATGATCTGGAGGAAGTGGGAATGGACGGATATCATCATACTTTCTTTGAGATGCTTGGCAACTGGTCGTTCGGAGATTATTATAAAAAAGAAGCAATAATCTGGGCGTGGGAATTACTTACTAAAGTATGGAAACTTGATAAAGACAGATTATGGGTTACTGTGTTTGAAACGGACGATGAGGCATTTGAAATCTGGGAAAATGAAACGGATATTGATAAAACTCATATTTTAAGATTTGGAGAAAAGGATAATTTCTGGGAAATGGGAGAGACTGGTCCGTGCGGTCCGTGCTCTGAGATACATTATGACAGCACTGAAAACGGATGTAAAGCTGATGACGTAAATGCCGGGAATGAGAATGTTGTGGAAATTTGGAATCTGGTTTTCATTCAGTATAACAGAAAGAAAGACAAAGAGCTGGAATTGCTGCCTATGAAACATGTCGATACGGGTATGGGTTTTGAAAGAATTGTAAGAGTGCTGCAAAATAAAAAATCAAATTATGAGACTGATATATTCCTTCCGTTAATAAACAAGATATGTGATATTTCAGATAAAGTTTACGAATCTGAAAACATTCCGGCTATGAATGTAATAGCTGATCATATCCGAACATTAACATTTGCAATCACTGACGGAGCAATTCCATCCAATGAGGGCAGAGGTTATGTATTGAGAAGAATACTGCGCAGAGCATCACGATACGGCAGAAATCTCGATCTTCATGAGCCCTTCATATATAAACTTGTTGATGTACTCGTTGATTCTATGGGAGAAATCTTTCCTGAAATTATAAATAAAAAGGATTTTACTAAAGAAGTTATAAAAGCTGAAGAAGAAAGTTTTAATGTAACTCTTGACAGAGGTATAAAACTTTTTAATGAAGTTTCGGAATCATTGGAAAATACTAAAATATTTCCCGGCGATGAAGCATTTAAACTTTACGATACTTTTGGTTTTCCTCTTGACTTAACTGAGATGATGGCAAGAGAGCGCGGTTTGAAAGTTGATATTCTTAAGTTTGAGGAAGATATGGAAAAACAGAAAGAGAGAGGGAAAATTTCAAGGAAACAAGTAAGCTTTGAATTTGAATCCGGTCCTGAAGTCAATCCGGAAAATACCGATGTTATTTATGATCCCTATTCTGATCAAAGCAATGAAGTTATTACCGAAATGATAATCCCGGATAGTGAAAAAAATATAATTGTTTTAAAGACTAACCCTTTTTTTTCAGAATCCGGCGGACAGATTAGCGATACAGGATATATTGAAACCGGATCAGGAGAGAAGATTAATATTATTGATTCAAAAAAATATTTTCTGATAACAGACAGGAATATCAATGAAGATGTTATGGTCAGTAATGTAAAGGCGTATGTAAACAGGGAAAGAAGGAGTTCAATTGAAAGAAATCATTCCGCAACTCATCTCCTGCATGAAGCTCTAAGACGAATTTTCGGAGATTACATTAAGCAGCATGGTTCATTAGTGTCAGATGAATATTTAAGATTTGACTTCCCTCATTTCCACAAAGTTACGGATGAACAGATAAAAGAAATTGAAGATCTTGTAAATTTTAAAATTCAGGAAAAGATACAGGTATATACTGAAGTCGATCTCTCAATAGAAGAAGCGAATAAAATACCGAACGTAAAAAAATTATTCGGTGAGAAATACGGAGATAAAGTGAGAGTGGTTTTTATTGACGATAAGTTCAGCGTTGAGTTTTGCGGCGGCACACATGTAAAAAACACTGAAGAAATAGGCCTCTTTAAAATTACAAAAGAAGAAAGTATTGCTTCAGGGACAAGGAGAATTTTCGCGAGGACAGGAACCGGCATTGCTCATTATCTCAAAGATAAAATTTCTGAAATTGAATTATTAACATCAGAACTTCCTGATAAATATTCAGGCGAATTCAGAAAAGCAATAGAAAATATGAATAATCAGCTTGATAATACTGATTTCAGAAATACAGCTCTGATGAAATCCCTTATGAATTTTCAGGGCGAATCTTTGAATTCATTAATAGAAATTAAAGAAAAACTATCAGAGGAAAGAAAAATTGCAGAAAAGGAACTGCTGAAAAAAAATGTGCAGTTACTTTTTCAGAAATTGGATGAAGTAATAATTAACTCAAAAGAGACAAACGGTTATAAGCTTATTGCATACGTTGCTGATGCAAAGAACACTGATGAGTTTAAAGAGATCGGAGAATATTTAAGAAAAAAAATAACAAACGGAATCGCTATTGTTGCATCTGTTATTGATTTGAAGATCAATCTGGTATGTACCGTCAGCGATAATCTTATAAAGGAAAAAGGATTTAATGCAGGCAAAATAATTTCCGTTATAGCAAAAGAACTTGACGGCGGCGGCGGCGGTAAACCTCATCTTGCCACAGCCGGCGCTAAAAATGTCAATAAACTGAATGATGTAATTTCAAACATATCAGCTTACATTAATGGCTGAAGAAATCCGAAGGAATTTCAAATCTTTAATGGATTATTGTTATTATTTAAAAACAGAATTTTAATTTAATTATGAAAGTCATTATACCTGTAGCCGGGTTTGGAACAAGATTAAGACCGCATACGCTGACAAAACCGAAAGTACTTTTGAATGTAGGCGGCAAGCCAATGATATTTTATATTATTGATCAGCTTATAAAAGACAAGATCGCTTCTTCAATCATTCTGATAACCGGTTTTCTGGGAGAAAAGATCAGGGAATATCTTGATAACGCATTCGATTTTAAATTTGATTATATAGTTCAGGAAGAAGCAAAAGGACTTGGCCATGCTGTTCATTGCGCAAAGCCAGTTTTTAAAAATAAAAACGAAGAATGTCTTATAATACTGGGCGACACTTTGTTTGATGTAGATCTTAAAAAACTTATCAACAGCAATGACTCTGTGATCGGTGTAAAAAAAGTTGATGATCCGAGAAGATTCGGAGTAGTTGAAAAAAATGATAACGGATTTATTAAAAGATTTGTGGAAAAGCCTTCTTCAAAAGAGATCTCTCCTTCAAACGAAGCGATAGTAGGATTATATTATCTTAAAAATTCGAGTGTAATGTTTAATTCACTTGAATATATTATGAAAAACAAGATCACTGTGAAAGGTGAATTTCAGCTGACTGACGCGCTTGAGAATATGATAAGTAAAAAAGAAAAGATGACGACTTATAATGTGACCGGATGGCTGGACTGCGGTAAACCTGAAACTCTGCTCGAGACCAACAGATATATACTGCAGAAAAGAAATAAAAAAATTAAATCTGAGTATCCCGATTCAAAGATTATTTACCCTGTTCATATCGGAAAGAATGTTGAAATTACTGACAGCATTATAGGTCCATTTGCAACAATAAATAATAATTGCAGAGTCAGTAAAAGCATAATATCTAATAGTATACTGGATAATGATGTAACCGTCGAAAATGCAATTATTGAAGAGTCAATTATCGGTGAAGGAGCAGCGGTCAAAAGAGAAACAGTAAAAATCAGTCTGGGAAATAATTCAGAATTAAAAATATAAATTAAAAATGAATTCACCTGAAGATTTTAAAAAATTAGTCAAAGAATATATCGGAAAATATTTAGAGCTGAATCCTGCACACGGTACAGATCTTGGGCTGCATCAGTTTGACGGAAAAATCGGCGATGAATCTGAAAAAGGCCATAAAAATGCAGTTGATGTTGCTAAAAGTTTTTTGGAAAGGTTTAAGTCTATTAACAGAAATGAATTATCAAAAGCTGACAGATATGAACTTGACGCAGCAATCTGGTCGGCTGAAATGACAATTTTTAACATAGAGGAAATCCAGTCATATAAAAAAAATCCTATGCACTATGCTTTTGTTTTCAGCGGTCTTCACAATTATATCAGCAGAGAGTATGCGCCGTTTGATGAAAGACTTGCTTCGGTTGTAAGCATTATGAAGAAAATTCCTGAAGTACTGAATACAGCTGAAAATAATTTAAACAAAACACTGCCGAGAGTTTTGTGCAGATACGCCAGACATTTTTCACAGGGTTATGAGGATTTTTTTAAAGTGGAATTACTGAATGTGATCAGTGATCGAAGTAAAGATGAAATGCTGAAAAACGAATATATTATTGCAAGCAATGCTGCAGTAGAAGCGTTTAATAAGTATATAAATTTTCTGGACAGGGCAAGTTCCGTAGAGGATAAATCCAATATTCTTGGCAAGGAAAAATTTATGAAAATGCTTTTTGTAAATGAACACATTGAAATAAACTTTGAAGAGCTTAAAGCAAGCGGTGAAAAAGAGTTAGCAAGACTTCAGAATGAATTAAAAAAGATTCTTGACGATAATGACTTTCATGATAAACTGGAATCACTTGAACATGATCATCCCTCGGAAGATTCTCTTGTTTCTGATACGGAAAATACTCTTTATGAACTGATAGAATTTATCAGAAAAAACAACATTGTTAATTTACCTGAAGAACTGAATTGCATAGTAACAGAAATGCCGAGGTATATGAATTTTGGTTTTGCAGCAATGAATACCGCAGGACCTTTTGAAAAATCCAGTGAATCATTTTATTATGTTAATCTGCCGGAAAAGGACTGGGACGAAAAAAAGAAAGAAGAGTGGATGACACAGTTTAATTTTCCAATACTTAAGCTTATCTCAATTCACGAAGCTTATCCCGGTCATTATACACATTTCTTAAATTCAAACTTACATGCATCTGATATTTCAAAAATATTCATGAGTTATTCCTATGTGGAAGGCTGGGCGCATTACACGGAAGAAATGATGATAGAGCTTGGATATTCCGGGAATGATTTTAAGTCAAAGATAGGAATGCTTCTCGAAGCTATGATAAGGTGCTGCAGATATATGGTTGCTATCGGAATACATTGTGAAGGAATGTCTGAACAGGAAGCGAAGGAATATTTTATTAAAAATGCTTTCATGACTGAAACAACTGCATTACAGGAAGCTGAGAGAGGCGCATTTGATCCGGGGTATATAAATTACACTCTCGGAAAGATTTACCTCAGAAAATTCAAAGATGATTATTTCCAAAAATTCGGAGACAGTAAAACGCTTAAAGACTTCCACGATATGATCGTTTCACTCGGATGTCCGACTTACAGAATTGCCCGGGATTTTATTCTAAATTAAACCTAAAATAGTTTTATTCTTCAAGCTTTTTAGAATAAATTAATTCAAGCGCAAGAAAAAAAAGCGCTGCAATCAGAAAATATTTCCATAAGGAAGTGCCGGTTCTTTTTTCACTTATCACCGCTGAAATATTATTTATATCTTTTATCTGTACGGCGTTTACCAATCCGAAATTTTTTATTACGACATCAATTTCCTCTTCGCTTAATACTCCGGTTTTACTTTCCGCCGGATCGCTGTTAAGAGAAAATCCAAACTTATTACCGGCGCTGTCATTAATGATATAAAGTCCCTTTGATGCAGTGCTTTCGCTGTATGGAATAATAAGAAATTTATCCGAAGGTCCTGAAATTCCATAATTAATTTCTGTAAAATTTCCGTCGGGTGAATTCAAACCTGTTATGTGTTTCAGACCTTTGACAGAAATGACATTTGACCTTCCTATCATATTTTCATTTGTAAAGCTAAAGTCGCTGTTAAGATAAAAAACACTTCTTATCATAAGAGGCGGGAATATATTGTTTAACGGAAAATCAGAAAATCCTGTCCCGGCTGAAACAGCGCTCATAAGAAATTTACCTTTTGGCAATTCAGTTTCGGAAATGAACGCTCTGTTGTCTGACAATGTAATAACAGGAAAGCTTTTATCATTCATAATCAGCTGAAAATATTTTCTTATATCCGGAAAATCAATTAAAGATTCTGAAGTTATATTAAGCTGTTTGTTTCTGAATATTTCAGCAATGAGCGGATTTTCAAAGTCAATCTTTCCGAATTTGAGATTTAAATTCTGAAGTTCATCTGTTTTTAGTTTTTCTATAACGGGAACATTCAGAACAGATGAAATATTTGAATTAAAATTTTCAATGTCAGTACTTTCATTCAGAAATATAAATATCCCTTTACCGGCTTCCAGGAATTCCGACAGCATCTTACCGTCATTTCCGCTGAATGACTGATCAGTAGAAATCATTAATACATCCTTATTAAAAATATCTTCTGTTACATCATTCTGATATAATATTTCAAAGAGATTTTCGGAGTTTTCATCCGGTGTTAGATTCTGAGCTGAATTCAGAGCTGCATTTACGAATTTGAAATTTTCCGGATTTCCTATCATACCTACCTTTATTTTTCCGGGAACATAAATGTCAAAATAAATTCTGTTATCCTGCGTAAGTTCATCTTCCTGCAGATTATCCGCTGCCAGCTCAATATAACCGTGTATATCCCCTGCTCTGTCAGCCGTAAATGAAAACTCTTTTTTAGTAAAGCTCTTTGCATTAACGTCAGTTAAATTTTCCTCTGCAAGTTTTCCGTCAATAAATAATTTCAGAGATTTATTGAAAACAGGTGTTTCGGAATGATTTGTCAGATTTACCGATAGTCTGATATTACCAAATTTCGCCGGTATCTTTGAAATTACGGCAAGACTGTCGAGAGAAAGATTGGAAATATTTCTGCTTCCGGATTTAATAAAAAAATAATTTACGTCAGATGCATCTTTATTTTTGAATATCTCAGATCTCTCATCAATATTTACCGATTGAAAATCAGAAATTATAAAAACATCTTTATTCGGATTTACAGAATTTTTCAGTATCTGTTCTGACAATATGAAAGCGTCATTGAGTTTGAAAGGTTTGTATGAAACTTTCAGAAATTCAAGAGAGTCTTTAATCTCAGATATCCCTCCGGTAATTCCTGCTGAATTTTTAAAGCCGGTAATTGAAGAAGGTATCAAAATTATTTCATCCGATTCAGAATAATTTTCAAGAATTCCGGAAACAGTTCTCTTCGCCTGATCAAAATACCTGCCGTTTACGTCATGCGCATCCATGCTGAATGAATCATCAAGAAAAATCAGAACTGTCGATTTTCCTTCCGCATCAGCGCTGAAGGAATAATTTTCGAGAACAGGTTTGGAAAATGCAAGCACCAGAAAAGCAATCACAAAAATTCTTAAAGCGAGAAGCAACAGCTGCTTAAGTTTTATTCTTCTCATTTTTGATTTCTGAATTTCCTTAAGAAACATCAGTGTGCTGAAGTCAACTTTCTTTAGTTTTCTTAGATTAAGCAGATGAATGAGTATCGGAATGGAAACAGCAAACAGACCTATCAGAACGGACGGATTCAGAAAATTCATAAAGTATTTAAATAGAACTTACAAGATAAATTTAATATTGATTTAACTAAATGCATTTAAGGATTAAAATAAATAAAAAATAACCGGTTATAATTCAATTGTAATGTCTTAAATATTATTCTAATATTTTCAAATGTAGAAATAATTACAGGAATATGTCACATCTGTCAACGTTTAGTTTTAAAATTAAAGTTGTATCGCTTTTATAGTACTTTCTTTTGACAGTTCAAAAGAAAGTACTATAGAAAAATCTCCGCTAATGAAAAATTGCCGGAATTCCTTTTCCCTTCGGGACGTCTTCGGCTCACAATTGCTATAAAATTTCCAACTCAAAATTTGCTTCGCAAATTTCTCAAACAAGGAAAATTTATTGACGCAATTGCTAATGAATTCTATCGGCAATTTTTCAAAGGCGGGTCTTCTAAATAGATTGATATAAAACTGCAAAAATAATATAATTTTGACGAATGTTTTCTTATTTAAAAATATTACGGACAGCATAGGGAATAAGCAGCAGTTTCTAAAAATTTTATCTATAATTTAAATAAATTTATTCCAATATTATCAAAGTCTGAAATTTTTATGAATAACCTCATTTTCCTTAACGGAAATATACCGATACATGTTTACAATAAATTATTCAAAGGGGAAAAAAATTTCATAATCGCAGCTGACGGCGGAGCAAATCATCTTAAAGAGAATGGAATTAAAGCTGATGTAATCGCTGGTGATCTTGATTCCATTGAAAAAGATGTTCTGGATTTTTACAAAAGTCTTAATACAGTTATAAAAAGAATCCCTGAACAGGAAACGACCGATTTTGAAAAGGTTTTAAATTATTGTTTAAAAAATAAATATGATAAACTGAAAATATTTGGCGCTGTAAGCGAAAGAGCAGATCATACTCTTAATAACTTCAGCGTATTAAAAAGATACTTCAGGAAACTTGATATTACATTGTATTCAGATGAATTCGAAATCTATTTTGTAAAAGGAGTTTCGGAATTTTCATACAAAACAGGAAATACAGTTTCATTGCTGCCATTCCCGAAAGCTATTTCAGTAAAAACAAAAGGTCTAAAATACAGTCTTAGCAATGAAAACCTTGAATTAGGAAAAAGGGAAGGATCTTTAAATATTTCCGTATCGGAAAAAGTCAGCGTCAGTCTGGAAAAAGGTTTCCTCCTGTTATTTAAAAATCATTTTGTAAATAAATCCTAAAATTGAAAGTACTGCTTTCTACTAATGATTATCTTATAATCATTACATATTTCATAATTATACTTGTAATAGGATTCAGGACAAAGTCCTCTGATAATTCTGTTAAAGATTATATTGTAGGCGGCAGATTGCTTACTTTACCGGCATTTGTTGCGACACTTGTTTCTTCATTTTACGGAGGTGTATTAGGTATTGGTGAGTTTACTTACAGTTACGGCATTTCAGGCTGGCTGCTGTATGCATTCCCTTTTTATGTGTTTATAACATTTTTCGCTTTCTTCCTGGCTGATAAGATCAGGAAATCACATTTATATACAATACCTGATAAGCTTTTCAGAGTTTACGGCAAAAAGGTAAGCATTATCGGCGGTATTCTGATTTTCCTGCTTGCAACGCCGGCTCCGTTTTTATTTATGCTGGGTATAATGATAAGAATCGTGTTCGGATTTAATATGGTGTACGCAATGGTGTTTGCGCTAATTGTGTCAATTGCATATTTATTTAAAGGAGGATTTAATGCTGATGTGAGAGTAAATATTTTCGAGTTCATTCTTATGTTTGTAGGTTTCGGAATAATACTGCCTTTCTGTTTCAATTTACTCGGAGGATTTGATTATTTAAGTTCAAGACTTTCTGAACAATATCTTACACTCACAGGAGGAATAAATATTCAATTATTCTTTGTTTGGTTTTTTATCGGTTCATGGGTATTAATAGATCCTGTTTTTCATCAGAGATGTTATGCCGTAAAAAATAAGAAGACGCCGAAACGAGGAATTTTAATTTCTCTGGTATTCTGGATGATCTTTGATTTCATGACTACGACTGCAGGTCTTTATGCAAAAGCTTTTGTTGATATTAACAGCATTCCAGGAGCGCTTTATTCATACCCGGCGCTGGCTGACAGGATACTGCCTCCGATTGCAAAAGGCGTATTTTTTGTCGGGCTGATCGCTACAATTATGTCTTCATTACATTCATATATGTTTGTATCGGCAACTACATTCAGCAAAGACATTGTTTCAAGATTTAAGAATAATACTGATGAGATCAGTAGATATAATAAGTTAGGAATGATAGTAAGCGCATTGTTTTCTTTACTGCTCGCATATCTTATTCCTTCCGTAGTTGAAATCTGGTATACTATCGGAACAATGATTATACCTGCATTGCTTATTAGTGTGCTTAGCGCTTATTTTGAAAAATTTCAGGTTCATTCGAGATATATTCTGATGGCTATGATTAGCTCATTCAGTGTTTCTTTCATTTCTTTCATAATCGGCAACATTAATTCCGCAGACGGAACTGCAGTTTATCCGTTTAATCTTGAACCGATGTATCCGGGTCTGCTGGTCGGATTGATAATTTATTTTATCGGATACAAAAACAGAAAATACCTAAAGATTATTTCAGACTAAAAGGATTAGGTTCGGTTAAATTCTACAAATTAATATGTTAAAAATATTTTTAATAATATCATATTGTATAATTACTTTATTATGCGGGACGGTTTACGCCGAAGAATCAGTATTATATAAATCCGGTACAGATTCAGCTGAAATACAAAAATCAGTTTCTGACACTATAAGACTTTCATACAGAAGCATATCAAATGTTGATACTAATTTTTTCAATATTACTCCAAAGAGTACGAGATACAAAAAAGTAGGTCTTGTGTTAAGCGGCGGCGGCGCAAGAGGATTTGCGCAGCTTGGGGTTTTAAAAGCGCTTGAAGAAAGCGAAATTGATATTGATCTTATAGTCGGGACCAGTATTGGCACTGTGATAGGAGGTTTATACTCATCAGGATATACTGTCAGTGAAATTGAAAATATCATAAATGATTTTGACTGGGAAAGAGCTCTGAGTCTGACAAATAAGTACCAGAGAACTTCGCTTTTTCTTGAACAAAAAAAAATTCAGGACAGAAGCCTGCTTACAATCCCTCTCGACGGAATTAAACCTGAAATACTGCCTTCCTCATTTTCAAACGGACAATATCTTAGTGAAAAAATTAATACGCTTATTTTAAATTCCCGTTATAACACAAAGCAGAATTTCAGCGAACTTAAGTATCCTTTCATTTCAGTGGCGACTGATATTAACACAGGAGAAAAAGTATTATTAAAAAAAGGGAATCTGTCTGAATCGATAAAAGCCTCGCTAACATTCCCATTGCTTTATACACCAATAATAATAAACGGAAAAAAGCTTGTTGACGGAGGACTTTCAGCTAACATTCCCGCAAAAACTGCAAAAGATGAAGGAGCTGATTTTACTGTGATAGTAAACTCCACCAGTCCTTTAAAAACGGATAAAGACCTGGAAGACCCGATTAATACCGCGGATCAGATTTTATCAATAACTATGATGCAGCTGAGCAATCTTCAGCTAAATGACGCAAACGTAATTATCACTCCTGATATTAAGGATTTTTCGTCATATTCTTACAGCAGATTCGATTATCTCATTAATAAAGGGTATGAATCCGCAAAGCTGAGTATGTCTGATGTTATAAGAGGCATAGATTCGATGGAGTTATCTTCATCAAAATATCAGAATAATTTTGTAATAAATCCTGACGTGATAATTTCAATACCATTTGAACTGAGTGATATAGCTGATTCTGTAATCCAAAAAACCGATTCACAGTTTGTAAAATACACTTCTATAGAAAAGAATCTTAAAGACATATTCAGGACAGGATATTTCAAAGATGCGTATGCCACAATTTCCAGAGAAGGCAATAACATTTCCGTAAACTATAATTTTATTCCCTATGACATATTGAATTCGGTAACTGTTAAAAATTCAATCCCTGAAGCTGATGAAAAAATCAGAACATTTCTGAAAGAATATAAGGGAACGGTCTTTAATGTAAAAAAGGCGGATATACTCAGGAACGAGCTTCTCGGTATTCTAAGAAAAAACGGATATTCAGTTAAAGGTATTGTAAAATATTATTTTAATCATTCCGATAGTAACCTTGAAATAGAATTTGATGACGGTAAAATTGATGCGTATAAGCTTAACGGTAATATTATTACAAATGATAATGTGATCCTGAGAGAATTAAAAACTGATATCAGCAAACCTATAAGAGTAAATAAAGTAAATGAAAGTCTCAAGAATGTAATGAGCACTAATCTTTTTCAGCAGGTAAGTTTTGATTATAAATACCATAAGAATAATAATCGTCCTGATCTTATGGTAAGGGTAATAGAAAAAAATTCACAAGCGCTCAGGTTTTCAATCAGATCAGACAATGAAAAGAATCTCCAGCTGCTGTTTGATCTCAGAGATGAAAATATATTCGGAACTGCAATTGAGACAGGTTTTCTGGCGGCAGGAGGATTAAGAAACAGGATTTACGAACTTGAAATTAAATCCAATCAGTTCTTTTCGTTGCCGTTAACATTTAATCTGAACGGATATTATAAATTCAGGGATGTGAATACTTATGTTCAGATAATTGACACAGTAAAAAATGAATATTCTGTTTTAAAAACCGGTGAGTATAGAAATTTAAAAATCGGCTCGGGTTTTTTATTTGGAACACAGCTTGAGAGATACGGGACATTTTACATTCAGGGGATTGCTGAAAATATCGAGATACTTAACAAGTCAAATAATGAAAATAAAGCTTCAGATGCTAATGTATTAAAACTTGTTTTCGGAGGAATCATAGATACGGAAGACAGAATCCCTTTTCCTGAGAAAGGCGTCCTTATAAATTTTTTTTATGAATCGGCAAAAGATCTGAATGACGGCAATAAAAGTTATTCAAAACTTTTTTTAAATTATGATCATTATATTCCTGTTTCATTATCCAGCATAATTAAGCCCCGTTTTCAGTTTGGATTCGGAGACAAGACGACTCCCCTTTCCGAACAGTTTTCACTCGGCGGTGAAAAAAGTTTCTTTGGTATGTCAGAAGATGAGCTGATCGGAAGGCAGATACTGATCACATCTGCGGAATTCAGATATCAGTTTCCTTATAAATTGTTTTTCGACACATACCTAAGTTTCAGATATGATCTTGGCAATGCATGGGAAAATGCAGTTGACATTAGGTTTAAAGATCTGAAACACGGCATTGGAATCTCAGCTGCATTTGATACTCCTCTCGGAGAGGCGAGTTTTTCTGTAGGAAGAAGCTTTCAGATTAAAAAGGGATTCCAAAAAGATTCGTTTATATTCGGTCCGTATAATTTTTATTATTCAATCGGCTTTGACATATAATACATTTATAAAAGCAACTATGAATGTTATATTTGCGTAACTTCAATCATTCTCTATTACTTCTTAATTTTTTAAAATTTTGAAATTCATTAACAGATTCAGTGACGGTACTTTAAGGTTTATATTTACCTTCATTGCAATATATTGTCTTGCCTATTCAGCAATAGTTTTTGTAAACACAATGTTTACGGACAGAATGACCACGGATGACTGTTTATGGATAAATGAAAATGACAGTCCCGAACTGAAATCAGGACTTCGCATTGTGCAGGTAATGGAAGGCGGTGTAACAGATGTAGCCGGAATACGGGACGGTGACGTGCTTATTGAAATTGACGGTTTTAAATTCAGCAATAGTAAAGAAGCTCAGGATATACTCAACAGCTATGAATCCAATCAGATAGTTGAATATACAATCGACCGTAACGGCGAGATCTTCAAAACGAATGTAAGGGTATATAAGGTTTTTAATTTTCTATTTCTTATATTTTCTTTACTGGGACTTGGATTCATACTCATTGGATTTATGGTCGGATATTCCAAACCTAAAGAATTAACATCACAGCTATTCTTCTTTCTCGGCTGCAGCGCATCATTAGGATTTAATCTGATCGGTATTAATAATTATTCTATTTACAGCAACAGAATTTTTCTGAATTCGCTGATCGGTATTTCTCTGTTCTATCCTCTGCTTGTACATTTCTTTCTGACATACCCGATTAAGTATGAATTTAAGAGGAGAAAACTGCTTATTGGAATACTTTATCTTATTATTTTAATTGTCTCGTTAATAAATACTTTTTTTTCCAATACAAAAAGCGATAATTTAATTTTAGTTTATCTGAATTATTTCATAATCGGAGGATATTTTGTCGCAGGGATTACTCTTTTTTTTGTTTCGTATTACAAACTTGATAAAGATAAACAGAGAAAACCTTTAAAGGTAATTTTTTACGGGTTTCTTATCGGTCTTGCAGGATTTACTTACACTTCTTTTATACCGGTATTTGTTAGAAAACCCAATTTTCTGATTGATACCTGGATCTATATCCCGACAATTTTAATTCTTGCTATACCTCTTTCGTTTGGTTTTTCAATTATCAAATACAGAATCCTCGATACTGAATTTATAATCAAGAAAGGACTTGTATTCGGAATTATAACAGCTTTTATAGTCGGAATATATCTTCTGCTTGTACTATTTCTGGATAATCTTTTGAGTCAGTTTTTACCTGAGAATAAACAGCTTCTTACAATCGCTCTTATCATTATCGTAACTTTCAGCTTTGACTATGTAAATAAGAAAGCCAAGGAGCTTGTGGACAAGCAATTTTACAGGGAAAGATACAATTACAGAAAATCACTTTTACTGTTTTCAGAGGAACTCCCATATCTTAATAACATAAGACAGATCATCGAAAAGATCGCATATTCAGTCAGGGAGACAATGGGTATAAATAATCTGCATGTCTGGTTTTTAGATGATGATTATTATAAAACGCTTGAAACAGAGATCAGTTCTTCGAACGGAAGCGAAAAAATATTCAGAAATGATTCAGTATATGATGATGCTTTTACTTCTCTTTATAAAATAAACAAAGAACCAAAGTTTCTAAGCGAGGTATATCTGCATGAGCTTGGCATTCCGGAAGAGTACAGAAAAATTATCCTTAAAGAGAATTTTATTTTATCAGTTCCCATTTATATAAAAAACAAACTAATCGGCGCAATAAATTTCGGCGAGAAGCCGTCCGGTAAAGCGTATTCTGAAGAGGATATAGATCTTTTAAAGACGCTTGCTTCGCAGGCGGCAATTGCTTTTGAGAATTCCAGACTGCAGGAGGAAAAGATCTCCAAACAGGTAATTGAAGAAGAGCTTCAAATAGCAAGAAAAATTCAGATGGGGCTGCTGCCGCAAAAAATTAACAGTGTAAACGGAATTGAAATATCCGGTTTTTATAATCCTGCAAAAATAATTGGCGGTGACTTTTATGATGTAATAAAACTCAGTGAATCAAAAATACTGGTTGTAGTAGCAGATGTTTCGGGAAAAGGAATACCCGCAGCGTTGTATATGTCAAAGGTTCAGGCAATGATACAGTTTGCAGCCACTATTTTCCCATCACCAAAAGAAATGCTGATAGAAGTTAACAAACAAATTCATCAGAAGATCGATAAGAAATCATTTATAACATCAGTCATTGCTTTGTTTGATCTTGAAAAAATGACAGTAAATATTTGTCGTGCAGGACATAATCCTGTGATATATTCAGTAAACGGAAAATTTGAACTTCTTAAGAATAAAGGAATGGGACTTGGTCTTGAAAGTGAAACATTATTTAATAAGAATCTGGAAGAGGTAGAGATAAAGATCGCTCCGGAAAATATGTTTGTTTTCTATTCTGACGGTCTGACAGAGGCTATGAATTTAAGTAAGGAAGAATTTGGGACGGAAAAGATACTCGATATAATTAATTTTAACCGTGAAAGCAAATGCAGCATTATTCAGGACAGAATCATCTCATCAGTGGATTCATTCAGAAACGGCGCTGAGCAAAATGACGATATTACACTTGTTATTGCAAAAATCGTTAGCAAATAATTTTTTATTTGTAAATGTTTTCGGTTTAAGAAAATTTTTATATCACTAAATTATAAATATTAATTATATATAATGATTCAAAGATATTCCCGAAAGGAAATGGCTGACATCTGGTCTGACGAAAATAAGTTCAGGATCTGGCTTGATATAGAAATACTTGCAACAGAAGCGCAGTCAGTGCTTGGCAGAGTTCCTGTAAAATCTCTTAAGCACATTAAGAAACATGCGAAATTTAACACAGCAAAAATTCTCAGGATAGAAGAAAAAGTAAAGCATGACGTTATCGCTTTTCTGACAAACGTTGCAGAATACACGGGAATGGATTCGAGATTTATACATATGGGCATGACAAGCTCAGATGTTATTGATACCGCTTTATCAGTTCAGATGAAACAGGCGGGTGAAATGATACACAAAGGATTAATTTCAGTAAACAAATCGCTTTCTTCAATTGCTAAAAAATATAAGTATCTGACGATGATAGGAAGAACGCACGGAGTTCATGCTGAACCTATCACTCTCGGATTAAAATTTGCGCTATGGTATGATGAGATGAACAGGAATATAGAAAGATGGAAGAGAGCAGTTGAAGTAATTTCCGTAGGTCAGATATCCGGCGCAGTCGGAACATATGAGCATATTTCACCCAAAGTCGAGCAGTATGTCTGTAAAAAACTCGGATTGAAGACAACTAAAATTTCAACTCAGATACTTCAGAGAGACAGGCATGCCGAATATATGTCTGCTCTTGCAATCATTGCCTCATCAATTGAAAAATTCACAACTGAGATAAGACATTTACAGAAAACTGAAACCCTTGAGCTTGAAGAATTTTTTTCTTCAGGTCAGAAAGGATCATCTGCAATGCCGCATAAGAAAAACCCGATCACCTGTGAACGCTTATCCGGAATGGCAAGAATTTTCCGCGGTAATGCTGTTGCAGCATTTGAGAATATCCCACTGTGGCATGAACGCGACATCAGTCACTCATCGGTAGAAAGACTTATTATTCCGGACTCGACAATATTAATGGACTATATGCTTTATCAGTTTAAAAAAATTATTGATACACTTGTTGTCAATAAAGAAAACATAAGCAGGAATCTCGAACTTACAAACGGACTGGTTTTTTCACAGACAGTTTTACTCAGACTTATTGATAAAAAAATGAAACGCGAACAGGCGTATAAAATAGTTCAGACTGCGGCGATGAAATGCTGGAAAGAGAAAAAGAGTTTTTTGAAATTACTTAAAGCGGACAAAGAAGTAACTAAATATCTGAATGCAAAAGAGCTTGAAGGATTGTTTGATTATCGTAAATCACATAAAAACGTTGATTATATTTTTAAAAGAACCGGATTATAAAATTTAAATAACACTGTATTCTCTTCTTAGCTCAATTACTTTTCCGATTATTTTAAAAGGTTTATTTATTATTGATTTGTATTTAGAATTAGACGCTTCAAGATAAGCTTTGATCCTTCTGTTTCGCAATGTCTTTACCGTCGCTTCATCCTCAAGCAGCGCTATCACAACATCTCCGTCTTCAGCACTGTCCTGTTTTCTTACTATCACAATATCGCCGTCATAAATTCCGGAATCTATCATACTG
Source organism: Candidatus Tepidiaquacellales bacterium UBA2330 (assembly GCA_002344965.1). Taxonomy (GTDB): domain Bacteria; phylum Bacteroidota; class Ignavibacteria; order Tepidaquicellales; family Tepidaquicellaceae; genus UBA2330. Next base: position 7,644 of record DDUU01000011.1, on the reverse strand, counting down.
TCACCTTTTACTTTGAGAGCAAAATGAATTTTATGCCCTTTCCCGTTTTTTTCCATTGTCACATATCCCTGTACATTATCATCCGCAAATATCGGCTCGCCTGCAGCGACGCTTCCGTACAAAGGAATGATATTTAAACCGGATCTCAGTCTATCGATATTACTCTCTTCTTCAGTTTTTATTAATTTAAATCCACGGGCAATGTCTTTTTTTCTTTCAAGATAACCTTTGTTCTGAAGAGCTTTGATGTGATCCTGAATAGTACCTATTGTGACATTAAACTTCTCCCCTATTTCTTTTAAAGTAGGAGGGTATGAATATTCATCACCGTATTTTTCAATGAACTCAAGGATCTTTTTCTGTTTTGAAGTTAATTTATGCATAGATTAATATGGCATAAATAATTAATAGTGTCAATATATTTTTCAGGTATTTCTGAAGTTATTCTGTGAGCAGGTTACAAATAAATGAATTAAGATGTCTGATATATTCTAATAAAAAAGTATATCACAATTCGATATTCATATAACTAATCAATGCTGAAATCCTACCGGTAAAAGAAATATCAGTTTAAGAAATTTATAAAATAAATAAGTGAATATCTCAATATCTGTAACCTCTGTAACCGCCGTGGTAAATTCCGACATTAACATTAGGATATCTGTAACTGCCGTAACCATACGGTCCGGAATTTATTCCGTATCCGACGCTTGAGCTTACCGTTACACCGGCACAGGAAGTGAAGGTATATAAGATCAGAGTGATTATAAAATATATTAAGAGGTTTTTCATTTTTATTATTATAAAATTTTTAAATTATTCAATAGGCCATTTCTGAATTGCAAAGGGAGCTCCTGTAGGATCAGTAAATACTGCAACAGTACCTTTTCTGATTGCGGTATCAGATGCGATAAGCGTATGACCTCCGGCATTTTTAACTTTGTCTTCTGTTAGTTTAACATCTGATACTTTAATATACTGCACCCAGTTACTTCTTACATTTTCGACCGGATTTTTAATTATGCCCGAACTCGGTTTACCGTTATTTTTTAAAACAGTATACGCTCTGCTGTCATCGGATTTGCTTTCCAGCTGAGAATTAAAAACTTTCTGATAAAAATCAGAAGATTTCTCCATATCATTAGACCAAAGTTCATTCCAAATAAATGTAAAATCAGTAAAACCTTTTTCTTCCGGATCACCGTTTGCAGATTTTATAAAAGCAAAATATGCATTTTGAGGATCTGTCATCAGCGCGACCATGCCTCTTCCGGGAATTTCAGTTGGTTTAATAATTACATTACCGCCTGCTGATCTGGATTTTCTTACAGCGTCATCCAGTGACGGTACGGAATAATACTGAAGCCATTCACCGCCTGCATTCTTTTTTGCATCTTTCATATGATACATTCCGGCAACAGGTTTTCCGTTACTCTTAAACATCCAGTATTCTTCATCACCTTCACCGTATTTTACCGAAGTCCAGCCGAAGACATTTTTATAAAATTCCGCAGCTTTCTTGGGATCGGGGGTGAAAAGATCTCTCCAGACTATCTGCCCGTAATTATGACTTTTTGATTCCGTGTAATTGATTGAAGGATATTCCATCTGACTTCCGCAGCCAGCCATTTTAAAAGCTATTGCCAGGATCAGACAAATGAAAACTGAGTTTATGCTTTTCATATATAATGTTTTAATTATTACATTTAAGATAGCATAAATAAAATATTTAAAAATCAACAAAATTTTTGCTGCTAACTCAAAATGTTTTAAACTGCTCTATTGAGTACTGTAAATACTATATAACTAATTAATTAAATTAGCTGTTCTGTTCTTTAAAAGATTTCAGGTTAAGTATTCCGAAAAAGTAAATTATTACAATAAAAGAGAGGGGGAATATTAATTTTAAAAACCAGATTAGTTCATACTGAACATTTACAAAGAGATATATTCCGGTCAGAGAAAATAATATTACAAAAATAGAAATTAGTTTTTTATATTCATAATTTATCCTGTAATATCTCTGAGACACAGTATAGATACCGGCTGTCATTACAAAATAACTTATCAGAGTTGAAATTGCGGCTCCCATATATGAATATTCCGGTATGAGAATAAAGTTTGAAATTACATTTACAGCAGCACCGATTCCTGTAATCACAGGCAGATACTTTGTCTTTTTTTCTATATAAATCCCTGCCATGAAGTTTATATACATACCGTATAAAAGATATCCGAAAAGTATAACAGGGACTATCTCAAGTCCGGACCAGTAAGCTTTACCAATTAAATGTGATCCGAACGGCAGATCCCACATTACAATATTTTCAATTAGTACCGTTAAAACTAAAAAAACCATCGATGAAAATGCTGTGAATATAGTAAGTACTTTTGAGAAAATTCTTTTAGCTTCCGGCTCTTTTGCATTATTAAGAAAAAACGGTCTCCATGCAAATTCAAACATTGACACTATTAGCATCATAAATATTCCGAGTTTGTAATTCGCAGTATAAATTCCGACTGTTTCATCATTTGTAAGATATTTCAGAATAGGTCTGTCAATAATCTGAACTAAATTGGCAGCAATACCGGCAGGAATGTAAGGTATTGAAAATCTTAACAGTTCTTTTATAAGTTCTTTATTAAATTTAAAAGTAATGTTGTCTTTTAATACAGGAAACAGCAAAAAGAAAGTAACAGCTGATGATATAAGATTACTGATAAAGACAGCTTCTATGCCAAAGTTATAATACAGAATAAGAACAACATTTAAGATAACGTTCAGGGTAATGTTTATGATTTTAATTCCTGCAAAGGATTTAGCTTTGTTCTTAAGACGCAAATAAGCAAACGGAATCAGGACTATAGTATCAAAAAACAATATAACAGCTGAATATCTGATCAGATAGGCGTAGTCACTGCTCACCTGAAATACTCCTGTAAGTTCATTAGCGAAAATATATATCAGAAGTGAAAGGAAAAATGAATTGGCCAAAACAATAAAATACGGATTGGAAAAGTTTTCTTTCTTTGAACCCACCTCCAGCGTTGAGGAAAATTTCATGAAACCTGATTCAAGTCCGATGGAAAAAAACACATTTAAGATAGCAATGTAAGAATAGATAATAGTGATTATTCCGTATTCTTCGGGAAGGAATTTGTTTGTATAAAAAGGGACCAGAAAAAAACCAAGAAATCTTCCTACAATAGTATTAACGCCGTAAATCAGCGTATCCTTTGAAAGACTCTTAATTTTTTCAATCATTAAGCGGCATTTAAAATAAGAAAGGTTATTCCGCGTTACGGAATAACCTTTATAAAAGAATTAACTATTTAAATCAATAATATTGAATTCTTATCTGAGATGACGTTAAGAAATTCTTATCTCCGTCATACACATAGACATTATATCTTCCGGCATTATAGAAAGTTACTTCTTTCCAAAACCACGTCCAGTTTTTTTCCACATCCTGATAAATAGTGGATTCATATTTTTCATTTCCCTCGCTATCCACAAGGAAAATATCATAACTGACTGAAGTGGTACCGACATTGTAAGGAAGTCTGGTAAGAAATTTCAGGTAACCTCCCTTTGAACTGATGTTAAAGACCGAGCTTTCGGAAATTGCATATCCGTCACCGTCAACATCTTCACAAAAATAAAGCGACTGTGAATTTGCTGAATTATAACTGCCGGATACTGCAGATATAATAAGAAAAGCAGCTATGAAAAAAATTCTTTTTAACATAATTTAATCCGCTTTTAAATTAATATTTAGAAATAATTTCTACAAGACCGCTGGCAACAGTTCTGTTATTGTGATCTAACAGAAAAACACGGTAAATACCCGGATCTTCGAAGTTCATATCACTTTCCTCATTTTTTGAAAAATATATATATTTCATATCAGGTGTAACTGAATAAGGAAATTTTTTATAGTAACTGAAAGTGCCTGTAGTCCTGTCGTATTTATCCATTTGTATTGAACAATCTCTTAAGCCGAGAGGACCATCAGATTTCACCATCACAGTAAGATAACCTGTTGTAAACCTGTCGCTCACGCCAACTTCTCCGTTATCGCCGTAAGATTCACAGAAATATAAAACCGGATATTGCTGAGCGAATGATTCTGATTTCAATGAAAATAAAACTGTAAGTACAAAAATAAAAAATAAAGGTTTTAGAAGTTTCATTTTTAAATTTTAATTTAATTAATAATTATTTTAAATCGATCCGAACTTTACCGGCAGCAATGGGTGTACCGTCTTTTTTAAACACTGTAACTGTATAATCCCCGGGTTTGTAAAAAGTGATTTTGTCAAAAAAGAAATAACTTTTATCCGGAAAAACATCATATGGTTTTGTATCAATTATCTCAGTTCCGTCAAGTGACTCTCTTTCAAGACGCACATCAACACTTCCTACCCCGATCGGAGATGAAGTTCTAAGCATTGCAGTGATGTAACCGCCTTTGTTTCCGATAAAAAATTTATCGCTTTTACCGACTTCCTGACCTTCTTTAGTATATTCCTCAACAAAATAAAGCTGGTTAGATCCGGATGATTTGGTTTCCTCTTTGGTTTCTTTGGATGTTGTCTCTTCTTTCGTAGTTTCCTTTTTAACTTCAGATTCTTTTTTATCTCCGCATGCAAACAATATAACCGCAGAAATAAAAAGAGCAAATATAAATCCGAACCGGTTGGTAAAATTAGACATATAAGTATGATTTAGTTAAAAAAATTTTTCAAATTTATGATTATCATTACAGATTTTCAAGTAATAAAATTAAACGAGATATCAAGTGATTTTGATGAGTGCGTCAGTGAACCCATTGAAATGTAATTTATACCGGAAAGTTTTCTATAATTTCTGATGTTACTTTCATTTATTCCGCCCGATACTTCAATTTCATACCTGCCTTGATTCATTTCAGCGGCAGAAATTACATCTTTTAAACTGAAATTATCAAGCATGATCCTGTGAATCTTTTTTGTTCCCGAATTTAACACTGTTTCCAGTTCTTTCAGATTTTTTACTTCAATTTCTTTTTTCAGGTTTTTAAATTTATCAGACTTATCAATCATCCGTAAAGTATTTTCTATACCGCCGCATGCTTCTATATGGTTATCTTTGATCAGAACCATATCATAAAGTCCGGACCTGTGATTTTCTGCTCCGCCGATTTTTACTGCCAGTTTTTCAAACAATCTGAAATTCGGAGTGGTCTTTCTGGTATCAATTATCTTAATTTTTTCATTATTCAATAGTCTGACCATCCTGTCAGCGTTTGTAGCGATTCCGCACATACGCTGAAGTATATTCAGCGCTACTCTTTCACATTTTAGTAATGAAGTTGTTTTTCCTTTTACATATCCAATGACCGTATTTTTTCTGAACCTGTCACCTTCCTTTAAATTGAACCCGGCTTTTACATTTTTATCTGTAAGATGAAACACCATGCAGAATATATTCAGTCCTGCTGCTATTCCGTTTTCTTTTACAATTATCTCTGCATTCGAAACGGAATCCTTACTTATCAAAAGCTCGGAAGTAACATCTCCTTTTCCGATATCTTCCTTAAGCGATTGCCTTATTAGTTTTACGGCTTTTTTTAAATTGAAATTTCTGTAAAATCCCGGATTACTTTTCATCAATGTATTATATAAAATTTCTTTTTAAAATTTCCATAAAATTCGCCGGCGGTCTTACCGGTTTCATTTTATCAAGGCTGACAAATGCATGAACTGTATATCCCGTTACGATCAGTATTTCACCGCAGTATATTTCATATTCTATTGTGAATCGGACTGACGGTAATTTATTCAGGAAAGTGTTAATAGTAATCACGTCATCATATTTTGCAGATGATAAAAAATTTAAATGAGCTTCAATTACCGGAAGTCCGGTATTAATTTTTTCAAGTTCAGTATAAGGAAATCCAATTTTCCTCAGAAAGTCATTTCTTCCGGCTTCAAAGTATTCAAGATATCTTACATTGTTCACAACTCCCATTTTATCGGTATGCGCATACAACACCCTGCATTCAGTTTTACTTTTGATCATAGTCAGGATAAGTCGGTGAAAATTTTTCCGGGATTCATAATATTTTTCGGATCCATGGTTTTTTTAATATTTTTCATCAGGTTAAGTTCGGTCTCGCCAACTGCAATTGGCAGGTAACTTTTCTGTGAATAGCCGATACCGTGCTCGCCGGAAATTGTGCCGCCGAGCGAAACTGTCAGTTTAAATATTTCCCTGATAGCGGTATCCAGATTTTCTTCCCATTCCTTCCCGTCCATTTTATCTTTAAGAATATTCACATGGACATTTCCGTCACCAGCATGACCGTAACAGATTGTTGTAATACCGTATTTGGAGGAAATTCTTTTAACCCCGTTAATAAGTTCAGGAATTTTAGCTCTCGGTACGACAGTATCTTCTTCTTTATATTCTGAAATAGATTTCACGGCTTCTCCGATACATCTTCTGAGAGCCCATATTTCATTCATCTTCAGATTATCTTCAGCAAAAATAATATCATAAGCTCCGCATTCAGTAACTGTTTCTGAAATTTTTTCTATATCCCTGTCGAGAGTATCTTCATAATTCCCGTCCACTTCAATAAGAAGCTGAGCTTCCGCTTCAGAGTTCGGGAATTTTTTACCAAGCTGATTTTCTGCAGCTTTGATCGCTGATTTTTCCATCAGTTCAAGCGCGGAAGGAGTAATTCCCGACTGAAATATTTTTGAGACCGTTTTAGCGGAATCTTCAATACTGTTAAATGCAACCAGAATGACCTTTCTGAATTTAGGCAGTGAAATAAGTTTAAAATAAATTTTAGTAATTATACCCAGAGTGCCTTCACTGCCAATTAATAACTGAGTAAGGTTATAACCTGATACATTTTTCAGTACTTTTGCACCTGTATTGATGATTTCACCGGTTGGCAATACGGCTTCAAGAGCGAGTACATAATCTTTGGTTACTCCGTATTTAACAGCTCTGGGACCGCCGGCACATTCTGCGAGATTTCCTCCGAGGAAAGAGCTTCCCCTGGAAGAAGGATCCGGCGGATAATACAAACCATGCTCTTCACATTTTTCCTGAAAAACCTGAGTAATGACTCCCGGCTCAGCCGTCGCCTGACAATTCTCAGAATCTATTTCAATAATTTTCCTGAATTTTTCCATAGAAAGACAAATACCGCCGTACAGCGGTAATGCACCGCCGGAAAGTCCCGTACCTCCGCCTCTCGGTACGACCGGAATTAAATTTTTATTTGCAAGAATAAGTATTTCCGAAACCTCCTGAGCAGTTGCCGGCTTTACAATAACTTCAGGATAAAAAGAAAGGTTTTCAGTATAATCCCTTGAATATAAATCAAGATTTTCATTGTCGTAAAATACATTATCGCTTCCTGAGATTTTTTTCAGAGATTCAATTACTTCAGTATCAACTTTATTAAACATATTCAAAAATAGTGTTATTAAAAAGAAGTTTCAATTTAAACTAATCAGGTATTAATTCATTTTTTATATTTTTCACCGGATATAATTTTAAAAAAATCTTTAATACAAATTAAAACAAGATCTGATATTTTTTGCCTGAAGTATTTGCCGCTTAGTACACGACAAAAATATGAG
>DDUU01000006.1 GCA_002344965.1 Candidatus Tepidiaquacellales bacterium UBA2330 | reverse complement strand
GAGCCGGTCACTCTCTGAAGTTTATTTGTGTTTGAGTAATAGGTGTAGTCAAAGTTGTCCATTACAGAACCGGCTCCGTCATAGCGTTTGAGTTCGAGGATGTTTCCGTCTTTGTCGTAAGCGTTTTCAAGTTTGAAGTTATCTTTATGCTGAGTATTATCATTTTCAGTTTCTATAAGTCGGTTTGACTGGTCATATTTATAGTTGAATGTCAATGCTGAAGTATTGGTAAAATTATCTTTATAACTTCCGGTAAATTCCTGACTTTTCACGTTACCGTTTAGAAAATATTCGTTTGTGTATTCAAATATTCCGTTTGAGTTTTGCATAAAATTAATCCGGTTTCTGTTATTATAGAAATAGTAATTCCTTATTGCACCTTCATTCAATATCTGCTGGGATAATTGAGAATTTTCATTGTATAGATATTCAGCAATGTTAACATAGTTCGGAGATGGATCATCCGGCCACCCGGCATAAAATTCAACCTTTTCAAGTCTTCCTGCATAATCATAAATATTTCTGAATGTTTTTGCAGATCCGGATTTGGAATGAGTAAAAAATATTACCTGATCCTGAGAGTCATAAGAATAATCCGTAATTAAAGTATCAAATCCGGCAATAATATTCCACATCTTTATTACTCTGCCTCTGAGGTCGTAGCGGTAGTATTTGAAATTCCAGGGATCGGTGTATCTTGTTCTGTATGCAGTAGCGGCGAGATTATCTTTAGTAAAATTTGGATAAGCATATCCGTTTACTCCGTTAAAGATATTTACAATTGAATTTGAGATTGTGTCATATACATTTACTGTCAGATAATAATCCGGATTTGAACTTATAAACTGATCTCCGTTATTCGGACTGTCATCTTCAAATATATTCTCGCCGATTCCGGTCAGCCGGTTCAGACCGTCATAATTGCGGAATGTGAATTTATAAATATCCGTATTTCGCTGATTGGCATCCTGTGTATAAGTAAGATTATTGTTTTTATCATAAACATAATTCGTCTGCCCTGCATCCGGCGTTATTCTCTTTGACTGTCTGCCGAACTCATCATAATAGTAATGGATCAATTTGCCTTCCGGAGTTTTTACTTTTGATATTCTGTATAAGCTGTCATATAAATAATCGGTGGTCAGAAAGCCGGGCGGATCGTCTCCTGTTGTCGAACCTTCAATAAATTTTCTTTCCCTTCTCAGATTCCCGACAGCGTCAAAATATTTTTCGAAATCATTATTTTCCTCGTCTCTGTATGTCTGCTTCTCGATATATCCCGAATACGCGCTGCCGAAATAACCGCTCATGCTCCCGTAATATGCATAGTAATTATTTGAGGAGCTTGTGTCGGAAAATTTGGTTTTTATAATCCTACCTAATCCGTCGTAAGAAAACATTGTCGAGTCGTCCAAAGCGTCAAAATTTCTCGCGGGCTTATTCATATAATTAAACTTATACTTATATGAATTAAAAGAAACGCCGTCAGCATATTCGCTATGTCCGTAACACTCTGCAATTGGCCGGCCTCGGTAGAATCCGATGCTGATGAATTAAATACAGGGTAATTAATTCCTGAGAATCCGGAAGCATAATTTCCGGGCTTCTCAAATAACGAAAAAAACAAGCCTGTGATGAACGGAATAAAGAGAATGAATGATTTCATATTTGTTATCTTTATTTGATAAAATATTTCTTAAAATAATTTCCGGAAGCGAAAAGAACTTTTGAAAGCTGTTATCGTGAATTTTAAAAATCAGGGAATACTTTTCATTCAACTCTTCAGATTTTAATTAGCTAAAGTTAAAAATAATAGATTAAAATTAAAAGAAGAAGTCTCCGACCCTCGGCGGAGATTTCTTCTTACTGTAATATAACAGGTAAAAAATTCTGACCTGTTAGTTTTGGATATTTATTATCAAAGAACGAATCGTTTTCATATATGAAATTTTGTAATGCTTTAATTCTAATATTTATTCTGAAACACAGCTATCTTCAATGACTTAGCTCCTGCCGGACCGCAGTCAATGTAAACCACATACATTCCGCTCGCCACGTATTTTCCGTCATTGTTTTGTAAATTCCATTTCTCAAGCGAGTTCTTCGGATCATTTGAATTTCTCTCGATCTTTTTTACAGGCGAGCCGTCAAGACTATAAATGTAAATTGTGCATACAGCCGGCAGATGAGAGAAGTAAATAAATTTTTCTCCTGCATCATTGTATTCAAGCTCTGAAAATCCGTAATATGGATTCGGAAAAGCTTTGATTTTATTTATTCCTTCTTTCGTCAGATCATTATTATTAAACACAGTGCCGTTAACAGTCCATGAATATTTCACGGGATAGCCCGGCACAAAATCCGCTCTCGTGATCCTGTAAGGAAAAACTGTAAGTTTATCACCAGACTTCCATTTGTCACCTGCATTTGCAAGTCTCGGAAGCCAGGCGTACATTATATCCATTGCAGAAAATCCGGAAATTGGATTTCCCGAACCCGGATTGACTGGCTGACCGCCGCGGCTTACATAGTTTGGATTTGGTGTTTCATTGTAAGCGGATGTCAGTATATAAACAAACTGATACTTGCCCAGTTTACTTTCATCCGGATTCCAAATACCATCCGCATCCGCATCTACAAATGCAACATTAAGTCTTCTCGGCGCGCCGCCGGATGAGTCAAGATCATCTGTTGAATATACTGCAAAAGGTACATCTGTCATATCGCGGTAAGGAGTTACACTTAAGTTTGTATCCGTAAGTAATACATTTGCAGACGGAGCATATCTGTACGCCTTTGAAGTTTCTCCGAAAACAAACTGCACCTTCCTTAAAGGACCTCCTGACATCAGTGTGTTTGCTCCTGTGCCTTCGGTGAATTGTGATCCGTTGGCAATGATCCTTGATCTGAAGTTATTGAATCTTCCCTGTGTAGGAAAACTCATTCCCAGAGACCTGCTGTCAAATTGTCTGTTAGTAAATACTTTCGCATTTATAACTGCAGCTGTATCCGGACCTCTGAACCAGATATTTTCCTGCGGTTCATAAGTCCAGCCTTTTTGCAAAGTATTTGTCGGAATGTTGTTGCTGATTCTGTAATTGTCATCAGGATCTCTTATTACTCCGGAATCCCTTTTGTTCATATGAATAAGCATTAATCCGTCCGCTGATTTTGCCGTGTCCTGCGTTCCCGTGAAGTCATGTTCATTTTGAAAAAGCACCGTGCTGCTTCCGTTATAATTTCTTGTAAGCGTCCAGCTTAATTTATTATCAAACATTCCGAAGACAGATGTGTATGTTGCGTTCAGAAGTTTAAAGGGATCAAAAATTACCGGCATTACTCCGAGATCTCTCTGATCGGTGAGTATAGTATCACCAAAAGAATAATTTATCTGCGTACCGGTAGAAATATTCTGCGGAATGACTTTGAGAATTATTTTAGGCGACTCAAGAACTTTAGGTAGTGTAAAAGGTCCGCCGGACGGATCATAATAATATGCAGTGACTGCAAATTTATATTCAGTTCCGTTAATGAAATTCTTTTTGCCGATTGTGTCTCTGTCCAGCTCAATGTAACGCGAAATTCCGTTGTCACTTCCTTTCTGCACAATGCCGTATAGAAACCCCTGCTGCTCTTCATAATAAACGCTGTCCTTAATATCCTTAATGCCGTCCCTGATGTCAAATGTTTTTACGAGTACAGTATCTTTCGAAAACGGATTAACAGAATAGGAATTTATCTGATAAACATTATATCCCTGAAATTTAAAGTATGTATCCGAATACGCGTTAAAATATTTTTTCCTTTCTGCTTTATCGTTCAGAGTGATATAAATTTTTCCGTTTCCGGATGAATAGTGTTCGGCTTCAGGCGGATTCGCAGCCACACTGATATTAAAATTATATTCATATAATCTCTTCAGCTGTTTTGAAAAGTATTTCAGAGAATTAACGCTTGCAAGATTGCTTGTGCTTCTTGCTATGATCTGTGCATATACAATAGTCTGCGTATCACCGGGATTGACTGTCGAAGGTCCCGTAACCTGTAAAGATCTTTGGTCTTCTGAAGACAACATATTCCAGCCCTGACCTGTGTAAGGATCTCCTGAAAAAGCAAATTTTGTTATCTGATTTGTTACCGGATTCACCCAGGAGGTTCCAGCGCGTCCCATTCCCTGAAGTGTGAAATATGTTTCCTTATAGTTACTTGGATCTGCAAAACTTACACCTAAAAAAGCATTGAAAGCAGACATACCTGCGTCTTTATATCCCGGTTTGGTGATTAGATTATTACTTAAAGCCGGACTATAATATCTCACTGTATCGCCGGCACTCTGAGTTATCTGACCTTTAAGTAAAAGAAATCCCACAGCCGGAGGAGCCGGTCCGTATTCACCGTCGTTGTTCGTGAAGTTATATGTAAATCCCAGATTTAAATTTGTATCGCATCCGACCGCATCATCAGTAGCCACTCCAAGATCATCATCAGTCCATAACGCCATATAACATCTTGTCCACGGCTGATTACTTCTGTTTATAATTCTCATCTCCGTAATTATTACATCGTTATAAACTCCAAAATTTTTTTTGAAACAAAAATTAGTCTGCAATATCTGAGCTTTAAGAGGATTGGTTCTGCCGGCATTGTTTGCATGCGCTTCAGGATATCCGTCTGTATAAGAAAAAAACATCGTCTGATCTCCCATGATAAATGGCTTACCGTTATTATCCGTATAAGCTCCCTGACTGACAGGCCAGTTTAAATAGTCTTCACTCACTGTGTCGCCCTTATTTATAGTATAAATTCTGTACAGCGGATCGTCCTTCCCCTGCGGATTTCCGTTTGCATCCACATACCCCGGAAGATATTCATAGTCATATTCCGCGACAGCTATAAGCGTATCATCACCGACCACAGCTCCAATCCATAATCCTGATGCGTATCTTGCAAACTTGGAACTTCCTTTCGGCCATTCGAATCCGGAATTTCCTGTAGATGGATTCCGGTTAAAGCTGCCGTTGTTTCTGTACCAGGTTCTGATATTATTTGCATCCATTTGTTTTGAATTTACTGCAGAGACACCCGGATTGCCGTTGTTATCGTTATCGTTTTTTTTCGGATCGCGATCGCTGAATCCGAATGCGTAAATTATAATCACGCATAAAGAAATGAATACAGGAAATTTCAATCGTCGCATATTTTTTGAAGCAGCTTATTATTTTTTTATTAATTTCAAAACGAAAATACAGATCGGGAAAAATTAATGCAAAGATTTTTTTTTGAGTTTTGGTGAGTGAGATTGAGAGAAATGTATAGTTTTGAAGTGAGATATGAGGGGAAAAGTTTTGTTTTAAAACGGTTTTAACCGTTTTTCCTGAATTTGACTATGGAAAGGAAATCGGGTTTGTGGGAAATTCTGACATTTATTTTAGGTTACTTTACATAGTTAAATAGTATAATTTTGTATTGAATAAAAAATATGATTAAATAATTTATGAAAGAGATCAGGCTGATTGAGATTCTCAAAGGTCTTAATCATGGAGAACAAAAGCGGCTCTCTGAATTTATACGTTCTCCTTTTTTCAATAAAAATCCCGTGGTAATATCGTTGCATGATTATATAATGAACAGATTAAATGCAGCCGATACGTCCGGTCTTGATAAAACTTCTGTCTGGAACAGCATTTTTCCCGGACAAAAATTCAATGATCAGAAACTTAGAACGCAATTGTCACATTTAAAAAAACTCTGTGAAAATTTTATTGCTGTTGTTTCCGCCGAGAATAATCTTATCCGATATAATATTTTACAGCTTGAATTTTACGGTAAGAAGAATATGACTAAAAATTTTAATGCTGTAAATAATGAACTTAACGGACATTTCGAAAATGAATTTAACCGTAACTTTGATTTCTATGCAAACTATCTGAGTTTTGAAAGAGCTGTTCTCAGTCAGAAAGGTAAAAATATTGAAAAGGATATCGACTGGATTTATTTCGGAATGTCAGATAATATTGACAGGTATTTCATTTCCGCAAAGCTCGAACTCATTAATTCGCTTCTCAGCCGCAAATATCACTTCCTCGGAAATATTATGCCTAATATAAAATTTATTGATGAAGTCGTTACCTTTATCGAAGAAAACACTACTTCTTTTGAAAAAAACGACCCGCTGATATTTTCGGAATATCTTGTGCTTAAAATGATGACATCGGAAAACGGAGACAGGTTTTTCAGTAAACTGCTTGCCTTTGTTTTCAAAAATATTAACAAATACAATCATACCGAACTTGAGCTTGTTTATTTCTCTCTTATAAATTTCGGATTCAATAAAATTGCTATGGGTGAGAAAATCTATCTTAAAAAAATATTCAATGTATATTCTACATTCGAATCAAACGGTTTCTATCTTCATAAGCAGTATTTTCAGGATCTTGATTTTATCAGCATTATTATAATCGGTCTCCATTTAAAAGAGATAGCATGGGTGGAAAAATTCAAAGAGAAATATTTTGGAAAAATACATCCGGAATTTCGCGATGATACAAATAATCTTGTCAGCGGATTTATTTGCTATAATAAAAAGGAGTATGACAGCGCTGTGGAATTCCTTAATAAGGTAAACTATCAGAATTCCTATTATTATTTGAAATCAAAGGAAACGCTCATTCAGATCTATTACGAACTCAGTGAATTCGAGACTCTGCAGTATATTATCGATTCAACAAGACATTACTTAAAGCGCAAGAAAAATATTCTGTCTATTCATTACAGCAGATATAATAATTATCTGAAATATGTAGGTATTCTTCTGAAGGCGAGAACTAAGGACGTAAATGAAAAAGCTATACTTTTGTCAGAACTTAAAAATAATATCAATGTCATCGCAAGAGACTGGCTTCTCGAAAAAGCAAAGGAAATAAAATGATATCCATGCTTTGTCGAAAGTGATTTTTTATAATCATTATAAATTAATTCTGCTGAGTTAATCCATATCCGTCCATAGCGTTTTACCTTAATTTTATTTTGTAATAATTTGATTAAAGCTTACTGCATTATTCATTTGATTTTCACCTGTTTAGTATTTTCAACCCCTCCCAAACCCTCCCCTTTGCAAGGGGAGGGCAGGGTGGGGTGATTTGAGTAAAGAAAAAATTTTGTTGCAAATTATCAATCAACTGGAATATTTATTAAGTTAAATAGTTATTTTTGACAACTCTGGAACTAATCCCATTTTTTGCTAAATGTTAATTTCATTTACTTTCTGATTTCAATATATTGAGTTTACTTCATTAATTTATATGTCCGAATTTATTCACTTACATAATCATTCACACTATTCGCTGCTCGATGCGATATCTTCCATTGACGGTCTTGTGAATGCTGCAGTTGAGAATAAAATGTCCGCTGTCGCGCTTACTGATCACGGAGTCATGTACGGCATAATGGAGTTTTATAAAAAAGCAAAAGCCAAAGGAATCAAACCTGTCATAGGATGCGAAGTTTATGTAGCCCAGTCGGGCACGAGATTTGACAAAGGGAAAAAAAATGTAAAAGCTCTTGAAGAAATCGAAGCGCAGGACCTGGAGAATTCAGACGGTCTTACTTCGGCGAATATAAACTACGCTCATCTTATTCTCCTTGCAAAAAACGAGACCGGTTACAGAAATCTCATCAAACTTGTTTCTATCGGACATACGGAAGGATATTATTACAAACCCCGCATAGATCTTGAAGTGCTCGGCAGGTACAGCAACGGTCTCATCGCTACGTCAGCCTGTGCAGGCGGAGTGATTTCGTGTTATATCACAAGAGATGATCTTAAGACCGCTGAAAAGATGACGGGGGTTTATAAGGATATTTTCGGAGAAGACTTTTATCTGGAAATTCAGGATCACGGTATTTCCGCTGAAATGAAAGTGATGAAGGAAATGCCGCTGCTTGCGAAAAAATTCGGACTGAAGCTCATTGCAACCAATGACGTTCATTACATAAAAAAAGAACATGCAATCGCACATAACATTTATTTAAACCTCAGCGCTAAGCAGTCCGCAAAGTCTTTCAGAAATAACGGTCAGAATGAAGTGCTTACCAATCTTAGGTACGGAACTGATCAGATCTATTTTAAATCCGCTGAGGAAATGTGCAGACTCTTCAGAGATTTTCCTGAAGCAATAAAATCCACGCTTGAAGTTACGGAGAAATGCAATCTGGAACTTGACACGGATAAAAATTTCATGCCGAATTACAGAATACCGGATGAAGAAAAAAAGGCGAGGACGTTTGATGATTATCTTGAAAAGATCTCCTTTGAAGGATTGAAAAAAATGTTTCCGGAAGGTTCGGATACAGCGGAGAAGAGACTTCGTTATGAGCTTGAAGTCATAAAGAAAATGAACTTCTCCGGATACTTCCTTATTGTGCAGGATTTTATCAGTTATGCAAAAAGCATCGGCATTCTTGTCGGACCGGGCAGGGGAAGCGCAGCGGGAAGTCTGGTCTGTTACTGCATCGGCATTACAAATGTAAATCCTCTTGACTACGATCTTCTGTTTGAAAGATTTCTTAATCCGGAAAGAATATCAATGCCCGACATTGACATTGATTTTCAGGATGATAAAAGAGATGAAGTGATCCGCTATGCCAAAGAAAAATACGGGAGTGATTCCGTGGCGCAGATAGTTACGTTTAATAAGCTCGCTCCGAGAGGCGTGCTTAAAGACGTCGGACGCGTTCTGAATTTTCCGTTCCAGGAGATCAATGATCTTACTAAAAGCATTCCGATAATATTCGGTAAAGTAAAAAAGCTGTCAGAATGTTATAGTGAAGAAGCCGATTTTAAAAAATATTTTCTGACGGGAGACGCTGCACAGAAGGAAGAAAAGAAAAAACTTTTTGATTACTGTCTCGTGCTGGAAAATCTTAATAAGAATTCATCCATACATGCATCCGGAGTAGTGATAGCTCCCGGCAGCGTTACTGATTATGTGCCGCTTTCAAAAGTTACGGGAGAGGATAATGTCTTCTGCACTCAGTATGATATGAATCAGCTTGAAGATGCGGGACTTATTAAGATTGATTTCCTCGGATTAAAAGAGCTTAAAGTAATCAGGAAAATTCTCGATATTATAAATGAAAAATACGGTTTGAATTTAACTGTCGATGACATTCCGCTCGATGATAAAGAAACATATGAACTTTTTTCCGCCGGCTCTACTGTCGGCATCTTTCAGTTCTCAAAGAGCAAAATGCGGGAGTATCTTTCAAAACTCAAACCGAAAAATATTAACGACCTTGCGGCGATGAATGCGCTTTACCGTCCGGGACCGATGGATGTGATCCCGGATTTCATTGATAAGAGGAACGGAGTCAAACCAATTACATACCTTCATCCGAAACTTGAACTGACGCTGAAGGAAACATACGGTATAATAGTTTATCAGGAACAGGTAATG
The DNA here is from genome assembly GCA_002344965.1 of Candidatus Tepidiaquacellales bacterium UBA2330. Classification (GTDB taxonomy): domain Bacteria; phylum Bacteroidota; class Ignavibacteria; order Tepidaquicellales; family Tepidaquicellaceae; genus UBA2330. Next base: position 9,517 of record DDUU01000006.1, on the reverse strand, counting down.
CAGATAGCGCGTGACATTGCGGGATTCAGTCTTGCCGAAGCAGATAATATGAGAAAGGCGATGGGGAAAAAGATCAAGGAGAAAATGATGGAGATCAAACAGAAATTTATCAGCGGAGCCGTTAAAAATAATGTTGACAGAAATATTGCAACAGAAATCTTTAACTTAATTTTAAAATTCGCAGACTACGGATTTAATAAATCACACGGCGTAGCTTATTCCATTCTTGCGTTTTACACTGCGTATCTGAAAACTCATTATCCTGCAGAATTTTTCTCCGTCTCAATGGCCTGCAGAAAAGATGATGAAACGGAACTGCAGCAGCTTGCAAACGAGTGCAGAAAAATGAAAATCAATCTTCGCGCTCCTGATGTAAATGAAAGTGAAATGGATTTTGCAATCAAATATCCTGAAGATGAAAAGGGTAAAGCTGAAATACTTTACGGGCTTAACGCGCTGAAGAATGTCGGAGGAAAAGCCGCTCAGAATATTATTGACGAAAGAAATGCTGGAGGTAAGTATCTGAATTTCCTGGATCTGCTTAAGAGAGTTGACCTCAGGATCGTAAACAAAAAAGCGATTGAGAGTCTGATATTTTCAGGAGCGTTTGACAGCATTGAGCCGGTAAGAAGAAAGCTGTTTTTAAACATTGAAAGAGCGACTATGTATGCACAGAGATACAGTTCAAGCGAAGCTGCAAACGGACAGGAAGGTCTCTTCGGTGATTCATCTTCGGTTCCATCAATTGAAGATATCATAGTCGAGCATTATGAAGAATTTCCTGAATCGGAAAAATACAACAAGGAAAAATATGCGATAGGATTTTACATTACAGGTCATCCTCTTTCAAAATATGAAAAGGACATTTGGAATTTTATTGATCTGACTTTCGGTGATGATCCGAATGAAGTTGATTTCAAAAAACTAAAGACTGCCGTTATGTGCGGAGTTATAAACGATATGCAGGAGAAGCAGTCAAAGCGGGGAAATAAATTCGCAGTATTTAATCTCGTTGATTTTTACGGAACGGGGGAGTGCGTGGCGTTCAGTCAGCTGTTTGAAAAGAAAGTGCATCTTTTTAAAAATGATATGCCGGTAATTGTAAAAGGAATACCGGAAGAGAACGGAGATAAAATAAAATTAATAGTCGAAGAGATTTACGGCATTGATACATTCATTGAAATATTCACGCGAAATCTTGTGATAAATATCGATGAGAATGAAACTGATTTGAACAGGATTGCTTCCATAAGAGATCTGGTCGTAAAAAACGAAGGAAATTCCAAACTGTTCTTTAACGTTACCGGTAATTCACGGTCCAGAGCTTTTGTTTCGAAAGAATTTAAAATAAAAGCAACAAAGGAATTAATTTCCAACTTGAAATTATTAGTTGGAGAAAATAATTTGAAGTTAAATTAATATTTTAATAAATAAATCAGAAAGGATAATATAATGAAACCTGTTGAATTCACAGATGACAATTTCGATGCTGAAGTTTTAAAATCAGATATACCTGTAATGGTTGATTTCTGGGCTGTTTGGTGCGGACCATGTAAGATGATCGCCCCTGTTGTGGAAGAGCTTGCAGCCGAGTATGAAGGAAAATTCAAAATCGGAAAACTCGATGTCGATAACAATCAGAATGTATCAATGAAATACGGGATAAGAAGCATCCCGACCTTAGTGATATTTAAAAACGGTGAAATAGTCGATCAGATAGTAGGTGTCATTCCTAAAGTAAAGATCGCCGAAAAATTAAACGGACATTTAAAAGAAACGGTTAACTAAAAATATAATCAGAATTTTTGAAACAGGGATTTTACATTTAAGTAAAATCCCGTTTTTATTTTAATCTAATCTAATTTATTATTATGAACTTAAAAATTTTCATCGATTTGTTTAAGCTGAAAATTATTCTTCTTATGCTGACATTATTTGTATTAACATTTTATTCTTGCAGCAAGGATGAAACGAAAACCGGAATTGAAAAAAATGAAAAGGAAAATGTCGCTGAGGAAAAAAAGGAAAATACAGAAGGTACTTCTTCAGGTGATAGTGATCTATCGGATGACTTTATAATTACCTTTAAACTGGAGGGAGCCATGAACGGTGATATGACAATGTACAGAAGCGGAAAAAAACTCAAACAAATCATTAACACTGAAATAATGGGTATGCCAAATAAAAATCATGTTTATATTATCGATAATTTTGTGTTCACGGTTACTGAAATCAAAGGAAAGAAAATGGGCGTGAAAACAAATATTCAGGATTACAATAAGCAGAAACAGTCCGGAGAGACTATTACTGATCCTAAGGAGTTTGCATCATATCTTGCGGATAAAAAAATTGTCGGATCGGAAAACATTCTTGGCAGAAACTGTGATATATATGACACCGGAAACGGAACGCAGCTCTCCATAAATAATAAAATGTATGTGATGAGAATTAAATCTCCACAGTTTATGGCGACTGCAACAGAATTTAAAACTAATCCGGATTTTTCTTCAAATGAATTTGAAATTCCGTCCGATGTGAATTTCAGAAGCATTAACTCCGACGGTAAAGGCATGGAACAGATTGATTCGATAATGAAAGAAGCAAAAAAATATATGAAGTAAAAAAATTTTCCCGGACTTTGAATCTTACGGAAGTGTGTTACAGAAGTATGTTATTTTCAGAGTCCGCATTTTTATTTACGGATCACTCTCCTATGATCTTTACGAGAACTCTCTTTTTCCTTTTCCCGTCAAACTCGCCGTAGAATATTTGTTCCCAAGGTCCGAAATCAAGTCTCCCGTTTGTAACTGCCACGACGGCTTCTCTGCCCATGATCGTTCTTTTTAAATGAGCGTCGGCATTATCTTCAAACGAATTATGAAGATACTGCGAATGCGGCTTTTCGGGAGCAAGTCCTTCCAGCCATTTTTCAATATCCTGATGCAGTCCGGATTCATCGTCATTTATGAAGATGCTTGATGTGATGTGCATTGCGTTGCAGAGAAGCAGACCTTCCTTTATTCCGCTTTCCGTCAGGCATTGCTGAATTTCAGATGTGATATTTATCAGCTCCCTTCTTTTACCGGTTTCAAACCAGAGCTCTTTTCTGTAATGCTTCATTTCTTTATCACCTTTTTAAACTTATACATAATCGGAACGTTTTCAAAGAAGTTATTCAGTTCATCCTGTGAAAGCTTTTTTCTTTCGGTAAGATCAGGTTTATAAAAATCTTTCCACGGATCAGTAGCGCAGTAAACATTCCCGTCTTCATCCATGGTAACCGACTCTACTGCAATGCCAAGTACTTTATTTATGTCTTTGTGACCGGGTATCATAAGATCCATTTCTTCGAGATCAGTGTTTATGATATTAAATTCTTTATCAAAAGTTATATAAAACATTCTTCTTGCATTTCTGTCCACTCCGATCAGATTATAATCATCGACTGCATACAAACCGCAGATTGTGCTGATCTTTTCATTGCGGGTATTAACTGTCTTTACTAATTCCTTTGACTTCCGGTCTATAATATAGATCAGAGTGCTGTCAGTAAAAATATTCACAGAGTCCTGAAGATTTTCAAGACCGAGAAATAAATAATTTTCAGTGAGTGCTATTCCTTCGAAGCTGATATTATCATAAGTGTTTTTATATACCTCTTCGGGTAATTTAAGCCGTCTGATAGTCAGCAGCGAATCAAATGTAAGAATGTCTTTATTGTATGTCAGTTCGTAAACGCCTTCCTTCTTCTTATATATTTCAGGATCGTAGGAGCTGTATTCATGTCCCTCGATCGCTAAGTAAATTTTACTGTTTTCCTTATCATAATAAATATCTTCCATATCGGTTTTCTTAAATTTATCAAAGAGAGTCTGCACTTCCGCCGAATATTTAATTTCAGTGATCTCGAGTTCCGGAGGATTTGTATTTTCATTTACGCGGATACGGTTAATCTTTCCGATATCATCACACGCTATAAAAGTTTTATATCCGTTTTCAGAGCCGGCATAAGTCATACCTGAAGTCTGATCTGTTCTGTTACCTGAAGCGTCTTTCATCCACACGGGATAGTTTCCTACGCTCAGCATTCCTTCGGATGATTCGTGATATACGTTTAAGAAAATTATAATGGCGATCAATGGACCGAAGATTCTTATTAATTCTTTCACTTAAGTTGTTTGAATTTGTTTTACGACAGCGAAATGATTTGTCAATGCAGACTGCAACAGTATTCTGTCATTGCAGGTTCAAACATAAATTTCAAAACAATTTTATTTTTTTTGAAAAGATTAAAATCTGATGCATTAAAAACTTTTGTCAGCAATATAACCATTGCTGATTACTGTTTCTACTATATTATACTTTCTCCAAGGCGGTTTAATAATTTCAAATTACAAATTTAATTTATGAAAAATCTGTTGCTGATTACTGTTTCTACTATATTATACTTTCTCCAAGGCGGTTTAATAATTTCAAATTACAAATTTAATTTATGAAAAATCTGTGTAATCCTTTAATCCGTTCAATCCGTGATTCTGACAATTACGAGTTACGAATTACGGAATTAAGTTCTGAAAAATCCGTGTAAACCTTTAATCCGTTCAATCCGTGATTCTGACAATTACGAGTTACGGGTTACGGATTTAAGTTCTGAAAAATCCGTGTAATCCTTTAATCCGTTCAATTCGTGATTCTGACAATTACAAGTTACGGGTTACGGATTTAAGTTCTGAAAAATCCGTGTAATCTTTTTATCAGTGTTTTTCAAAAAAAAATAGATATGGAAATTTGATGATATTCTTCAATATAATTTAACCGGAAGATTAGCTCTTCGAAATCACATATGCCTCCGGAAAATAAATTCGGATTGTTAATAAAAACTCAAATACTTATCTTCTCAATTCTTAAAACCGGTAAAAAACAATATTAAATTAATATATGACTATAAAAACAGGGGATATGATCCCGGAATTTTCATTGAATTCATTCTCTCATTCAGACGAAGTTAAAAAATATTCCATAAGCGATTTCAAAGGAAAGAAAAACGTACTTCTCGTATTTTTCCCTATGGCATTTACGGGAGTCTGCTCAGAACAGAACTGCACTATCTCCGATTCACTCGGTGATTTTGCATCAAAAGATCTTGAAGTGTTAGGAATTAGCACAGACGGTACCTTTGTACAAAAGGAATTTGCAAAAACTAAAGGAATTAAATATCCGTTGCTTTCGGATTTTAACAGAGAAGTTATAAAAAAATTAGGACTTGTGCATGATGTTTTTGCTCACGAGCAAAAAGAAACAGCAAAGAGAGCAGTAGTGCTGATAAACAAAGAAGGTGAAATCACATATATGGAGATCACCGAAAACCCCGGAGTTCAGGTTAAATTTGACAAGCTGAAAGAAGCTGTTGAAGCTTTAGGTTAAATTATTAATTCCTATGCTGAATTTATCTTCTGTTCTTATCTTTATAATGTTAAATAATCATTTGTCTGTTCGGCTTTGAAGATCATAAAGGATATAAATGATTTTAGTTTTGACCGGAAGACTGCTTTAACAGTCGGTACTTTTGACGGTGTACATCTCGGACACAGGAAGATCATAGATAAAATTAATTCAGTAAAGACTTCAAAAAATTACCGAAGCGTTCTTATCACATTTGAGCCGCATCCGCAGATAGTTTTAAAAAACCGCGGAAAAGATATTAAGATACTTACCACTCTTGATGAAAAGCTTGAGATATTCAGAGATCTCGGTATTGATATAACTTATGTGATCAATTTTACAAAAGAATTTTCAGAAACAAAAGCTGAGGAATTTTATGTAAATTATCTCATCAAAAAAATCGGTATGAGTGATCTGATTCTAGGTTATGATCATATGTTCGGGAAGAACAGGGAAGGTAATTTCGATACTCTGACAGTACTTTCAAAAGAATATGATTTTAATATTGATAAAGTGGAAGAGTATAAACCTGAAGGACAGCATGTGAGCAGCACTGCGGTAAGACATTTACTCGAATCCGGCGAGACTATAAAAGCCGCTGCGCTTCTAGGTAGAGAATATACTTTGACAGGTACAGTCGTCGAAGGAAAAAAATTAGGAAGAGAGCTTGGATATCCTACGGCAAACATACAGCCGGACAGCGAATTTAAACTGATCCCTGCGATCGGTGTGTATGCTGTCACTGCTGAAACGGACGGCAATGAATATTTCGGAATGCTGAGCATTGGCAAAAACCCGACCGTAACTGATGATGAATCTATCAAGATAGAAGTTAACCTTTTTGAGTTTGACAGGGAAATATACGGAAATAAAATTAAGATAAAGTTTACAGAGTATTTACGGAAAGAAATGAAATTTGACAGCGTGAATGAGTTAAAAGTTCAGATGGCGAATGATAAATTAAAAACAGAAGAAATTTTTTCAAGATTAAAAATTAATTAATAAAAAATCAAATAAACAGAAATGCCTTTATCAAAAGAAACGAAACAGGAGATTGTAGCAAAATTCGGAAGTTCCGATAAGGATTCCGGAAAGACTGAAGTTCAGGTTGCAATTCTCACTAAGAGAATCAATGAACTGTCAGCGGATCATTTCAGCAAATATAAAAAAGACAATCACTCAAGAAGAGGATTGCTTAAGATGGTCGGAAAGAGAAGAAAACTTTTAAGATATCTGGAGAACAAAGATGTTCAGAGATACAGAGCCATCATAAAAGAATTAGAGATTAGAAAATAATAGATTGAATAAATGACAATTACAAAGAGCATAGAAATAGGCGGAAGAAAATTAACACTTGAGTCGGGAAAGCTTGCGAAACAGGCAAACGGAGCTGTATGGATTTCAGTTGATGATAATTATGTGCTCTGCACTGTTACAGCTGCAGACACTGCAAAACCAGGTCAGGATTTTTTCCCGTTGACAGTTGATTACAGGGAAAAGACTGCTTCTGCCGGAAAGATCCCGGGCGGATTTTTTAAAAGAGAAGGAAGACCGACAGAGAAGGAAATTCTTTCCTCAAGACTTATAGACAGGCCGATCAGACCGATGTTTCCGGAAGGTTTTTTTAATGAAGTTCAGCTTTTATGTTCGGTGTATTCTTCAGACGGAGAATATGACGCAGATGTAATAGCGGCAACCGGCGGTTCAGCTGCATTGCTGATTTCCGACATTCCTTTTGACACTCCGATCTCTGAAGTAAGAGTAACGCGCATCAATGGCGAGTTCATTTTAAACCCAACTCACAGACAGATCGAAGAAGGTGATTTTGATATCACCATCGCAGGGACGGTGGATTCGATAATGATGGTGGAAGGTGAAGCCAAAGAGATTTCTGAATCTGAAATTATAGAAGCGATCAAATTCGGACATAAATTTATTGCACAGCTTTGCGGGTTTCAGCTTGAGTTTGCAGCCGAATGCGGAAAAGCCAAAAGAGAGCTACTTCCGGAAGAAGATGATTCTGAAATTACTGCGGAAGTAACAGCGCTTTGCGCAGAAGATATTAAAACCGTTACTCATACTATATTAACCAAAGAGGAAAGAAGTTTTAAAAACAGAGAGATCTTTGATAAAGCCGTAAACGCTTTAATTGAAAAATATCCTGAGCAGGAAAAGAAGATCGGAAATATTATTCATGATATACAGTATGATATACTCAGAGCAATGGTGCTCGACGGAAGTAAAAGACTTGACGGAAGAGGACTTAAGGATATAAGGAACATTACATGTGAAGTCGGAATTTTGCCGAGGACACACGGTTCAGCGCTTTTTACAAGAGGTCAGACGCAGAGTCTTACGACTGTTACTCTCGGCACAAAAAGAGACGAACAGATGATAGAGGGTTTGAAAGAAATGACAACCAAAAGATTTATGCTGCATTATAACTTTCCGCCATTCAGCACTGGTGAAGTAGGAGGAAGACCGGGTCCGGGAAGAAGAGAGATCGGTCACGGAAATCTTGCAGAAAGAGCGCTTAAAAATTTACTGCCTGGTGAAGAGGAATTTCCTTATTCTATAAGAATAGTTTCGGATATACTGGAATCAAACGGTTCATCTTCAATGGCAACAGTCTGCGCAGGTTCGCTGGCTTTAATGGATGCCGGCGTGAAATTAAAAAAACCGGTTGCCGGAATTGCAATGGGACTTATTAAGGAAAATGATAAAGTTGCAATACTTTCCGATATACTCGGTGACGAGGATCACTTCGGAGATATGGATTTTAAAGTTGCAGGAACAGCCGACGGCATTACGGCAATTCAGATGGATATTAAGATCAGAGGAATTTCTTTTGAAGTAATGGAGAGAGCTCTTGAACAGGCGAAAGAAGGAAGACTTCACATACTGAATGTGATGAGCGGTACGCTGACTACAGCAAGAGAATCCATTTCCAGATACGCGCCGCATCTTTATTCTATGACAGTTCCGAGAGAAATGATAGGTGCTGTAATCGGACCGGGAGGAAAGACTATCAGAAGCATTATTGCAGAATCCGGAGCCGAAATTGATATTGATGATGAAGGTAAAGTAACGATCGCTGCTGTGGATCATACGCAGGCGGAGATCGCAAGAAAAATGATAGCAGGACTTACGGAAGTTCCTGAAATAGGAAAGATATATGACGGCACCGTAAAAGGCATAAAAGATTTCGGAGCGTTTGTAGAAATACTACCGGGTAAAGAAGGACTTCTTCACATTTCCGAAATTGACAACAAGAGAGTCCTCAAAGTAGAGGACGTTTTAAAATTCGGACAGAAGGTACAGGTGAAACTGCTTGGAATTGATGATTCCGGAAAATTAAAATTAAGCAGAAAGATCTTATTACCGAAAGAATCTGCGCCGGCTAAACCAAAGGAAAACGCAAAATGAAATTCGAAATAGACAAACAGGAGGACAAAACAATATTCAAGCTGGAAGCTAAATCGCTTGATCAGAGTATAGCGGCTCAGCTGAAGACTGAACTTGTGTTTCTTCAAAAGGAAATTACTAATCAGTTCATAATAGATCTTAAAGACGTTACAAAATGCGACAGTTCTGGATTATCCGTTCTTCTTTTTTCAGAAAGAATCGAAAGGGATAAAAACAGAAAACTGATGCTGATAAATGTAAATAAAAATGTTGAAGAACTTATGAAGATCGCAAGACTTGACAGAGTCTTTGAAATAAAATAACATTCCTATCTTTACGTATATAAAAACTTCTCATTGTGTAAAAATGTGAGAAGTTTTTTTTATCCCTTTAAATCCCATTGAGTCCCCGCGAAAAATTTAGTTTATAATTCCTGGTTCCGGTTTATGCGGGAGACTCAATGGATGCGGCAGGAGTTTTTTTATCCTTTTTATCCTATATATTCTCTGCAATAAATTTAGTTTAAAAATCCGGGTTCCGGTTTATGCGGGAGACTCAATGGATGCAACAGGAGTTTTTTTATCCCTTTTTATCCCATTGAGTCCCCGCAATAAATTTAGTTTACAATTCCGGGTTCCGGTTTATTCGGGAGACTCAATGGATGCGGCAG
>DDUU01000045.1:85294-92411 GCA_002344965.1 Candidatus Tepidiaquacellales bacterium UBA2330 | reverse complement strand
TTATTTTATCTTTATTACAAAAATATAAGAATAATTTTTAAAAAGGATGATATAAGTCAATTTATCCGGATTTTTTTTATTATTGATTAAAATTATTCAATTGTAATAAAGCTATATTTTTAGGAATTTTCATAAAATCAGATATCATATGAAAAATATTCTATTCCCTACGGATTTCTCTCAGAATGCAGACAATGCATTAAATTATGCAATTGATATTGCTATCAGGACAAAAGGCGTATTAATTCTGTTTCATGCTTACAGCGTTCAGCTTATTGATCCGAATATGCCCGCTGAGATTTATCTCTCAGCTTATCAGGAAGAAGAAAAAACCGCAAAGGAAAATCTGGAAGATCTGAAAAATAGAATCCTTGAATCAAACAAAGATGCTGAAGGGAACAATCTGTTTGAAGTGGAAGCAGTCGTATCTCAGGGTCTGATTGTGGATGAAGCTGTCTCGATGATTGATGAATTTAAAATCGATCTTGTCATTATGGGAACACACGGCGCGACAGGTCTCACGGAGCTTATCCTCGGCAGCAACACTGCAAGTCTTATTGAAAATTCTACCGTTCCTGTTCTCGCTATTCCTCAGAATGCACGCAGCAAACCAATAGAAAATATTGTTTACGCTTATGATGACATAAAAGCAAATATGATCTCATTTCAGAGACTTTTGAAATTTGCCGCAATATTCGATTCTGAAATTACCTTACTGCATATTATAGAAAGCGGAAGCGATACCGAAGAGAAAAATAAAAGAGAATTTGAAAATATAAAAAACTCCTGCGGTACTGATAAAATAAAATTAGCATTGGTAATGGAAGAAAATGTGCTGGAAGGCATTAATGATTTTATTAATAAGAATGAAACTGACGTGCTTGCTATGGCAATCAAAAAAAGAACTTTATTGGACAAAATTTTCAGCAGAAGCATAACAAAGAAAATGGCTTATCATACGAAGATCCCTTTGCTTGCACTTCATAAAGTCTGATTCAGCATTTAATTGATTCTGAATTTTTCACAAAAATATTAAATTTCTTTTGACAGAAAAATTATTCCTGATTGACGCAATGGCGATGATATACAGGGCATACTTTGCCATGATATCAAGTCCGCTTATTAATTCTAAAGGTAAAAACACTTCAGCTGTTTACGGTTTTGTAAATTCACTGATCAAAATTCTCGAAGAGCAGAATCCGGATCACATTGCAGTTTGTTTTGATACTGCATCACCCACTTTCCGTCATAAAGAATTTCCGGCATACAAAGCTCAGCGTCAGGAAATTCCTTCTGATATGCCCTGGCAGATAGATAAGGTCAAAGAAATTGTAAAAGCGTTTAATATCCCGATGATAGAGCTGAACGGTTATGAAGCTGATGATATTATTGGTACCCTTGTAAAGCAGGCGGAAAAAGGCGATGTATTAAGCTATATGGTAACACCTGATAAAGATTATATGCAGCTCGTTTCGGACAAAGTGTTTATGTTCAAACCTGCAAAAACTCAGTACGGAACTGATAATGAAATCATTGACAAAGAAGGTGTCCTGAAAAAATTCGGAGTAACTCCTGACAAAGTAATTGAAGTACTAGGTCTGATGGGAGACGCATCGGACAATATCCCCGGAATAAAAGGAGTCGGGGAAAAAACAGCTGCAAGCCTGATACAGGAATTCGGATCCATAGAAAACATGTATAAGAATATAGACAAGATCACAAAGCCGAAGCTCAGAGAAAATATACTTTCCCAAAAAAAGGAAGCAATGCTTTCTTACATGCTTGTGCAGATCAAAACTGATGTTCCGCTGGATATTAATTTTCATAATCTGAATAAAAAGCCTGAAGATGCAGAGCTGCTTTCTTCATTGTTTGAAGAGCTTGAGTTTAAAACACTGACCAGAAAATTTGCAAAAGACGGAGCCGGCAGCGATACATCAAACGCGCCAAAGAGCGGTATGAAACCTGCCGCGAATGCCGGGCTTTATGAAAGTATAAAAGTTGACGTACAGGACAAACCAAAGATCATAAAAACTATAGCTGATGTAAAACACGAATATATCATTATTAGAAACGTTAAGGAATTTGACGTTCTGATAAAGCTTCTGAATAAGCAGGACATTATTTGCTTTGACACTGAAACCGATGCACTTGACGCAATGAATACAAACTTAGTCGGAATGTCTTTTTGTTTTGAAGAATTCAAAGCTTTTTATGTACCTGTCTCCGGGAATCTCTTTGACAGAAAAGCTAAAAAAGGAGTAAAGGAGAAATCACTTTTTGATAATACCGATCAGACTTCCTCAAATGGAAATTCCGCAAAAGGAATTGACATAAGTATTGCAGTCGAAAAGGTTAAACCGCTGCTTGAAAATAAAAAAATTAAATTCGTCGGACAGAATCTGAAATATGATTATCTCGTGATGAGAAATTACGGCATATCTATGTCAAATTTATTTTTTGATACTCTTATCGGAGCTTATATTTTAAGACCGGAAGGAGCACATGATATGGACAGTCTGTCTGAAAAATTTTTGGGATACAGACCTATCTCTATAAAAGAACTTATCGGCAAAGGCAAAGAACAGATCACAATGGATAAAGTTGATATTGATAAAGCCGGTGAGTATGCTGCTGAAGACGCTGACGTTACGCTTCAGCTTTTTTATAAACTGAAGTATGAACTCGGGAAAGCGGATATGAGAAAACTCTGCGACGATATTGAGTTTCCCCTTATTAAAGTTCTGTCGGAAATGGAATTCGCAGGATTTAAAGTCGATGAGAAAATTCTCGCTTCAATTAATAAGCAGACTGAAAAGTTTATAAAAGAATATGAAGCAAAAATCTATGCGGCAGCCGGAGAGGAGTTTAACATCAATTCAACACAGCAGCTTGCGCATATTTTATTTAATAAACTGAATCTCACTCCTCTCAGAAAAACCAAGACAGGTTTTTCTACAGATGTAAAAGTCCTTGAGGAGCTGAAATATCAGCATGAAATCGCAGCACTGCTTGTCGATTACAGAATGCTCACTAAACTGAAATCAACATATCTCGACGGACTGAAAAACGCAATCAATCCGAGGACAGGAAGAGTTCATACGGTATTCAATCAGGTAGCGGCTGCGACAGGAAGACTTTCAAGCGTCGATCCGAATCTTCAGAATATTCCAATCAGGACTGAGGCAGGAAGGAGTCTGAGGAAGGCGTTCGTTCCGCGTGATAATTCGTACCTTATTATGTCAGCGGATTACTCACAGATCGAACTCCGCATTATGGCGCATTATGCAAATGATGAGAATATGATAAACGCTTTCAAAAGACATCACGACATTCATACTGAAACTTCCATGAGAATATTCGGACTGAAATCAAAATCTGAAGTTACGCCGGGTATGAGAAGAAAAGCAAAGGAAGTTAACTTCGGCATTATATACGGTATAGGCGCATTCGGTCTTGCAAATCGTCTTGAGATAAAAAATTCAGAAGCAAAGGAAATTATCGAAAGATATTTCCGTGAATATCCGAATGTAAGGACATATATGGAAGAGACAAAAAAGTTCGCCCACGAAAACGGCTATGTGGAAACGCTGCTCGGCAGGAGGAGATATCTGAGCCAGATAAATAATCAGAATGCTGCGGCAAGAGCAGAAGATGAAAGAGCCGCGATAAATATGCCGATTCAGGGAACAGCTGCAGATATGATAAAGATTGCAATGAATAATATTTACAGCGAGTTTGTAAAAAATAAACTTGAATCGAGAATGCTGCTGCAGGTGCATGATGAACTTGTATTTGAAGTAAAGAAAACAGAACTTGAAAAAGTTAAGAAGATTGTTACTGATAAGATGAAGAATGCAATTAAGATTGGAGTGAATATTGAAGTGGAAGTCGGAGTGGGTGAGAGCTGGTATGAAGCGCACTAAGCAGTTAACAGTTAACAGTTAATAGTTAACAGTTAACAGTTAACAGTTAATAGTTAATATAAAATTAAAATTAAAATTAAAAATTAATGATTGTAGTTACAGGCGGGGCGGGGTTTATTGGTAGTGCGGTTATATGGAGGCTTAATCAGCTTGGGATAGATGATATAATTATTGTTGATGATTTTGACAAAGATAAGGACAGCATTAAAAACGGTTCTTATGATGAAGATAAATGGAAGAATCTTGTACACCTGAGATATGCCGATATTTTTGATAAAGAAGATTTCGGTCATATGCTTTCTTCCGACTTCATGAAAAATTTTGAAGTGGAAACTGTTTTTCATCTCGGCGCAAACAGCTCGACTACGGAAAAAGATTTCGGCAGTCTTCTCAGAAATAATTACGAATATACGAAGTATCTCTGTGAAAAAGCTTTGGACAATAATGTGAGATTTATTTACGCTTCATCAGCAGCTACTTATGGTGACGGTGCAAACGGTTATGAGGACAATGAGGAAAAGCTTAATTCTCTTGTTCCGCTTAACGGTTACGGTTACTCAAAACACATGTTCGATCTCTGGGCAAAGAAGCTCAGACTGTTTGACAAAATTGTCGGACTGAAGTATTTCAATGTTTACGGGCCGAATGAATATCATAAAGGCGATATGAGAAGCGTTGTCAATAAATGTTTTCATCAGATCAAAGAGACAGGTAAGGCGAGATTATTTAAATCTTCAAATCCGGACTTCGGCGACGGTGAACAGAGCCGTGACTTTCTTTATGTGAAAGACGCTGTGGAGATGACTTTGTTTTTCAGGGATAATAAGATCGTGAACGGACTTTACAATATAGGCACAGGAGAATCCAACAGCTTTAACGAGTTTGTTAAACCGGTTTTTAAAACACTTAATATTAAAGAGAATATAGAGTATTTTGATATGCCGGAAATTCTCCGTGAGAAATATCAGTATTATACAAAAGCCGATATCACCAAACTCCGCAAAGCAGGTTATGATAAAAGCATTTATAAAATTGAAGATGCGGTTACGGATTATGTGGGAGGTTATTTAAATTCTGAAGATGCGTACTTGGGAAATAGTTAACAGTTAATAGTTTGATAAATAAAATTTTCAATAAAAAAATATATGAAATACATTTTAAGCGTTTTAGTTTTAATTGTGTTTGCAGGTAATTCCATCCCGCAGGACCTTCCGCATAATATGACTGACAAAGAAAAAGCGGAATATAAAAATTACATTCCGCCGGTCTTACAGACAGATGATACAAATCCCCCGCCGACTCCGGTAAGGACAATGGCTGAATGGGAAGAAGTGCAGGGAGTGATTGTTGCATGGACTTCTTATACGACTATCCTCAGACAGATTGTGGATTATGTGCAGGATGAATGTCAGGTATTTATTGTCTGCAGCGATTCAAATTCTGTTAAGACATTTCTCACTAGCGGCGGAGTGCCTCTTGTAAATTTAAAATTCATAATTGCTCCGTTTAATTCTGTCTGGTGCAGAGACTACGGTCCCTGGGCTGCATATTCAGGAATTGCAGATAGTCTTAAAATAATAGACTGGATATACAACAGGCCAAGACCTTTGGATGACAACGTACCGGTTGCTTTTGCAAATTACGCATCACTTCCGATATATCAGGCGACAGTATCTCCGAATAATCTTATTGCTACCGGAGGAAACTTTATGGTGGACGGAAACGGCACGGGTTTTTCCTCAAGACTGATCATTGAAGAAAATCCTACGAAGACAGAATTACAGATTGACGGAATCATGAACAGCTATATGGGCATCACAAGATATATCAAAATGAATACGCTTCCCTATGATGAGATTCATCACATAGATATGCATATGAAATTATTGGATGAGGAAACAATAATGGTAGGTCAATATCCCGCGGGAGTTGCTGACGGTCCTCAGATCGAAGCAAATCTGCAGTATGTTCTGAATAATTTTCAGACCTGTTACGGCAGACCTTACAAAGTAGTAAGAATCCCCATGCCGCCAAGCGCTTCAGGTCAGTATCCGCCGAATTCAAATTATTTTACTTATACGAATTCAGTATTTGTAAATAAGACGGTCATAGTTCCTGTATACGGACTTGCACAGGATACAACGGCTTTGAGAATTTACAGGGAAAATCTTCCAGGTTACAGAGTAGTCGGAATTAATTCAAGCGGAATGATCTCCGCCCTCGGTGCAATTCACTGCATTACAAAAGAAATCGGCGTAGCAGAGCCAGTATTTTTTTCACATGCAAAACTTGTTAATACTCTAAATACAACTTCACCTTATGAAGTAAAATCATATATCAAAACACGTTCAGGAGTAGCTGTAGCTAAAGTTCACTGGAGAACCGACACGACTCAGTCATATAATGAAGTTACAATGACACAGAGTTCTGATACATTCAGAGCTACAATTCCCGCTCAGCCGCTCGGAACTCAAGTTTATTATTATATTTCAGCTAATTCCAATTCAGGCAGAACTTCATCAAAGCCGATCACAGCTCCGGCAGGTTACATAAAATTTGCAATAGACAATCCGACTTCAGTAACACCTCTTACATTGCAGCCGGAAGAATTTACATTATCGCAGAACGTTCCGAATCCTTTTAATCCTGAAACGAAAATAAATTTTTCAATCCCGAGATCCGGTTTAGTTACTCTGAAAATTTATGATATCTCAGGAAGAGAAGTCACTGCTATTGTTAATGAAATAAGGAATGCCGGAAGTCACACTGTTGTATTCAACGGATCAAATTTGCCGAGCGGAGTTTACTTCTACAGAATGCAGACTGACGGATTTGCTGATACCAGGAAAATGATGCTAATCAAGTAGTTTTGTCCATTGAGTCCCCGCGTTAGATTCGCTGTATGTTATTTTGTAGGCAGAGCGGGAGACTCAATGGATACAGTCCCCGCGTTAGATTCGCTGTATGTTATTTTACAGGCAGAGCGGGTGATTCAATGGATACAGTCCCCGCGTTAGATTCGCTGTATGTTATTTTGTAGGCAGAGCGGGAGACTCAATGGATACTGTCCCCGCATTAATATAACTGTTATTTGGTAAGCAGAGCGGGTGACTCAATGGATACTGTCCCCGCGTTAGATTCGCTGTATGTTATTTTGTAGGCAGAGCGGGAGACTCAATGGATACTGTCCC
>DDUU01000045.1:0-85103 GCA_002344965.1 Candidatus Tepidiaquacellales bacterium UBA2330 | reverse complement strand
GTCCCCGCGTTAGATTCGCTGTATGTTATTTTGTAGGCAGAGCGGGAGACTCAATGGATACAGTCCCCGCGTTAATTTAACTGACATTTTAATTAAGCTGTGCGGGTGACTCAATGGATACAGTCCCCGCGTTAGATTCGCTGTATGTTATTTGGTAAGCAGAGCAGGTGACTCAATGGATACTGTCCCCGCGTTAATTAAACTGATTTTTTAATTAAGCTGTGCGGGTGATTCAAATGTTTTTTGTGCTAAAATTATTGCAACCGCACAGATGATTCTGCCTGGTAATAAAATTATTTTTTATTTTTTACTAAAAATGTGGTAATTATTATGTAAGTTAATCCCATCAGGTATTATGAATCATTCTCCGGAATTTATTTCTCCTAAATTTTTTTTAATTTTACTTACCTCCTTAATGATTTCTAATTTTAATTTCCCGTTATGAAAAAAATAATAGCGGCTTTATTTATTTTATTTTCATTTAATTACTCTTCCGCAGATATAATTTATACCCATCCGGTCAGAAATGCAGAACGTGTCAGTATTAATAACAATATTATAATCGGTTTAGATGTCCTGGCAGAAGGTTCAGAATTAAATCATCTGATAAAAGTAAAAGGTTCTCTTAGCGGACGCCATGAAGGAAAATTTTTTTTAACAAAGGATAAAAGAAAAATAATTTTTACTCCTGTCAGACCTTTTGCATTTAATGAAAAAGTGGAAGTGAGTATCGGTCGTATAAAAACTTCCGCAGGTTATGAAAGAAATCTGAATTTCTCATTTTATACTGAAACACGCAAAACCATCCGGGACAATAAAATGATTTATCTTAATGAGACCGGAAATACTTCTTTTAAAGAATCTGAGCAACGGTTAGATTCATTAAATCTGCCGGTAATTACGGTCAGCATTTTAAATAACCCGTCGCCGGGAGATCTTTATTTCAGTAACTTTCCTTTTTCACAAATTCAAAACACTCCGTATCTGCTGATCACAGATAACAACGGAACCGTTTCCTATCACAGGGAAGTCTACGTATGGGCTCTTGATTATAAAAAGCAGCAGTCCGGTCTTATGACTTATTTTGAATATGATAAGTTTTACGGAGAAGATATTAATCATAATATAATAGACAGTTTTTATTGCGGGAACGGATACTCTACCGATCATCATGAATTACAGATCACAAATGACGGTCACGCTTTTCTGATGAGTTATGATCCTCAGCCGGTGGATATGAGTCTCATAGTTCCGGGCGGGAATCCGAATGCAATTGTGACCGGTCTGATAATTCAGGAGCTAGACGAAAATAAAAATGTTGTATTCCAGTGGAGGAGCTGGGATCATTTTGAAATTACGGATGCAGTACATGAAAACCTTCTTGCAGCAAATATTGATTATGCCCACGGGAATGCCATTGAAGTGGATTCTGACGGAAACCTGATGATCTCATCAAGGAATATGAGTGAGATAACAAAGATAGACATAAATACAGGTGAAATTATCTGGAGACTCGGCGGAATTAATAATGAGTTTGCATTTCCGAATGACACTATCGGGTTCAGTTATCAGCATGATATAAGAAGAATTAAAAACGGGAATATTACTTTATTTGACAATGGTAATTTTCATACGCCAAGATTTTCAAGAGCTGTAGAATATCATCTTGATGAAGTAAACAAAATTGCAACCTTAGTCTGGCAATACAGAAAAACTCCGGACACTTACGCTTTTGCAATGGGTTCGGTTCAGAGACTAAGAAACGGAAACACTCTTATTGGCTGGGGAAATACAAATCCATTTTTAACGGAAGTAACTCCCGCAGGTATTACTGCTTTGGAAATGTCATTACCTCAGGGAATTTATTCTTACAGGGTTTACAGAGACGAAAGAAAGTTTACGCTGAATGCTAAAATTGCGATCGAAGGATTTTATAATGAGAACACCGGTCATCTGAATATTAATGATACAGTTACAGTATATTTAAGAAATGTGAATTCTCCGTATAATATAGTCGACACAGCAAAATCTGTTGTTGACTCTGTCAGTCATAACGGTAATTTTAATTTTTATAACGCAGCGTCAGGAAGGTACTATATTCAATTAAAACACAGAAATGCTCTTGAGACATGGAGTAAAAAAGGTGGAGAGATTTTTTCCGACGGAGATGTTTTATTTTATGATTTTACAGATTCAGACCGGAAGGCATTCGGAAACAACCAAACGCTTAAAGGATCGGATTATTGTCTTTACAGCGGTGATGCGAATCAGGACGGAATAATAGATCTCGCTGACTTATCAGAAATTGATTCGGATATTTTCAATTTCAGAACCGGCTATAATAACTCAGATCTTACGGGTGATAATTTTACAGATATAAATGATGTATCGGTCGCAGATAATAATGCTTATGAATTTGTAACTGCAGTTATACCGTGAGATGAAACTGATTTTCGGTTAAATATTTTAAACAGATAAAATTACAGTATAATTATTTCAATTGAAAAAAGTAAAGGCAGGTAATCAATTATCTCAGAATGCTTTTACTTTACTTCTTGAAAATCCGAAATTAATTCCTGCCAGAGCGATTATATTATTTACATCGGAAAAATTTTTTCCGAAAGTGGAAGTGATGTAAAGATTATCCGAGAATTTATAACTCCCTACCACAGCTATCCGGTTACCGTTATAATTACTCTCAGTCAGATCAATCCGCTGAAGATATTCAAGAGAAAGACATAACTGACCTATATCATAATTTAGTCTCGACCCAATATCAGCGAGATCAGTTTTTAATGTATAGTCCTTTAAATTTTTATTATATAAATAACGGGACAATATAGTAAAATAAAAATCATTGCCTCCCGGACGAAAGTTTAGTGAAAGCCATGCAGCCCATCTGCTTAAAACAAGATCATCGAATGAATTTGAATCCGAACCTCCTCCCACGGCTCCGGCAATATCAATATTAAAAACCGGTTTCTCTGTAATGCTTACATAATCCTTACGCAGCTGTTCTATTTTTTCCAGATCAAGATCTTCCGGGCTTTCCGAGAGTTCAATCCCGATTTCATTCTTTATTGTTTTTAACTTATCCGTCTGGGATTTACCGTAGGACTGATATACTCTCGTTCTGAATCCACCGGTCAGATAATTATTATTATCCTCTTTCACGTAAGTTACGGAAACCGAAAGATTATAAAGAAATGGAAAATTATTGGAAGTCATTTTTTCAGCCGTAAGCAATGGATGAGAAGTCAGCCAGTACGGGGCAAATTCCATTGCTCCGCCGGTACCTTTAAAAAATCCTATTAAGCTTATTCCGAATCCCTGAGGCGTAGTTGGTCTTTCTATTGATGCAGGAGCTTCATCCAGAAGAATAAAACCGGGAGAAGAGGGAGTTTCTAAATTTTGGAATGTAAGTTCTTCAGATTTATTCTGAGAATAACTATCAGCAGTAAAACAAACAAACATCACTAAAAGAAATGTCAGCAAGCGGATCTTATACTTCCCTGAAAAATTTGCGATTCCGCTTTCCGGAGCTGCGCCGTGATCTATTTTTGTGAAAAGAACCTTATTCTCCTGATTAAGCAATGAAGTAGTAATAACGCATACATTTGTATAAGCATTTACATCAAGCACATTTGTTTCTATCTCGATTTCCTTTTCAGAAAGCTCTGAAACAGCACCTAAAAATGCAGGCTCGGAAAGATTGCCCTTGGCAAGAAGTTTACCTTCTGATGTAACTTTATTTCCTCCTATCTGACCGTTTCCTATAACGACGGATAAATAAATGTTATCCTTTTCGTCTAAAACATCCACTATCCGCGGAACAGGTTTAAGCTTGTATTTTTTAATTTCCATTTTAGTAAATTTTATTTGATAAGTAAAATTTATTCAGGAATGAAATTTAACTATAACTTTACCAATTATGAAACGACCGGAAAACTTACAGGGAAATGTCTGTTACATTTTTAATCTTCCTGATTCATCTTTTTAAAATAAAAATAAACATTTGAGAATCTAATTTCAATAATTCAGATTACAGCGGCTTGAAGGCAGAATGCAGTTTTAACAGTTTTAAAACTGATTCGAATTTTTAATATTTAAACTTTATGATTCTTCTGCAGGCATTCTCAAAATATATATTCCTTTTTCACAATTGCCGGAAATTACAGTTTGACTTAAAACTGAGTTAATCATATTTTACATCAGGCAGTCTTAAAAAAAAAAAGGAGGTAAAATGAATATGATAAGAGCACCAGTTGAATAAAGAATCACAAATCACTAATTAGAAATTTCGAATTCTGATATCTGCTATCACCGTTCGATACATAAGTTATACAATTCTATCTCAATTCATTTCGCTGCGGACGGCATAATAAAAGACGATACAATTTTTATTACTCAGGAAAAAACTCATTAACATTTTTAACAGTCACGATTAATTAACCATTAAACTTTTTTATTATGCGTACAATTACTGCAATACTAATAATATGCTTTTTTACCGTTTTCACTTCCGGAGTTTATCCGCACAATGAAGACAACATGATACAGGAAGTTAAGTCAAACGGCAATAAAGAAAATTCTTACGACGAAAATGTCCATATGTATATCTGCCTTCAGGCGCTTAGTCTTCTTAAAGACAAATATCCGAATTTTGATTTTACAAAATTTGATCAGAGGATAGGAAGCATGAGTGATCAGGGAACACGCGCCTGGCAGACAGGAAAGATTACAACAGGTTCATACAGAGAAGATAAAGAGGATGTTGTATTTGACATAAGAGGACCATTCAGCTGGTATGTAAGCAATTCGCACTTCTGGAATGCAGATGACAGAACCAACGGCGATAATACGCTGACATATCTTAATTCAATAGGTCATTTTCCGAATGCCTTTACTAAACTTAACAGATATAAGGACGGTCAGTGGTATAACTGGTCAAACGGTTACGGCGGAAGAGAGTACATAAATTATCTTCATCAGTCGGGTTATGTATTCAGATACAGTTATCATACGCGCGGACTTATAAATTTTTTCAGAACGAGAAGAATATGGCTGGAGAGTTTTGTTAATACAGCCGGACAGGAAACTCTTGTCAGGGAAGAGATAACTGCCACTGATAACGTATTTAACGCAATCATCTGGGAAACACTCGGCAGAATGTCACATCTGATACAGGATCTTTCCGTTCCCGCTCATGTTCATAATGACGTTCATGTAAGAGGACTTGACGGAGGTGACTGCTATCATAATTTCATAGATGACGGTGCGTATCTGAATTATAACATGCACACTGCTAAAACAGCAGGAGGAGTAATCGATCCGTACAGTGACCCTCTAGATCCGATCAGATTTCTTGCTTATACATCTGCACAGCTTGCTGATCATTATCCCAGCGGACCGGACTGTCTGGAGATTCCTCAGCAGCATCCGGGAAATAATTTTCTGCCCGGAGGTACTAATCCGATGATTGAAAATTATTATCAGCAGCTCGGCAGTCCTCCGCAGAATATTACAGATCTGAATACAATGGGAAGTTACTGTTTTAATCATGCGATCAGATCGGTCGCAGGACTTTTTTACTGGTTCGGCGTAGAGACCGGGATGTTTCCTCCCGATCCGAAAATGCTTCCTAATATTACAGGTTTTATCAGCAGCAATACTGATAATAAATTATACAGAGGTGAAGCTATTTTTATTCAGTGCGAAGCTGCAGGGAATGTTCAGAATTATGAATTCCGGTTATTCGTTTGTGATACAGCTCGTGAATGCTTTCTGCCTGTTCCCGGACTTTCTGTCAATCAATCCGGAAACGGTATTACAATTAAAAATCTGAATTTCAAAAACAACTGGACATGCTCCAGATATGATTCGGCTTGTTTTAATACTTCTGTTAACATATCGGCAGAACCTCCGCTTTACTTTACAATCCGCGTAAAAGCTTCAAATCAATATGGTCATGACATTAAGTTTTACGGAACGGATGAACTTCAATGGATCTATCCTAATCAGTTTCTCAGACCGAATCCTCCGCCGTTTTCCGGCTGTCCGATATTAGCCGTCAATGACGGCAGTAAATTTGTTTACGATAACAATCTGCTTCACAGGTCTGAGCTTACTGAAAACAAAAATAAATTTATCGAAGACAAATATATTCTCAGGACCAAACCGTCTGTATCTCCTGATGATAATTCAATATTGCTGGCTGTCAAAGAGACAAATATTGATGTAAACTATTTTGATCAGTTCAGACTGGTGACAGCTGACCACCCCGCCGGAACGCAGCTTGGGATCACGGAAAACAATGACATAGTTATATTCAGCAGTAAGGATGCAGTATCTCCGACTCATGCTGAGCTTTCAGGAAATGAAATTACAAACAATATTAAATACGGATTGCAGAATCCGAAATTCATTAAGGGAAACTATAAGGATATACTTACGGCAAAGTTTCCTGATAACGTAAAAACTCCTTTGGGATCGGACAGTGTTGCTCTGATAATGAATCCCGGGTCATTTGGACTTACTCCTGTATTACCTGTTGTAAAGGATATAGCCGGTACAATAACAATTCAGGACAGCAAAGGTAACAATGAGATAACTGATCTGAATTTTTCCAAAAGAATTGTAAACTCCGAAGTGATAGTTCCGGTCTATTCCAAAAAAGGTATAAGCAGTATGTCTTTAGAATGGAAAGGAGAATTTCAGTTTTCGTATCTTGCATATGCGGGTATTAATTACACCGGATTTTTATTGAGAGAAACTGAACTTATTGATGCGGAAGATTTTTTTTCCGGTAATGCTCTAAACCTGCTTAAGGAAAAAGACGGAAACATACTTCAGCTCGATTCATCCAATCAGATAATATTAAAATTCAGAAACACGGATGAGCCGATACCTGCAGGTTTTGAAAGAAGTTATATATTCATTACTCACGGCAGATATGAGAAAAGTGAATCATCTGAACACCTCAAAAAAGGCGATATGAATAATCTGGCCGCTAAGGAAAAGAAAGAAATTTCGGATGAAATTATAATCGGTAATTATCCGAATCCATTTAATCCGCTGACAAAGTTTTATTTCACTCTTCCTGAGATAAGCGGTGCTTTAAATACAGTTAAGTTAATTATATATGACATGCTCGGCAATCAGATCAGAACTGTAATGAATGAGAAAAAATCTCCGGGAGATTATTCTGCTGTATGGAATGCATCAGACAGTCCGAGCGGTGTATATTTTTATAAGATCACTTATGGAAATTTTTCAAAGACAGGAAAAATGACTCTTATAAAATAAATTCAGCAGCAAAATGAAAGTAAGAGTTTTAGTCCCATAGGGGCTCTATATTTTTAGAGTTTATATTGGTATAGAGTCCCATAGGG
Source organism: Candidatus Tepidiaquacellales bacterium UBA2330 (assembly GCA_002344965.1). Taxonomy (GTDB): domain Bacteria; phylum Bacteroidota; class Ignavibacteria; order Tepidaquicellales; family Tepidaquicellaceae; genus UBA2330. Next base: position 77,712 of record DDUU01000045.1, on the reverse strand, counting down.
AAGAATAAAAAACACTTATAAAAGCTTAATAGCAAAACATATTCAAAACATTTAAAGCACTCAGTTTACTCATATTAAAAGTCAGAATTGACTTTAACAATGATGATGACTAATTTTACAGCGAATTAATTAATCAAGCGTTATAATATAAAAGAACAATATGAAAAAAATCTTCTGCCGATTTTATTTACCCTCAAAAGAGTTGTTAAACTATTCATAAACTTATTAATATTGTTTTAATAAATTCGTAATCCTTAATCGAAACAGAAAGGAGGTAAACGAAATGATACGTGCGCCGACAACAAAAAGGGATTAGAAAAATAATTTTCTTTACATTAATTTAAATTCAAGCGACGGGCAGTCAACCGAATGATTAATTAAAGATATTAAATCTCTAACCCCGAAATTTTTATTTATACAATTTAACTCCATTTAATTTTTTTAAAAATGAAAAAGATACATTCCATTCCGGTGATAATTATATTATTTGCAGCAGCTTTACTTTTTACTTGGAGCTGTGGTGAGGATACACCGGTAACTCCGCCTCCGCCGGAGCCCTATCAGTTTGACAGTGCAAGATTTGAATATGATGTTCTCCGTCTTGAAGGTGACTCTTATAGTACAGGTGAACTTTGGTCAATGGATACAAATCAGGTTTTTATTGTTAATCCATTGTATCAAACATTTGTACGAATAATGGATATGCAGGCTACTTATTATAAAGACCCGAACTTTGTCTCGTCAACTATAAGAGGTATCAGTAACAATGAAGTGTATTTGTCAGGCTTGCTAATAAAGGAAGGTCAGCCGGGAATGAAGAAATGGAACGGAAGTTATCTTGAAGAATATCCAATTGATTTAATTTTTAACAAAACAACTTTTATTAACAAATCACTAATTCGAAGCTCATCCGATATGTGGCTATTATGTAACAATATAATCATAAGAAAGCAGGGAAGTGATTTTACAACCTATGAATTGCAGGATACAATATCAAAAATATTATTTGCCTTTTATGATGATGCAGGTATTCCCTCCTATGTTCAATCATTTGTGGATATTGATACGACAAACACTATAAAGATCTATAAATTTTATGGTACCTGGCAAAAAGTCTTTGAAACCCGTGAACCATTTTTTGATTACGTTTACAAAGAATTCAGCAATAGTGTCTGTAAAAAAGATAATAGTAATGTGTATTTATATAATGGTTCCGGCTTTAAAAAATTTTTTAGCACAGACATTATAGATTTGTTTTTAGTTCAGGGGTTTGATGAAAATAATTTTATGATTAATAGTTTTAATTCTAATGGAATTAGTATTTTTCATTGGAATGGACAAAAATTTAGCGAAGAAAAATTTGTATTAGGAACCGGAACAAATATTTTTCCTATTAACGAAAATCTCTATTATTTCTATTACGAAAACTTCGGTATGTCTTATACGGATATTGTAAGAGCTGTTCGAAAAAAGTGATTTAAAAAAAATATTATTATGAAAAATATAACTTTTTGCCTAATAATGGCATTGGCAAGTCTATTTTCAAACTTTGGAGTTTCTCAGGTATGGGAAAATCAATCAATAGGTTCTGTTGCTACTATGGATTTTGACGATCTAAATTCCGGATGGATAGCTGTAGGAGGAACAGTTGGATATAAGATTCTAAAAACATCAGATAAAGGAGTTAGCTGGGATTCAATTTATGGATTTAACGGCTATGCATTTTCTGAAAATATTTCCATTGATAGAGTAAATTCTGATTTGGGTTTTATTTATTATGGTTCAAAGATCGTTAGAACGACAAATGGTGGGGATAATTGGTCGACTGTTTACGAGTTAAGTCCAAACAATATTGCAGCAGAATATTCCCTCTGGCCAGTCATAAAATTTTACGATAGCAATACCGGATACTTTTCATATACCAGGTACGATAAAACAGATGGGGCTAAAATTTTTCGAACAACAAATGGAGGTAATACTTGGGTGGATAAAAGACATGTATTGCCAACTTCTAATCTGTATTACCAATTTATGGATTTGACATTTGAGGACAATTCTGGTTCAACCGTAACCTTTTGCGGATTTGGAGGTGACAGAACACCAAGTTGGTACAGATTTTATGGATCGAGATCTGTTAATGGAGGAGAATACTTTAATGATTATGGAGGACAAATAACTAGTAATCAATACAGATTTAAATATATTAATTATTTGCCAAATCAAACAAACACGAATCGATTAATTGGGATTGAATATATAAATAACAACAATAAAGGAACTTATTGTTACGAATTTCAAAATGGAAATATAGGAAGTGGTTATAAAATATCAGACGTTGATGATATTAATAAAGTCGGTGGTCTGAAATTTATTGATCAAAACACTGGCTACGTGATAATCGAACAGGATTTATATAAAACAACTAATGGTGGTGTTAATTGGAGTTTAGATTTTAATGTCCCAGAAGTAACTGCAAACTCAAACAGTAATATACTTATGGTGAGAGGTGATCAAATATTTTTAGGGACTTACTCCGGTTCTCTATATACAAAGCGATTAACGACTAATTTTGCAACTTATTTTGATAATCAATCCTCTTCCTATTCACTTTTGTTTGATGGCAGCTCATACAATACCCCTTCAACAAATTATTTGCGAGGTGGGAACAGTTCCTTAAGTTCATCTGCAATACTGAACTCAGGTCAAAGTAATGAGAGAATATTTTATAAATGGTATGACAATAATATGGAAACTAACAAGGTTTTGTATTTTGATATGTCAGGCAATACGTTCTCAAACCATTTTAAAACAAAACAACTTTCTAATGTTACTTCGGCAATTTCAAATTCTTCACAGTCAAAATCAATTCGTGATACTACTATCAACGGATCAACTTTAACTCACACTATTCACGAATCCATAGGAGGAATTTTCTACAGCAAGTCAACTAATTATGGTGAGTCATACCAAGTGGAAGAAGTAGTTAATAAAAGCCTTTCAAATACTGTTTCAGATGGAAATAAGAATGCCAGTTTAAGTATCATGAGACATAATGGGAGTAATAATCCAATAACATTAACTGATGCCAACAGAAATGTTGCAGTAGTTTGGGAGAGATATAATTCATCAACCGGTAAAGTTGAAATAAAACTTGCCACTAGAGTTCAAAATATCCAGCAAACCGGTTATGAGTGGAAAATGTATGAAAATAATGGAAATGAATTTATTGACACATTCAGTGCTCCATCTAATTTTGAATGCAAACCCCGGTGTTTCATTCTTGCAAATCTAAACGATTTACAAAATTCCGGTTTATTTACAATTATTGTCCCACACTTACGTCCAAATGGAAGCCAGAATAAGATTGTCACTTCGGTTAGATATTCTAATCAGTCACAAGATTATGAACTTGATAATGGAAGCATTCAAGATTTATCTGTAACAAGTCCATTTAATTATTATAGCTCTCATCATGTACATTTTGCATATATGAAGGATGATAAAGTTGTCTACAGAAGAGAAGAATTTGGATTTTACAGTGGTAATATTTATAAAGGTAGTTCTCCGGAAGTGCAATCTAACGTTTCTTTTGGTGATGGTTACTCTTCAAGATATACCCCGGATATATCAATAATGGGCGGAGTACCTGTAATAACATATGCAGCAAGTTACTATGCATCGAGATTAGTAGTATTTGAAAATGATCAAACTTATTACATACCCATTACCCGATTTCCGATTGTAAAAGTTCACCGAATCAACTCAAGCACATGGAGTAATTTTGTTATTTATAATTCGAATAGTGTGCAATCGGATCCGGACATTGAAGGAAGTAAGGATACTAAATCTTATTTAATAAATTATTCATTAAATAATGGACAATTTAAGAAGGTTGTTAATGCATATAATTACCCCGGTTATTTCTGTCAGCCAAGCATTTTCTCAGGCACCGACTCAAGACTAATTTCAGGTTCATATTCCGGAAGCTTAGGAGATAACTTATCGCTCCTGACATTATCACCGCAAAGTTCCGTATACAAAATAGACAAACAAAATTTCATAATTACAAATCTTACTTCTTCGGAAACTTTCGATGTAGAAAATATTGATGGAGTCGTTAATCTGGATACGATTAAATATTCATTCAAGCTTGGACCAATTTTTATTCAGGATATTTTAGGCGGATTAGAAGGCGGAATTTTCGAGGGTGAACAGGAATCAGAAGATCCGATCTTAAATTCTGTTGAATTTAACGAAAATTTAAAATCATCCCCATTTGTATTGAATGAAGAGGACGCACTTCTATTAGGAAGTACCGCCAGCTACATAAAGGATAACTCATATTATTCAATTTCAGAAATTCCGTATACGGTTAAACTTTTTAACAAGAGAACAGATACGCTACATAGAATTTTATTTCAAGATACAATCCATTCAAATGATTCTATTGAAACTGAATTTTTAAGAGGATTTTATATAGTAGACATTCCAAATGACGAGGATAGTTTCTATGTAAAGTTAGAAGTTAATGAAAGTTTTGATGATGCGAATTATTTTATAAATCCAATTTATGAAGATGAATATGATACAGAAGGTGATAATACTGCAACCGGAAGGATGGCTGTAATTTTTGAAGACAATTCTAATCCGAACGCCGTTTACAATATACCGGCTGAATTTGATTTAAAACAAAATTATCCCAATCCTTTTAATCCGTCTACGACAATTCGATATAGTATTGCAAATTCTGAATTAGTAAAGATGAGTGTTTATGATGTTAGTGGAAGAGAGGTTTTAAATTTAGTTAATGAATTCAAGAATGCAGGGAGTTATTCGGTAAAATTTAACGGGGCTAACTTTGCAAGCGGAATTTATTTTTACAGAATTAAGGCTGGTTATTATATTGAAACAAAAAGAATGATTCTTATAAAATAAATTCAGTTAAAATGACTGAGAACTGAAATTAAATTTTGCTATAAGATATCCTTCTTCATTAGTATGAGGAGGGATTTTTTTTTAAGCAGTCAGACTTCAGGGATGATAATATTTTATGAGCAAAGGTTCCGGAGAAATTCCAATAATATAATTCGCATTGAATAACCTGTATAATAAGTTTATTTTGAGGCAATGATTAAAAAGCAACTTACAGGCATTTTCAATAATTCCCGGAACAAAAAAATCATTATTGCCGGGGATTTAATGCTCGACAGATATTTATTCGGAGATGTATCGAGAATATCTCCTGAAGCGCCGGTTCCTGTCTTTGATATTCGCAAAAACGAATTCCGTCTCGGCGGCGCAGCAAATGTCGCATACAATATAAAGACACTCGGATCGGATCCTTTCCTGATCGGCGTTACCGGAGATGATGCAGAAAGCGAACTGCTGAAATTTTCTCTGAGTAATATAGGCATAGGCACGGAAGGTATAATAACTGAGTCAGGAAGACCCACAACCAGCAAATCAAGAATCATATCTGAATCACATCATCTTCTAAGGATTGACAGCGAATCAAAGGAGGATGTTTCAGAGAATTCCCGGAAAAAAATTCTGACACTATTGAATGATCATGCTGAAAAAAATTCAATCGTAATTTTACAGGACTATAATAAAGGCGTTTTAACGAAAGAACTTATCAGGAAAATTTCAGTTTTATCCGTTAAGAAAAAATTCAAAATACTTGTAGACCCTAAGTTTGATAATTTTTTTGAATTCAGAAATGCATTCATATTCAAACCAAACAGAAAAGAATTGGAAGACTCATTCGGTATAAAATTAAAAGATCTTGAATATCTTGATGAAATAGCCGCAAAGCTCATGAAAAAAATAAGCTGCAGCAATATAATTTTTACGCTTGGCGAGCAGGGAATGATGATCTATGAATCAGTAAAAGGAAAAATAAAAAAAGAAAAGATCAGTACAAAAGCCAGAAAAGTAGCTGACGTTTCCGGAGCCGGAGATACTGTAATCTCAACTATTGCAGTCTGCCTCTCCGGCGGAGCGAGCGTTCATGATGCAGCGGTAATATCAAATTACGCGGCAGGTCTTGTTGTACAGGAAGTCGGCATTGTCCCTGTATTTAAAAATGAGCTGATAAAAAATATTTTAAGCAAAGATAAATGATTTTAAAAAATAAAGAACTTTCAGATATCAGAAAGAAAATAAAAGAAGAAAATAAAAAATTAGTTTTTACAAACGGCTGTTTTGATATACTTCATAAAGGTCATGTATCTTATCTGAATCAGGCAAAACTTCTGGGAGATTATTTAATAGTCGGCGTAAATTCCGACAGCTCCGTTAAAAAGTTAAAAGGCGATGACAGGCCTGTGAATTCCGAACTTGACAGAGCGTTCATATTAGACAATTTAAAATCAGTGGACTACGTTACTGTATTTAATGAAGATACGCCGTATGAGTTAATCAAACTTCTGCTTCCGGATTGTCTTGTAAAAGGCGGCGACTGGAAAGAAAAAGATATTGTCGGATCTGATATCGTAAAAGCAAATAAAGGTAAAGTTGTTAGTCTGAATTTTATTAACAATTATTCTTCGTCCTCGATAATAGATAAAATCCGAAAACACTGATCCGATACAAACTTCATATTTATGTCCGAAGAAGATAAAAATTCCGGGAGCACAGATAATAATCCGAATTCTGATAATGAGGATACTTCTCTAAATCCGGAAGATCAGATAGTTCAGAAATCGGAAATTAAACCGAAGAAAAGTTTTATCCGAAAATTCTTTACGGCGGTTAAATTTATTTTTGTTTTTTTAATACTTCTGGTAATCGGAATATTTATATTTATACAGACAGATATATTTTCCAATCTCGCCCTTGACATCGCACTTGATAAACTAAACGAATCTTTTTCCGAAAAGGAATCAGTCATCCACGCTGAATCTCTGAACGGGAATTTGCTTAAAGGATTTACTCTTAATAACGGAAGTATAAAAGTAAAAGGCGATACGCTTTTAAAATTTAACTCGCTGTCAGTAAAGTATGACATTCTGAAACTTCTGAAAAAGGAAATTTTCACAAGAGAGATTATTCTGAAAGAACCGCAGATAAATCTTACAAAAATTCGCGGTATGAATGACAGTCTGAAATGGAATTTCGAGTATTTTCTTGAATCGGATACACCTGATGAAGATACAACAACTTCAGAATTTGACTGGGGTATAACCGCCGAGAACCTGACAATAGAAAACGGTTCGGTCAGGATACTGGAAAATAAAAATTCGGATTTACCGATCAGAGAAATACCTGTCCGCAGCATTGATACATTCAGTGTTTCTGAATTTGATATGAATAAATTAAATCTGAATCTTTCAGCAAAATACTTTCCTGAGGATAAAAGTGTAAACATTAAAAATCTGAATTTTAAAACTAACTCCCCTTTTAATCTGAATCAGTTTTCGATGCAGGCGAATATAAATTATAAAGATACAGTAACCGAGCTGAGCAAGCTGACAATGGTGACCGACAGGTCTGATATTAAAATAAATCAGATCCTTATAAAAGGGATGAATGCGCTTGAAGGATTTGACTATGAAGGATTAAAGCATAAGGATACGAAATTAAATATAGAAGCAAATCCGGTCAACATGGATGATCTCAGTTTTTTCATTCCTGAGCTGAATTTTCTTGACAGCACGGTAAGTTTTTCTTTAGTCGCGGAAGATAAATACGGAGATCTGAATTTAAAAAAGCTTGATTTGAAATCAGAGAAGTCTCAGTATTATTTTTCAGGAAACATAAAAAATCTTCATAATCCCGAGTCATTATATTTTAATATATCAGGCAAAGATATTGTAATAGATCCGAGAGATACTAAGATACTGCTGCCGGGACTTGATATACCAGATTATTCTCATTTGGGAAAGATCAGCATTCCTTCATTAACATATTCAGGAGAGCCGTCAAAGTTTGAAACTGACTTTGACATAAATACATCCGCAGGCAGAACATACGGAAACGCTTTCATGGATCTCTCGGGAAATGAAATTGCTTATAAAGGAGACATCAAAACTTCCGGTGTAAATTTAGGAAAGATTTTTAAGGATAAGGATCTGGAAGGTCAGATCAGCGGGGATTTTAATGTCGATGCACGGGGATTTGATTATAAGACTATGTCAGGCAAACTGAATTATAAACTGATCTCAACCAGGATGTATGGAATAAATATTTCAGAATCCTCCGGCAGGTTGATTTTTAACAGAGGTAATGTGGATCTTGATCTCGGCATTCGGTCAAACATTGTGAATGCGCGGACCAAAGGGAAAATCAATATTTCGAATCCGAATAATATCAGTTATGATCTCATAGGCACAGCTTCAAATCTTGACATACAGGCGATCACAAAAGATCCTTCGCAGAAGAGCAATCTCACTTTTGACTTTGACATAAACGGAAGAGGCACTTCTCCCGATGATATAGCAGGAAACTTTAAAATAGATTTAAAGCCGTCTGAATTTGGAACTATCGCTCTTCCTGTCACGCCGATAAATGCAGTAATAGATCAGAGCGGCAACTTAAGAAAAATTTCTATAAAGACGAATTTTGCCGAAGTTGAAGCTGATGGATTTTTTAAATTCACGGAGCTTATGGATCTTGTAATTGAAAATTCCGGAAAGATCGCATCCAACATTTCCGATAAATTTTTTCCTGATTCGCTGAGAGTAAGACCTGTGGAAAATACGGGATATCAGATTGACTGCAACAGTTATTATATGAATTATTCTTTGAATGTAACAGACCTTGCTCCAGTTGCATCGTTTACCGGAAATGATACTATAATATTCAACGGAAATCTGAAAGGAAGTATTTCGGACAGCTGCGGATTATTCACTTTCAGCACAAGCGGTAAAATAAATAATTTTGAATACGGAGATTCTTTGGTTATGCTAAAGGATGCTGATCTGAATTTATTCATGAGAGACGCAATCGGAGCTGATAATCTTGAGAATTTTTATACTGACATAACACTAAATTCAAATAAATTAATAGCCGCAGGCAACAGCTTTGATTCAGTTTTTACAAAGATCAATTTTTTTAATAATGAGAACAGAGTTTCGGTCACAGCAAACAGGGATTCCACAATTAAAGTGTTTACCGATTTTTCTTTGAAAGATTCCGCTATATTCCTTTTTGATTCACTTTCCTTAAGATATCACGAATTTCATTTAACTAACAATTCCGATCTGGAGGTCAAATATACGAAAGCAGACAGTAACAATATATTTGATTTCAGGAAATTTATTGTCAGCAGTTTAAATCAGAGAATTACAGTAAGCGGATTTTATTCAACAAACGACAGCAGCAATCTGAAAGTCAATGCGGATAATATTAAAGTATATGCTATTCAGAAATTACTAAAACCCGGCGCAGACATTGATACAACGGATTTGATAAAAGGAAATTTGAGAAGAACAGTTCTCACGTACAAAGGTATACCCGAAGACAGAATAATAACACTTGAATCAAACTCTGATGTATTATCAATTGGCGGAACGCGAATCGGAAGACTTGATGCTCTGATAGATTATAAGGATGAAGTATTATCAAGCGATGTGGCGTTTTATAATATTAATAATGCCGGAAGTTTTAAATTGCAGGGAACAATACCTGTATTAAATCCTGATAAAGAGGAATACAAGGATACTGTTTATTATAATAAAGTCCGTTCTGAATCAGCAGTCAATCTGAAAGCAAATGCGGATAATTTTCAGCTTAAGATTTTTCAGCAGCTGCTGCCTTATACAAAGGATGTAGAAGGAATACTTAACGGTGAGATCAGACTCGGCGGTAAAACTTCTAAACCGGATTTAACGGGTGATATGAATTTAAGCAAAGGGAAAGTATATGTTACTTTAAATAAGATGAGATATGATTTCGAAGCGGATTTTTCTACTGAGAATGAAAAAATACTTCTGAAGAATTCAAAACTGTTTACTGGTGATGACCCTTCAAGATTTATTACAACCACCGGTTATATAGATCTGACAGATCTTAATCTTACAGATATGGATCTGAGAATGACGGGAGACGTTCAGGCGTTTAACAAAGACAACGGTCCAACAGAGCTTGGTTTTTCTGGAGATCTCTGGGTTGGAAGCGGAAATCCCCAGCTAAGGGTAAAAGGAAATTCAGACAGAATAGATCTGACCGGAAATTTAATACTTGTAAGAGGTAATCTGGAGTTTAATCCGTTTGTGCAGGAAGCGTATAATATTTATTCTGATGATTTTGAATACGGTGTTATAATTGATTCCATAAATTATAAAAATGAAAATGTAAGAAGAGTATTGAGAAATAATACAGACAGCGTAATTGTTATAAAAAATCTTAATCTGAATCCTTTTGAAAAACTTCTGTATACTGAAAAGACAAAAAATGTTAAGTATATACCGAAAGAAAAATCAGGTAAATTTTATTACGACCTGCAGATAACAACAGCCGAGAATGTATTTCTAAAATTTATTGTGAACGAAAGAACTCAGCAGGAATTTTTCGGAGAGATAAAAACAAATCTTAGAATTGAGAACGAAGAAAATAACCAGATGTCAGGAAGAGGCGAAGTATTACTCGGCAGTAACTGTTATTATAAATTTTTCAGAAAATTTGATGCAACCGGTAAAGTAAAATTTAACGGTCCGATTACGAATCCTGAACTTGATATAGACGCTGTATATAAAGGATTTACTTCAGTAAATACCGGCGGCACTGAGCAGCAGACTATAAGCGAAGTAATTATAGATATGAATGTAACCGGGTTTGCTAACAATCCTGTGCTGACAATTACTCTAAACAGAGACGGAAGGCGGGAATCCGGCAGCAATGCAAGCAGTGACGCTATATCGTTTTTACTTTTCGGGAAATTCAAGGATCAGCTTTCATTCAGTGAAAGCTCAAGCTTCGGCGCATCCATAGGAGCATCTGTTCTTTCTAATTATGTAACATCTTCACTTGAGAATGTTCTGCCTTTTCTCATAAATACTGATGTCAATTATATAGATTCAAAAACAGGCAGCATTGCTGAAAACACTGATATCAGATTTACAGCCGCTATTGGCGGAGCGATAATAAGATTCGGAGGACAGATATTCAAAGGCATTGCTAACACTGATATAATCATTGATTATCCAGTAAATAAAATGCTGAAGATCAGCGGTCTTTCAAATGATCTTATTTTAAGACTTGAAAGAGTATATGATCCGTTTTCATCAGCATCAACGGATAACTCAGTTGTATCAGGAACCCGGGCCGGAGCATTAATTTATTACAGAATTAAATTTTAATCGTTATTAATTATCATAAAAAAATACTTGAGTTATTCAGCGGAAATAAGAATGCGTCTTTTAAAGTAAATTCTATTCTGAAGAAACTGGATCTTGATCCTTCATCAAGGGAAATACTTAAAAAAAATCTTCAGCAGCTTGTAAAGGAAGGCAATTTATTCCGTGAAGGGAAATATTACTCTGCAGCCGGCAGAGAGGCGGAAAATCTGAAATTCAAACTCAGTAAGGACAGAGACAGAACAGGAAAGAATTCCCGAGGCAGGACATCCGGCAGGAAAAGATCCTGTAAAGAAAAATCGGTGAACCGTAAAGAAGTATATTCACAAATTAATTCAGGCGAAATAGATTTTGGCGATGACGGCAGAGCTGTGATTAAATCAATTTCCGATACCGGCGAACCTTTTACTTACAATATAAAAGGATCGCAGACATTTGCACATAAGATCGGAGATAAAGTTAATTTCAGAATACTTAATAAAGGAAACAGCAGCGAAGCGGAAATTATTGAGATAACCTCCCATAAGAATAAGTTTGTCACAGGTAAGTTTGAAGATCACAGGAGTTATGGTTTAATTTTTCCTGACTCGAAAGAAATAAAAAATCAGATAATAATATCATACAGGGATTTTTCCGGAGCTAAAAATAATGATAAAGTATATGCTGAGATTCTGAATCCTTCAGATCAGGGTGATGAGTTTACAGACCTAAGGGGTAAAGTGATAGAAGTGCTTGGTCAGTCCGGCGTTCGTGATACTGAAGATCGTTCCATAATAAAAAAATTCGGGCTCGAAAAAGAATTTCCCAGGAATGTCCTTGAGGAATCCGAAAAGCTTAAAATTGAATTTGATCCGAAAGACCGTTTAGATCTTCGGGAAAAAATTATATTTACAATAGATCCGGAAGACGCTAAAGATTTTGATGATGCTGTTTCGATAGAAAAGCTGAAAGGCGGAAATTATCTGCTCGGCGTTCATATTGCTGACGTATCGCATTTTGTTAAAGAAGATACGGAACTTGACAGAGAAGCACTCAGAAGAGCTACAAGCGTATATCTTGTGAAAAATGTAATACCGATGCTGCCTGAGAAAATATCGAATGAACTCTGTTCACTTAAACCGTATGAAGACAGATTAACATTTTCAATTCTTATTACTCTGAGCAGGAAATTTAAAGTCAAAAGTTTTCAGATCGTTAAGACAGTGATCAACAGTAAAAGAAGATTCACTTATGAAGAAGCTCAGAAGGTTATTGAATCAGGGAAAGGTGATTTTGTAAAAGAGCTTCAGATGATGGATATGATCAGCAAATCCATTACATTACAGAGATTAAGGGAAGAGAGTCTTGATTTTGATTCGAATGAAGTTAAGTTCAGATTTGATAAGCACGGCAGTGTATCTGAAATTGTCGTCAAAGAGCGTATTAATTCCATGAGACTAATTGAAGAATTTATGCTGCTTGCAAATAAATGCGCGACTGAATTCGTTGGTAATCTTTCCAAAAAAAATAAAATTCAGTATCCTTTTATATACAGAGTTCACGATATTCCGAATTCAGACAGAATGAAAGAGCTTGCGGATTTTGTGAAACAATTCGGATATACAATAGATCCGGAAAATAAGACAACATTACGCAAACTGTTAAATGATATAGAAGGAAAGCCGGAAGAGTTTATTATAAATGATCTTTTTATAAGATCAATGTCTAAAGCAATTTACCAGACTAAAAACATCGGACATTACGGACTTGGCTTTAAAGACTATTCCCATTTCACATCTCCGATCAGAAGGTATCCCGACCTTGCAGTTCACAGGTGTTTGTTTGATTATCTGAACGAAGAAAAAATACCGGCTGAAAGAATTTCACATTATGAAAAAACGCTTCCGGTGATATGCAAGCAAAGCTCTATCATGGAACAAAACGCAGAGAAAGCTGAAAGGGAATCAATTAAACTTATGCAGATAGATTATATATCAAAACATCTCGGCAGTGAATATGAAGGAATTATTTCCGGCATGATACAGTATGGAATTTTCGTGGAGATTATGGATATTCTCGTGGAAGGTATGATAAGATTCAGGGATATGAATGATGATTATTATGAGTATGATGAGAAGAAGCACATTGCGGTAGGGCGAAGAAAAAGAAAGGTATTGAAAGCCGGACAGAAAGTAAAAATAAAAGTAATCCGCGTGAATAAGGAGAGCAGGAAAATTGATTTTGCTCTGGTGAATTAATACTCAGAATGGAAAACACTGATCTTTATATGACAAATAAAGTCAAATGTATTTTTTTAAAACCATACTCACCTTTTAGAAAATATAATATACAGACAACAGATTTTAGTTACCTGCACAACTGAACTAATCAAAATAAATCCGGACATTCCTTATATAATTTGTCTAAATTTAATACAAAGTATATAGAAACTCCCTGCTAAATTTGTTAATTTTGGAATCATAAATTTTCAAAAATGGCAAAAACCACAGATAAATTAAATCCGACCAAATTACGTCTTCAGGAAATTGACAAAGAGCTAGCGGATTTATCAGAAAAGAGAAACTCTCTCGTAACACACTGGAATCTTGAGAAAGAACTGATAAAATCCGTTCGGGCGTCAAAAGAAGAGATCGAAACATTAAAAACCGAAGCGGATAAATACGAACGCGAAGGTAATCTTGCTAAAGTAGCTGAGATCAGATACGGAAAACTTCTTGAGCTGCAGAAAAGCATTGATGCAAAATCAGAAGAGCTTGCGAAAATTCAGAAAGACAAAAAAATGCTTAAAGAGGAAGTTGACTCAGAGGATATAGCAGAAATAATTTCAAAGTGGACGGGAATTCCTGTAAGTAAAATGCTTGAGAGTGAGCGCGCTAAACTCGTTCACATGGAAGAAAATCTTCAGAAAAGAGTCATTGGTCAGCTTGATGCCGTCGTTGCAGTTTCAAATGCTATCAGAAGATCACGCGCCGGACTTCAGGATGAAAACAGGCCAATTGGTTCTTTTATTTTTTTGGGTACTACCGGCGTCGGTAAGACGGAACTGGCGAGAGCATTGGCTGAATTTTTGTTTGATGATGAAAAAGCTATAGTGAGAATTGATATGAGCGAATATATGGAAAAATTTTCCGTGTCCAGACTCATCGGAGCTCCGCCCGGATATGTGGGATACGAAGAAGGCGGTCAGCTGACTGAAGCGGTGAGAAGAAGACCGTATTCCGTAGTGCTGCTCGACGAGATTGAGAAAGCACATCCGGATGTATTTAATATCCTTCTTCAGGTGCTTGATGAAGGAAGACTTACGGATTCGCAGGGCAGAACGGTTAATTTTAAAAATACTATAATAATTATGACATCCAATCTCGGATCTCATCTGATACAGGAAAAGATGCAGATCATAGATGATAAGAACAGGGATGATATAATTAATGAACTCCGCGTGGAGTTAATGGATCTGCTTAAGTCAACCATACGTCCTGAGTTTCTGAACAGAATCGATGAGATCATTGTATTTAAACCGCTTACTACCAATGAGATCAGAGCAATAGTTGATATTCAGATCCGGTTTCTTATCAGCAAGATGGAAAGAAATAATATTAAACTTGAAGTAAGCGAGGAAGTAAAGGACTGGCTTGGTAAACTTGGGTTCGATATTTCATTCGGCGCAAGACCGCTGAAGAGAACAATTCAGAAATATGTTACAAATGTTTTATCCGAAAAAATTCTCAACGCAGATTTTTTACCCGGAGATACGGTTGAAGCAAAGTTAGATAAAAGCGGACTGATTGAGTTTACCAGGAAAAAATGATTCCGGAATGTTCTGTTTTACAGAAGTATTTAAAATAAAAATATATTGATAAATTACACCGATAATTATTTTGATCTTGAAATACTCCGGCTTACTGATATTAAGCTTCATGAAGCTACTGAAAACATCAGACTAAGAAATATTTACAACCGGATTTCAAAATCAAAATACCTTATAAATCCCGTTATAACCGGAAGACATAATAAAGACATAATACTGCTTGACGGAGCCAACAGATACGGTTCATTACAGACAATAGGATGCAGGCTTATACTAGCTCAGGTTCTTGATTATAAAAGCAACGAGCTAAAGCTGGATAAATGGAATCATCTTGTATATGATCTCAAGATTGAAAATATAATTGATTTTTGCGATAAGAGCGGATTCCGTTTCGAAAAAACTTCTTACTCAAAGGGTATAAAAACAATCAAGGAAAAATTTCATTACCTGCTCGCTTCGGATATTGTAAATGATGAGAATATTTTAATTAAGCTTTCTTCGGATCTTGACGAAATGGTGGATCAGTTGCATAAGTTTACATTACTTTATTTTAAGGATTATGATTTTGACAGATCAGAAGGTGACATAAAATTATCTGATATAAAAAAATATACACGCAGAAAAGGAGTGCTAATCGTATTTCCGGATCTGAAGAAAAGCCATATTGTAAAAATAGCTGACAGTAAATTTCATCTGCCTGCGGGAATTTCAAGACACCGTATTACAAACAGAGTGCTGCATGTAAAATACGAAATAAGCAAACTAATGCATGACAGGAATATAGAGCAGAAGCAAAAGGATCTGAAGATTTTACTAAATGATAAAATAGACAAGAATAAAGTGAGACAGTATCAGGAATCCGTAATTGTATTTGATGAATAAAGCGGGAGATATAATTTGAAAGCGGAATATTTTATTGCGCGCAGATATCTTTTTTCCAAGAAAAAGTTTAATTTTATTACAATTATTTCTCTTGTCTCAATTGTCGGAGTCTGTATAGGAGTGGCAGCACTTATAATTGTTTTATCAGTATTTAACGGATTTAACAGTAAAGTTACAAATATACTGGTTAGTTTTGATCCTCATATCAGAATTGAATCAGCAGACAATTCCAAACTTTCTGATTACGGATTCATAATAGATAAATTAAAAGAAAAAGGAATCAAATCCGCTTCGCCATTTTCTGTTAATAAAGGTATGCTCGCCGGCAGCAATGTTAATGAAGTTGTATTTATAAAAGGCGTACTTGAGAATGAAGTTTCCGGAGTTTCGGGAGTAAAAGATATGATTCGACTCGGTGAGTTTGATCTTTCGAATAAAGGTGAAAACGGAGGATTAGTGCTGGGATTTTCTCTCCTTAGTAAAATGAAAGCCCGTCCCGGAGATACGCTTACGCTTTTAAGTCCCGTCGGACTGGAAAGTTCGCTTACACAGTTTGTTGAACCTAAAACAAAAAAGTTTATAGTTACAGGTGTTTACGATTCTGATAATAAAGAATATGACGGGAGCTATGCATATATTTCATTATCAAATTCACAGGAGCTTTTTGAATCCGGTAATACAGTAAGCGGAATTGAAATGAGACTCGACAACATTAGCGATTCAGAATCAAAAAAGCGGGAGATACAGGAATTGATTGGAAATAATTTTAAAGTAATGACCTGGTATGATCTGCATGAAGATTTTTATTCAATATTAAAAGTCGAGAGATGGGTTGCGTTTACAATACTCAGTATAATAATAGCGGTAGCTTCATTCAATATTCTTGGTTCGCTTACTATGACGGTAATAGAAAAGAAAAGAGATATTGGAGTATTGAAATCAATGGGAGCTACGAATAAAATGATTACAAACATATTCATTACCGAAGGTCTGTCAGTCGGATTAATCGGCACTGTCTCCGGAATGATACTCGGGATCGGGATAATTTTATCCCAGATATATTTTGAATTTTATAAACTTGATACTTCCGTATATAAAATGGAAGCGCTGCCGGTAGAAATCAGAATCCCGGATCTTATATACATTCCGGCGGCTGCAATGCTTTTATGTTATTTAGCTTCCATATATCCTTCGAGAAGAGCTGCAAAACTAAATCCCGTAAATTCGATCAGATGGGAATGAAAATGCTTTTATTAATTAAATTCAGACTGAATAATTTTTATTAATGGCAGACAGAGATACTATAATTGAAATAGAGGATTTAAGGAAATCATATCCTTTGTCCGGTACAAAAAAGCTTGAAGTGCTTCGCGGAATTAATCTTAAAATTTTTAAAGAAGAGATATGCGCGATCACCGGGAAGTCCGGTGCGGGGAAAAGCACGCTACTGCATTTACTCGGCACATTGGACAAGCCTGATTCAGGAAAGGTTTTATTCGAAGGTGAGAATATTTTTGATAAAAGAGAGAAGCAGCTTGCGGAATTCCGGAGCGGCAGGATCGGATTCATTTTTCAGTTTCATCACCTCCTTCCTGAATTTACAGCTCTGGAAAATGTTATGATCGCTACAATGATAAAGGGAAAAGAGAATTCACAAAAAGCGCTTGACATACTTAAAGAGGTCGGGCTTGAGGAAAGAGCCGGTCATAAACCGTCAGAACTTTCGGGAGGAGAAGCTCAGAGAGTGGCAATAGCACGGGCACTTGTGAATTCACCCGGGCTGATACTTGCAGATGAGCCGACAGGGAATCTTGATTCAGAAAATGCGGATTCCATAATAAGACTGATCTTTGATTTGAGAAATAAATTCAAACAGACATTTGTAATTGTTACACACAACGAAGAATTCGCTTCCAGGTGTGACAGGATCATTAAAATGACTGACGGTAAAATATTAGACCAAATGACTGACAGAAAATGAACGAAGAGAAGATATCAACAACAAATTTAAGTTTATATTACGGGACTAATCAGGCATTAAAGAATGTTTCTATAGATATAACCGAGAAGAAAATTACAGCGCTCATAGGTCCGTCGGGCTGCGGGAAATCCACATTTTTAAGAACTCTGAACCGGCTTAATGATACAATTGATAATGTAAGAATTGAAGGTAAAGTAAGAATAGACGGTATAGACATTTATGATAAAAGAGTTGATGTAGTGTCTCTCCGCAGAAGAGTCGGTATGATATTTCAGAAATCAAATCCTTTTCCAAAATCCGTGTATGAGAATATTGCTTACGGTCCGAGGATAAACGGAATTACTTCCAAAAAGGAGCTTGATGTAATCGTAGAAAGCAATTGTATAAGAGCGGCAATTTGGGATGAAGTAAAAGACCGGCTAAATGAATCAGCGACAGGACTTTCAGGCGGACAGCAGCAGAGAGTCTGTATAGCAAGAGCTCTTGCCGTAGATCCGGAAATCCTTCTTATGGACGAACCTGCAAGCGCTCTTGATCCGATATCAACTGCAAAGATTGAAGAGCTGATGTTTGACCTGAAAAAAAATCTGACTATTGTGATAGTAACACATAATATGCAACAGGCGGCGAGAGTAAGCGACAAATGCGCGTTTTTTCTGTCGGGCGAGATTGTAGAATACTCTAAGACAAGCAGTATGTTTACAACTCCGGAAAAAACCGAAACTCAGAATTATATCTCGGGCAGATTCGGATAATATTTTATTTTGATTTTAATTTTTGATTGTATAACTTAAACAAATAATTAATAGCATATGCTTCATTACCTTGAAGAAGAACTTGAAAAGCTGAAGGAAAAAATTATTAAAATGGGAAGTCTGGTAGAAGAGCAGATTGACTTTTCATTTAAAGCCCTGTTTGACGGGAATCTGGAACTTGCGCAGACTGTAATAAACAGAGACGATGAAGTTGATAAATTTGACATCAGAATTGACAAACATTGTCAGAGAATATTCGCATTGACGCAGCCGGTAGCTTTTGATCTGAGGCTTATTATGTCTTCATTAATGATTAACAGTGACCTGGAAAGAATGGGTGACATATCCGTAAATATTGCCGAAAGAGTAAAAGTGCTTCAGGATCAGACCGAACTGCTGATGAAAATGAGAGTAAATGAAATGGCAATGAAAGTCAGAAAAATTGTAAAGATGAGTATTGATTGTTTTGTAAACGGCGATGCGGAGCTTGCAAAAAACGTTATTAATTTTGATGAAGAGATTGATAATCTTGACAGAACAATTTTCGGCCTGTTAACTGAAGAAATGAAACTTAACAGCGAGCTTATAGTCCCCTGCTGTCATATACTTGCTCTGGTAAGAAACATAGAAAGACTTTCCGATCATTCTACAAACATTGCGGAAGATGTTATTTTTCTAATTGATGCAAAAATGGTCAAGCACAGTAAAGACCCTGACAACCTGAAACCAAAAGACTGAATCAATAAATGAAATACTTAATCTCATTTATTTTATTTATTTCATTTTTAAATGTTCAGTCACAAACAGTTTCAATAAATACTTCCGATACACTTAAGAAAATTCCATTCGATATTAACCGGATAAAGGATCCCTTCCGGCTTTCACTAAATTCCGATGTGTTTAAATATGATTCCGTAAGCATATGGAATGACAGAAGAACTCTTGCCGAAATACTGGATCAGCGTCCCGGTTTTTTTATAAATGATTTTGGATTCGGAGGAAGGAATACAATAAATTACAACGGCAAAAGTTCTTATCAGACGGGAATATTCCGCGACGGAATTCAGGTCAATGATAATTATTATCAGGGATTTGACATAGAGAATTTCAGCGTAAATGAAATTGCACAGATTGAAGAAATTTCAGCTGTCTCTTCTTTTTATTACGGAATAAACACTTCATCAAAAAGCGTTAATGTCATTACAAAAGATATTTTCAACAGTCAGCCTTTTTCGCAGTTAAGATATTCCCAGGACAGAGAAGGTTCTCTGTCTGCAGATGTATTTTTAAGTCAGCCGGTTTCCAGAAAGGTAAATGTTATGGCAGGACTTACAAAACACTCACTTGACGGCCGGTATGAAAATTCTGAATTTGATGTATGGAGAGGAAAGTCAAGAGTGAATTTATATCTTTCACCAAAATTCAATGCCAGAGCGGAATTTAATTTAGTCAGTTTTGAAAGAGGACTTAACGAAGGTCTTAACTTTTCCTCTGATGAAGATTCTCTTTCAGATCCGCTGCTTGCAGATGTCAAAGATAATAATGCAATTGAGAATATTAAAAATTACTATTACAGTCTCTCGCTTACCGGTAAGTTTTTTAAGAATAAGAACTGGCTGACTAAATTCAAAGCATACAGTAATAATTCACTCAGAGAAATTTCATTATCTTCTGATACTACAGTAACCATTTATCCGGGATTTCAGCATTCGGTACTTTACGGAGGCGAACTGACACAAAACATTACTATGAATTCCGGCAAACACTTCAATTCTAATCTGACAATAGGAGGGAATGTATATTTAAATTATTTCTCAGGGAATATAAGTCAGACAGACACTACGGGAACAAGTCCTTATCAGAATATAAACAATACTTATTATTCCTTAAAAGCAAAATATGATCTTGGTTACAGAATTTTTTCTGCAAGCTTTCTGATAAGAAATGACAATATCACCGGTAAAAATTTTATAAGCATCGGCGCTGAAGGTTCACTTAGAGCAATAAATAAGAGGAATATAAAACTTGATTTCCGCGGAGGTTACCGCAGAAATGAATACAGTATTTATAATGCCGGTGAATTATTTTCCGGAGGGATTCTTTTTGAATCCGCAGTAATTAATATTCCGGAAAATTATTATACTGCCGGTGTTTCCTTCAGGTATAAAAACGCAGAAATTTTATTTGATTACGGTAAAGGATATGACAGTTTCAATTCCGCAGATTATCGGAATATTAATGCAGGAGTAAATATATTATCAGATAATTTTGATTTCATGTTAAACTTCAATAATTCAGATTCAAAGTTATTTCCGGAGAATTATCTGAAATCGGATATTGCATACAAGAATATTTTATTCAAAGGGAAATTAAAAATTAAGACCGGATTCATTTCAAAATATTATAACATTAAGACAACAGTAAATCAGAATCAGAAACTATATTCTTATAAATTCACCGGTGATAATTTTCCAGCACAGGATCAGTTTACAGTAGATTTTTATGTAGGCGCAAGGATCGGTAAAGCAAATATAAATCTTACTGTTGCAAATATTTTTAATTCACTGATTTACAACACTTACTTATTTCCGCTTGATGACAGGGGCGGATTCCTGAATTCAATTTCGAGATTTACAATAGTCTGGGATTTTATAAACTGATATCAGAAAAAGAAAATAGTTTATTTAGATAAGGGATTTAACCGCATCAAGCACATCCTCTGTTTCTATATCTCTGATACATTTAAATTCATCAGCGTCTTTCCATTTACATTCTGCCGGTTTAGGAGAGTTATAGAAGCATGGGCTGCAGGAAAGCTCCTGTCTGACGATACTGTATTTTGTTTTCCAGGGAAAAAGCTCCTTATAATTTGTATATCCGAAAATCCCGACTGTCGGTATCTGAAGCGCTGCAGCGGAATGAAGAAACGCAGTATCATTTGAAATAAATAAACTGCAATATTTCATCCTCGCTACTGAATCCATAAAATCAGGAGTTGAAGCAAAATGAACATTGCTTCCGATTTTTCTTTTAATTTCATTATTCAGATCGGACTCATTTCCGAAGAGTAGTATTTCAGCATTATAATTTTTTATAAGGATCTTTCCGAGTTCTGAATATTTCTCCTTATCCCATCTCTTATTAACATGATTTTTCAGAACAGATGAACCTGCATGAAAGCCGATAAGCTTTTTACCTTCAGTTATATTTTCATCAATCCAGTTTTTTGCTTTTGAAGAATGTTCTTCGCTGATAAACAAATCCATCGCAGGTGCATCTTCATCATAAACATCAACTATAGAGTTTATAAGATCCAAATTCTGAAGAACGTTGTGTCTGTTATTTGTTTCATCTATCAGAACATCGTTTAAAAATTCAGCTCTGAAAAAATCCGTATGCATATAGTGGTGAGCTATCTTTTTTTTAGCGCCGAGAAAAGCGTTTACAACATTATACTCAAGTCTGTTTGCCGGATATACATTTATGGAATAGTCATATTCATTTTTGCTAATACTTCTTACTTCAATTAATGATCTGAATTTTGACTGCTTCATAAAATCTATAAAGTAAATTTTATTCAGGAAGGGATTATGAAGATACATTTCCTTAACAGACCTGAACATAACAAGCATGTCAATCTGCGCATCAGGAATTTTTTCTTTTAATAGCCGCAGGGAAGGTGAAAACATCAGTGCGTCTCCGTTTCCGGAGAGTGCGTTAATAAGTATTTTCATTTTCGGGAGTATTATCTCAGGACTTCCGGATCATATTTCTGAACCTTCTGAATACTTCTGGAAGCATTAAGCGAATCACCTGCTTCGCTGTACATCTGATAGAGCTGATAATGAGCGATCACATTATAATCATCAATTTCAACAGCTTTCTTATAACTGTTTTTTGCTTCTTCTTTTTTTCCCATCTGCAAATATAAGTCTCCAATATACTGATAAGGAAGTCCGAATCCGGCAGGACCTGTATTCACAGACTGTTTAAACTCATCAATTGCTGTCTGAGTTCTGGATTTATCTCTGGAAGAATTCATTGCCTGGTTAAACATATTAACGTATGTAACTTTATAATTCGGGTTACCGGGAAATTCATAAGGATAATCAGATACTTCTTCCTCGCTTTTTCTTTTATAAACTACATCAGTAAAATTACCTGACCTGTCAGTAAAATAATACGGGTAATAATATTTGATAAATTCAGCTGTTGTGTATAAAGCTCTTTCTCCGTATGCGCTCGGCTTGACCCCGGTTGAGAAATATACATAGTCCGGATCTCTTGACATCACATAATCAGCATTATAATTTCTTTCCTTCCAGCCTATATCCCCTGCCGAGATTTCCGGGATGATCTTCGGATTATGAGCTATCTCTTTATCAGTAAGTCCCAAAAGATCGATTACATTTACATTCTGACCGGCAAAATATGAAACTGCGCCGATTGTAGTGGCTGCAAGCGTCATAGGTCTTCCGAGTTCCTGCTGTTTGGATTTGAACCAGTTTCCGGTAACTTTCATTTTTTCCACAAGACCATTTTCGCTTTGAATATCGCTGTCGAGTTTTTCCTTTTGTGATGAATAATAATAAATACATACAGCGGCTGCAATAACGGTTACAACTCCGAAGGCAAAACTCTGACTGTTTTTAACGCTCAATCTGTAATAAATTTCAAGCAGCAGTTTTGCGAAAAGAATATAGATCAGCGGAAGTATCGTAAGAAAAAATCTGTTCTGCTTAAGCACATCACCACCCACTATTATTGTATAAATTATAAATGAAAATATAAGCAGGTAAAAAAGCGTGAGTACAAATAAATTTTCCTTATTCTTAAATAAATACAAAGGCGCGATCAGCATCACACCGTATAGCATGTATGAAGTCAGAAAATTCAGAAAATATTCCAGTCCGGCGCTGAAATAAACCTCAGTCAGACCTGTCTTGGCGTAATATGTATTCGGAAATAAATAACCGTAGTAAGAATATCTTATTAGAAAATAAAATATTACCGGAATAATATAAACCAGATAAGAAATGATTTCATTTTTTGAGAATAGGGATTTAAACGCAGCTGCACCTTTTTCCTTATATGTAAACAAAAACTTATGTATCATTATCAGCCCGAAAAAGTACAGTCCTTCAGGTCTTGTAAGAGTAGATAACAGTATAAAAAACGGAAACAGGTAGTTTACATTTTCTCTGTCTTTTCCTTTTATATAAAAATAAATTCCGGCAAGCGAGAACGTCATAAACATTGTAGTTTCCATTCCGCTGACGGACCAGAAAATAAAAGAAGCTGTGAATACAAGCATTACTGAAGGGATAAGATCAATGTATCCGGCGGATGAATTCGGGACAGTTGCTTTGCTTTTTTTTGCTGTTTGGGAATTTCCGGTGATCTTATAAATTTCTGCTAATCTATAAGTTAAAAAGAGAACTATAACACCGAACAAAACGCTGAGATACTGTGATACTGTTTCGAGGTTAAAACCAATAACTTTCATTCCGCTTAATATCAGCACCCAGAGTAAATTTGTATAGCCTTCCACTTTTTCGCCGATATTAAAGACCAGACCGTTTCCGTTTACAAAATTTTCTATAAAGCGGAAACTAATGAATGCATCATCCTGCAGAAATTTATTATTAAAACATATATAAGCAAAACTGACGGAGAGCGCTGCAATAAATAAATAGATAAGATTATTTCCGGATTTCTTATCTGTTTTAACCGCAGTATGTTTATCAGTTTTTTTTGCCATATAACCTTTTAAAGGAAACTATCTTGCTTTCAGATAACTGAAAATATTAAATCAATTCCCCGAAGGATTATTCATTTTTTGCTTTATGGATTCAATCTTTTGTAATATTGTAGGATCATTCGGACTCATAGAAGATAACCTGCCCAGCAGATCCAGAGCTTTCTGATACTCCCCTTTTGATTCATAAATATCAAGAAGAATTCTGTAGGGATTATAATAAGACTGCACGTTAGTTGGATTTCTCTTAATTTCATCTTCAGCTCTTAACATAACATTGTTCGAAAGTTCATTAAACTTCTGTTTGTTTCCCAGTTTATCATACAGCATTGCAACATCATATTCTATTCTGTAATCCATTGTGATAACATCTCTCGGAATTTTTTCTTCCATTCTGTCCAGAACTTTTTCCGCTTCTTTAAATTTCGCAGAATCATTGGAATAATAGAATGCAAGCTTCATAAAAACCGTTCTGTATGTCTGAGCCATTCTTGTCTGATCTTCATTATAGAATAGATTTTTATCATTCAGACCTTTGAAACGGAATCCGTAAAGAGGAGTTTTTGAAGGAACTTCAGGTTCGTTAAAAATACACTCATTCATTACTTCGACATTTATGTCATTCTCGCCATAGCTTGCCGGCTTATACGGAACAAGCCTCTGTCCCATTCCTTCAGTTACTAAATATTCATTCAAGCCGACATAATTTTCATCCGAAACAGTAACCGAAAAGTAAATCGGCCTTTCCCATTTATTAGCTTTTATAATATCCATAAGAAGCAGATCATTTCCCTTAAGCGCTGTAATCACTTGAGAACCTGACTGCTGCCTTATTGTTGCCGGGATTGTAGTAACAATTTTATTCGGGAGACCGGGCATATTTCTCATACTGTCAGGATATGCCGTAACCGGTACATCATAAGTCACAGGCTTTTTCTCATCCCACTGAACGGGCTGAAGTTTCTTAAGCTGAGCATCGGTAAAAGTCATTGGTACAGTCAATGCGCCGTATGGTCTTTCATTTTTGAGCTGCAGATTATACCACTCTGTCTGTGCAAGAGAAAGATTTATAATCCTTACGTCAGTCCTGACTCCGTACACCGCCTGAATACACCATAGCGGGAAAGTATCGTTGTCTCCGTTAGTAATGAGTATTGCATCTTTATCCAGACTCTGCAGAAGATTATATGCATAATCATATGGGAAATAGTTTCCGTCTCTGTTTTGATGATAATAATTTTCTCTCAGCATATTTGCGGGAACTGCAGCAAAGCTCAGCAGCAATACTACAGAGCATATAGCCATTAGTGATTTTTTATTCATCTTTTCAGAAATTGTTTCTATAAGTCCCGCTACTCCTATTCCAATCCATAAAGAAAATGCCATAAATGCACCGACATAAAAATAATCTCTTTCCCGCGGCTGCGGTTCCTGCTGATTCTGATAAAGAGCAGTAACAATACCCATCATAAGAAACATCATCAGAAATATGAATCCAAGTTTCCAGTCTTTTCTGAAAAGATAAAACAACCCGAACATACCGAATAAGAACGGAATTGCATAAAACTTTTTAAAATCAACACCGTCATTCTGATTGTAGCCTTCCCTTCCGATATAATTCCAGAACCAGTATCTGTTGAACATATGGTTTATCTGATATTTCCACAGAAACTCCATATCACTGGAATAATTCTGGTAAATCGCCTGATGCTGGGGTTCCTGCGAATATCTTCTTGGCATAATAAGGGGCTGCTGACCGTATTGTTCTCTGTTCAGATAAGATATAAGCGTTTCAATATTTGAAGGTGTATTTTCATTTATAGGAAGGTCTGTAACATTAGCTCTCATAAGTATAGATACATAAGTAGAATATCCAATAATTATCAAAAACAGAGAAAGTGTGATCAGACTAAGTATGGGATTTTTATTTACCCGAGCATAATATATTCCGAATACAACCAGACCTATTAGAATAAATCCAATTGCAATACTGCCGGACATCAGCAGCGGAAATTTCTTAACAATTCCGGGATAGACAATAAAGAAAGCCATTGCGGAAAGACCTAAAGCGATAAGCAAAGTCTTTGGCTCATATTCATATCTTTTGAAATAAAAGAAAAGACCGGCAAGAAAAATACACTGCGCTACAATCAGATGGATACCGATTGATAAACCTACGACATAAGCAACAAGCAAAAGATATTTATCGCTGCCGGGTTCATCCGCTCTTTCCCACCATACCATTAAGATCCAGATACACAGTCCGATAAGAAAAGTACCCATTCCGTAAACTTCAAATTCAAGAGCATTGAACCAGAATGAATCACTGAAAGCATATGACAAAGCGCCAATTAAAGATGATCCGCAAATAAGCAAATAATCGTATGCTGTTTTTGGAATTCCTCTCCAGCTTATTATTACTTTTGTTGAGATAAGATAGAGAAAAAGAATACAGAATGAACTTGAGAAAACCGAAAGATAATTTGCTCTGAGACTGATATCAGCAGCCACGGGAAACATTGTAAATATCTTTCCGACCAAAGTAAAAAACGGCGCACCAGGAGGATGAGGAATTGAAAGCGTATAAGCGCATGCAATAAACTCACCGCAGTCCCAGAATGAAAATGTCGGCTGGACGGTCATAATATAAACTATTGTAGAAAACAAAAACACTACAGCCGCAAAAATTCTGTTAACTAATTTAAAATCCATCTGATGATTTGATTATTTATATGTATAAAATTCTAAGATTTTGAAACAGGATCTATTTTTTTTCAGTATTTTCTCTCTTAAAGAGGATCTCGTCAATGAGACCGTATTTTTTAGCTTCTTCGGCTGACATTATATTGTCTCTTTCTGCATCATCCATAACTTTTTCAACCGGCTGCCCGGAATGTTTTGCAATTATCTTAAATAATGTTTCTCTCGTTTTTTCCATATCTCTTGCATGGATGAGAATATCAGTAGTTTGTCCCTGAAGTCCGCCGGTCCATGGCTGATGCATTAGAATTTTTGAATGCGGCAGCGCAATTCTTTTTCCTGCAGCTCCGCCGGTAAGAAGCAGCTGTCCCATTGATGCAGCCATACCGACGCACATTGTAGTCACATCAGGTTTTATATACTGTATAGTATCATATATACCCAGACCTGCTGTTACGCTTCCGCCCGGAGAATTTATGTATATCATAATATCCTTATCCGGATCTTCTGATTCAAGAAAAAGTAACTGGGCAATTATCAGAGATGCGATTTCATCATACACTGCAGTTCCCAGAAAAATTATTCTTTCTCTGAGTAGCCTTGAATAAATATCATAAGATCTTTCACCTCTTGATGTCTGTTCCACTACAATTGGTACTAGCTGATCATTGATCTGATTAAGATTATGATGTAACAGTCTTTCGTTTTTCTTTATTAAATCTGTATAGTTCATATTTTATATAAAATTTTAAATGTTAAATTAAACCTCACCGGAATCTTCTTTAGTCCTTAATTCTAAGATTTCTTCCAGTTCCGCATTATTAATTATAATATCCATAACTTTGTCATTCAGGATTCTCATTTTTATGTCTTCATTGTCTTTATAAGCTTCCATCAGTTTGTCTGCAGGGATGTTGAATTTTCCTGAAAATTCTTCAGCGATTTTCCTGTAGCTTTCTTCGTCAGCTTCAATCTTTTCCATTTCAATGATTTTATCTCTGATAAGATACCATTTTGCCTGAATTATAGCATCGACTCTTCTTTCATTTCTGAAATCCGCTTCAATAAAATCCGCCGGAATTTTTTTTCCTTTGTAACGGCTTTTGTAATCTTCCACCATAGAGTCAAGAATAACATCGATATATCTTTCCGGAGCCGGTATGTCATTTTCCTTGATCATTTCATTTACAACATCAGATTTTAATTGTCTTTCGGATATCCCGTCATAAATTTTCTGAAGTTCATTCCTTATTTCTGCGCGGAATTCTTCTTCAGTCTTAAGATCATCCTTACCTGTAACTGTTTTAAAAAACCCGGAATTCATTTCAGGATAAATGATCTTTTCTACTTTTGTACAGCTGATCTGAACCTTCTTGGGTTCGCCTTCAGCGTTTTTAGAATCTATTATTCTCGTCTCGCCTTCTTTTATGCCTTTCATTCCTTCTTTGAACTCAGGGTAAATTTCAGGATTTCCGAGATATACTTTCAGATCTTTTTGGGACTGTCCTATAAGAATATTTCCGCTTTCATCAAGATTCTGCAGATCGACCGTGATTAAATAATCATCATCTGAGGCTACTCCGTCGATTTCATAAGTTGCACTTCTGAATTTATGATAATTTATTTCATCATTTACAAGAGAATCATCAATTTTATTGGTCTGTTTTTTAAGCTTGAGACCTTTATACTTGTCAATTTTTACATCGGGCATAACATCAAACTCAATTTTGAAATCAAGTTTTTCCTTTGGCTTATAATCAATATCAGTAATAGCGCCTTTACTTATAACATCCAGATTATTTTCGGTGATATATTTATAAAAAACTTCTCCGGCAATATCTTCTACTGCGGAATATTCAATCCCTTCACCGTAAAGTTTCCTGATCATATTCAAAGGCGCTTTGCCTTTTCTGAATCCGGGTATAGAAACTTTCTTTCTGTATTTTTCTACAGCTTTTTCGAAATATGGAGTGAGTTCTTCATAGGTCAGAGTTGCTTCAAGTTCTTTACGGGAATTTTCCTTATCGTTTAACTTTATATCCAATTAGCTTATTTGATTATTAAAACTGTAAAATTACTCAAATAGGCAGGAAGTAACAAGGAATTAAATAAAAGAAAACACACGATAATTCAAAATCTTATGATTAATATTAAAATATTTTCATCTCAATACTTTAGCAGGGATCTGAAAAATATTTAGACTTTTAAAATTGCAGTTAGTCAATCTTAAATTGCTAGAGTTATTAATTTATTTTCAAATAGCAAAGCCTTATATAATTTTTTTAAATCCGCTTTACTCTCTCACCGGAAATTTTATTAACTGCTGTATTTAATGTTAAAAAAGAAACCGCAGCTGAATTAACAACTGCGGTTTTATTCTTGTGAGACCGGGTGGTTTCGAACCACCGACCCTCTGCTTAAAAGGCAGATGCTCTACCACTGAGCTACGGTCCCTCCGAATACTATTTACTTATTACCTTTATCTGCTATTTTTAATCTGTTTATCGCTCTCTGCAGCGCTTCTTTAGCTTCTTTTGCTTCATCCTCAGTTGTTTCTGCTAGTTCAAGAATTTGCTCTGCTCTTATCTTTGCAAGTTTTGCTCTTTCAAGATCTATTTCTTCAACTGATTCTATTGATTCTGCAAGTACGACCGCTTTATTATTTTTTACTTCAAATACACCGCCGCTTGTTGAATATACTATAGTTTCCTGTCCTTTTCTGATCTTTATTTTACCGAGAGTAAATGTTGAAATTAAAGGAGCGTGATTCTTTAAAACCTGAAAACTTCCGTTAGTGCCGGGCACTGTAACTGAATCAATCACATCATTATATACCATTTTTACAGGACTGACTATCTCAAGATTTAAATTCTGTTCCAATTTCTAATTTGAAATTTTATTTTCTAAATTATTTTACAAATATTACTCAGACAGTTTTTTCGCTTTCTCTACGGCTTCTTCTATTGTACCGACCAGATAAAATGCATTCTCAGGAAGGTCATCATACTCGCCGTTGATAATACCTTTGAATCCTTTTATAGTATCTTCCAGCTTTACGTATTTTCCGGGCAGGTTTGTAAACTGTTCTGCAACGAAAAACGGCTGTGAAAGAAATTTCTGTATTTTTCTGGCTCTCGCTACATTGAGTTTGTCTTCATCTGATAACTCATCAATGCCAAGAATGTTTATAATGTCCTGAAGATCTTTATATGTCTGTAATATTTTTTTAACACCCTGAGCTGTATCATAATGATCATCTCCAACGATCAG
Organism: Candidatus Tepidiaquacellales bacterium UBA2330; assembly: GCA_002344965.1. GTDB lineage: Bacteria > Bacteroidota > Ignavibacteria > Tepidaquicellales > Tepidaquicellaceae > UBA2330. The sequence goes on along the minus strand of DDUU01000045.1, from coordinate 47,261 downwards.
AGGGTCAAGAATTCTGGATGTAGAAGTAAGAGGATCTACAGCAGGATAAATTCCAAGTTCTGAAATTTTTCTCGAAAGCTCTGTAGTAGCATCTAAGTGTGCAAAAGTTGTAGCCGGCGCAGGATCCGTATAGTCATCTGCAGGTACGTATATCGCCTGAATTGAAGTTATAGAACCTGTCTTGGTTGATGTAATTCTTTCCTGTAATGCACCCATCTCTGATGCTAAAGTAGGCTGATAACCTACTGCTGAAGGCATTCTGCCGAGCAGCGCCGATACTTCCGATCCTGCCTGTGTAAATCTGAAAATATTGTCAACAAATAATAAAACATCTTTTCCCTGGTCTCTGAAATATTCTGAGATTGCAAGTCCTGTTAAAGCTACTCTCTGTCTTGCTCCGGGCGGCTCATTCATCTGCCCAAAAACAAGCGCTGTATTTTTTATTACTCCTGATTCCGTCATTTCGAGATAAAGGTCATTTCCTTCTCTTGTTCTCTCACCTACTCCTGCAAATACTGAATATCCGCCGTGATGCTTTGCAATATTATGAATCAGTTCCTGAATAATAACAGTTTTACCTACACCCGCTCCGCCGAATAAACCAGTCTTACCTCCTTTTGTATAAGGTTCGAGAAGGTCGATAACCTTAATGCCGGTTTCAAACATTTCTTTCTTTGTTGAAAGGTCGTTGAATTTCGGAGCCGGTCTGTGAATAGGATATTTTAAAGAAGAGTTGATCGGTCCTTTTCCGTCAATTGTTCCTCCGGTTACATTAATAAGTCTTCCCAGCACTTCATCACCTACCGGTATTGAAATTGGAGCTCCTGTATCTTCAGCTTCCATACCTCTTACTAATCCGTCAGTAGAATCCATAGCTACGGTTCTTACTCTCGATTCACCAAGATGCTGCTGCACTTCGGTAATAAGCACTTCTTCATTTCCTTCCACATTTTTTCTCTTGATCTCAATCGCATTATTGATAGCAGGCAAGGTACCTCCGCTAAAATCAATATCCAGCACGGGTCCGATAATTTGTAATATCTTTCCCTTGTTAATAGTATTATTTGACATTAAATGTTGAATTAAAAATTTTGTTGGCTATTTTACAAATATAAGGATTATCAAATTTAGTTCAAATGTAGTTTTATGTTCTGCGGTAACTTTTTTTAATATTCAATTCTCTGATATTCATATTTTTATAGTTATCGAAAATCAATAAACTAACAACCTGTAGAATTCTTTTCTTACAAATTGATAATTTAATTTTTAATTTATTAGAAAAAATTTTAATCAGAAAATATATTTTGTCATTTTAACAATGTCATTTTTTTTGTTGCTGAAAAGAAATTTCCTTTTCCTTCTGCAACAATGCTGTATAAATAAATTCCACTGGGTAAGTTTTTACCTGCCACTTTAATTGTATAAAATCCTGCCGCTTTTTCTTCATTCAAAATTACCAAGACTTCCCTGCCAGTCATATCAAACAGTTTAATACTGACTTTACTCAAGGAAGGTATTGAAAAGTTAATACTTGTTGAAGGATTGAATGGATTAGGATAGTTTTGAAATAACTCATACTTGTCAGGTACTCCTATTTTTACATCATTATTTAAATAAAAATATTCAAAGTTTCCGTTGTTATCTAACTGCTTCAATCTGTATTTGTAAATTCCCGTTGAAAGATTTCTGTCTGTGAATAAATAATTCTGCGGAGTCGTTGAATACCCTTTTCCGTTTATGAATCCGGATATTGACCATTTTTCGTTACCTGCTGATCTTTCAACATTAAAACCGGAATTATTTATTTCGCTTGATGTAACCCAGTTCAAAGTCACATCTCTTCCGTTTATTTCAGAATAGAATGAAGTTATTTCAACCGGCAATAAAATGTCAGCTTCGTGCGCTCCCATGTAAGGATAGTCAGCATCTCTGAGATCCCCGTCTATGTCAATGGTAATAACAGGAATAGGAATTCCTAAAAGATCTTCATTCCCATTTGAGGCACCGTCTAGATGAAGTTCACCTGTTACTATATTACGAAAATCAACCGGAACTGAACTGGAATTCATATCCTGTCCTGTCGCTGATTTCCAGTCCTCAAGAGTTACTCTTTTTACTCCGTCATAAAATCCTACAATACCGTCTGTTCCCGAAGCATATAAATTATTAAGATTACAATTAAGTCCTGCAGGATCTATTCCTGAACCTGCAACATTAATAGCTGCATGAAATGCTCCTCCCGGGATTAAATTACTTCTGTCATTCCAAAAAATATTGTTCTGAAAATTTCTTGTATTATTTTCCTCCAAACTTCTGAAAGCTATAGAATTATATGTAGAAACATCAACTCCTGAACCTCCAATGTAAACACTGTTATAATAATAATTTACAGTTTCAGAACCAAACCATCCGGCATCTAAAATGCCTGTAATTTGACATCCTATCGTGATCGGGCTTCCATCAATATGAATGCCTAAACTAATCATATTATTATGAATATTAATATTACCTTGAGTTTGTCTTACTATACCTACAATATAAAAACCGCTTTCCGAATATGGTGAAATTGCAAAAATATAATTTTGTTTAATTTCATTATTACTTCCTCGTAAATTTGCATCAATGCCAATTATATTTGCAGATGAATTTAGTCCGCTGCATGTATTTTTTAAATTATATATTTTATTTTTTTCGATTAAATTATTATTACTTCCTGAGATTACGTATATTGCTTTAATTGCATCTACTGAGTATAAATGACCTGCATTTGCTGTAATATCTCTTATGATATTATCAGATATAGTAATTTTTGGTCCGTTGGATACGATACCGTATATATCATATATACCGATCTGAAGGTTTGTAATGTTTGAAATAACGTTATTATTTATTATAGAATTTTGACTGGTATCAGTAAAAATAGAAATTCCACGGAAGCCCGCGCGATTTCCCGAACCTTGAATTGTAATATAGCTTATATTATTGTTTGAAATATTTGAATTGGAAGTACTGGTATTTAGAATTCCAATAAAAGTCCTTGTTGCAGCAATTAATTCCGAATTAGTTTCTGTAATAATTATTTCCGAAGAACCATCAACACTTCCGATAAAATTATAGTTAACATTTACTAACCCTTCTGTCTTTCCAATTGCTATTCCAATGAATGAGATTGAATCAAAGCTTGAATATGTATTTTTTGTAGTGTGGCTAATTCCTGATATTGTATTGTTAAAAATATTTGTAACTTTTGCTGAACTTACACTGATTGCATCTATTCCTCTAAATTGACAATATAAGCCTGAAATTAAAGTTGTTCCGGTTTGGTTTGAATTTCCAAACCCAATATTATTTCCCGAAACAGTAAACTTCCCTGGAATATCCAAAGTATTTAATATTATTCCTGAATATCTCAGAGATCTCAAAGTGAATTCTCGAACATCAGTTTGATAAAAATTATTATTAGAAATTATCCAGTTATCATTACCTGATAATATATATATACCTGCAGTACTTCCAGTCCCGGATCCAAAAAAATCGAAAATATTATTATTATCTATTATATTATCTTTATTAATGGTAACTAGATTACTTAAACTGTATATCGCCTTAAATGGTAAAGATGTCGAGGCTGGCCCGATATTGCAGTTTGAAATTAAATTATTATTGTTTCCTCCGGTATAGAAAAAAATTGTTCCGCCGGGCATTCCAAGTGCATTTTGAGAAGATCCAAGTATATTACAGTTACGGATTATATTATTTGAAGCTCCGCTAATAAATCTGATAGTTGAAGTATTTGCTATATTGGAATTACTCAGATTAGATATAGTAAGTGAATTTCCTGAACTATTTAATCCGTCAATTATTACATAATCTGAACCACTGAAGTTTATCAGCGGAGAAGCAACAGAGCCTGACAAAACTCTTGCCCCGTTTGGTATTATCGTGATTGAAGTCCATAACCCCGGGTTTAAGGAGTTCGAACCTGTTTCATTAGTCACATCATCAGTTATTATAATGGTAATACTTCTGCCAAATTGACTTCCGCCTGTGTTCAAAGTCTGGAACACTCCTCCAGCATTTGTAAATGAAGTATATGTACCGTCCAATGTACCACCCGAAGTACCGGTAACATTGATATTCGCTTTTACATTTAAAGAAATAGCTATTATAAAGAATATTATTACATTATTGAAAATTAACTTTTTCATAATTTTTATTATTAAAATTTCCAGTTCTCCGAATTTATTGTTTTGTATGCTTAATAATTAATATACAATTCTTCCGGTATTGAGATAATATTGTAATAAATAAATATATTAGGTATGATTAAAATCATTATTTATATATATATATTCTTTGGGTTTGATAGAATTAATTTCAATTATATATTTCTGAACTTATTATTTTAAAAAATTACATACCATATATTTTAATTTAATTTAAACGGTAAAATCAAATTTTAAATTAAAAAAACCGTGAGATTTTTATCACACGGTTTTTAATGCATAACCATTACAAAAATTAAGAGACTTCTGCTATTCAGAAGAATTTAAAATTTATTTTATCATCGACATCTTTTTAACTTCTGAGAAACTTCCCGCAGTCAGTTTATAAAAATAAACACCGCTGGAAAAATTCGTTCCGTCCCACTCGACGGAATAACTGCCCGGAGCCAGTTTACCGTTTACAAGTGTTGAAATTTCATTTCCCAGTATATCATAAACTTTTAAAATCACATTTTCTGATATGTTATAACCCTGACCGATGTTGAATGAAATTACTGTGCGCGGATTGAACGGATTAGGATAATTCTGATTTAGTTTATACTTTTCCGGATTCTCTGCTCCGGAGATTACAGTTGTCAGGATTAAATTTGTGAAAAAAGGATTAAGATTTTTACCGGTTACTACAATATTTACCGGAGCATTATTGTTTATCATCATTGAACTGAATGAATAATTTCCCAGACTGTCCGTATATCCGGAGACTTTTAATTCATTTTCCTGACTCAATGCAATCAGCGCTCCTTTATAATTTTCTGTTCCTGTCTTGATATTAAACCTGTGCTGACCTCCGCTGTAATCACGGAGCACTGTAACATTTTTAGGAACATCAGAAAATATTTCCTGTGAAGGATCGCCTAACACCATAAACTGATTTATTGTCTGAACTACAGTTCCGTTACCGCTGAAATAATTGTATGCCTGAATCTTTCCGAAATTCAGCATCGATCCGAAATCAAATATACCGTGTCTGAAATAAGCGTAAAGCATTTCCCTGCCAATCGTGTCAGAAGTAAAAAATGCACAAAGCTCTGTCGATGCCGCTATGTTTGAGGCAGCATTCTCAGCGCTTCTTTCTATCCATGCTTCACCGAAGCAATTATTCGTTTCGGAATAATCAAGATCAGCATTTGAACATGCAATAGAAACTATTGACGGCTGCTTTTTTCCGTAATTAAGATTCACCATATTTGACATATTCCATACCGGATCCGCCCAGGAAGTTTCGCTTCCGTGACCAATAAACCAAATCCAGCTGACACCACCGTTTATATAATTTGTTATCTGACTCTGCGGCGTACCTGACGGCGCTATATCAACATTTGTAAATCCGCCTTCATTCAAAAATACACTTCGCGCAACCTGAGCGTTTATCGGGTCAATTCCGTCAAAGCTGTGAAGTACAAGCGCACGTTTATACCAGTCGGTCTGAACAGTATTGGGCTGCTTTTCATACTGTATCAGATTTGCAATTGCGGTATCTAACTCTACTGAAGACTGCACTGAAATTCTGCCCACTACTATTTCAGGTAGTATGTCAGTTCCGTCAAGACACTGATAAGGGTGATCTGACTTTCCGCCGCTTGCATCAAACCATGATAATCGATTTCCGCCTCTTGCATCACCTACGAGAATTACATATTCCATTCTGTCGGATGAATTATATCTTGCAGTCAAAAAACTTTTTATTTCAACCGCTGTTGGATTTCCGTTTGCGTTTATTTCAGATCTTAACTTAATTTCTGTCTTAATTCCTTTCTGATTTTTCCATTCATAAAACGGCTGAATATTGTTATATAAAGAATCCGGAACAATGATAAGCATCTTTGGCGGGACAGTAAAAGTATTGTCATTACTGTAATTAAAAATCACCTGTCTGTAAATGTTCTCAAACATTTTTGATCTTTCATTTATCCGGTTTCTTACATTATTAATACCTGAATATCCGTCGTAAATCAGTTCAAATTCTATTTCATCAAATACCGTAATTTCTTTTTTTAAAGGATTGTACTGAACAGGATTAATGGAAATGACAGCAATCCTATGATCTCTCATTACTGCAATTTCTTTAAGACTAACTATCTCACCGGGAAATTTTCGGTCTGAAGAATAGTAACTTTTGTCATAGCTGACTTCATTATATTTTCCGTCTGAGTTTCTTAACGGTAAATCCTGATACGGAATGATCTCGTTTACAGGGAATACTTTTTTAAAAGAACTTATAATATTAATTGTGACATTCTTATAATTTGGAATGCTGATCATTTTTGTCATCACGGGAAGCGACGCCTGTCCGGGATTCCCCAGAGATGTAAACCCGTCAATATTGATCCCTGTATAATTTTTACTGTTTAAGGTTTTATCTTCAGCAGAATACCCGGCTACGCTAACTGAAATAACAGTTCTGTTATTATCAGAGCTAATTAAAGTTACTTTGCTTTTGTTTTCCGGATTTTTTTCAAATGAAACAAATTTATCATTTGAATATAAATCAGCTGAAATCAATATCAATAACGAAAGAACAAAGAATTTTTTTATCATTATAAATTTTTTTAAATATTATCTTTAGTTTGACAGAAAAACTAATTTACAATTTATAGCGCTGATGATCATTTATTGTAAACTATGGTCTCATTTAGAAAATCAAGAAAATACCTGTCGATTTTTTCCTTAACCATGTCGTTAATTTCAATTTCGTCAATTTTAATCCGCGGTTCATCTGATTTAATGGAAAGTTTCTGCGTGATCTTAATATTTTCTTTTACAGGACTGTATGCGAACTGAAGAAACGGAGCATTAACGCCAAGCGTAATTTTACTGTGCCCGTACGGATAAAAGAGAATCTGAATGAAAATTCTCTTCTTCGGATCCCGTATTACTGCAAGTTCATTCGAATAGTAATTCATCGAACATCCTGATCTTCCGATGATCATGTTTGTTTCTTTTACCATAGGAATTATATGATCCGTAATCAGCTCTTTAAATTTAGCTGAATTCTCAGTTATTTCAAGTTCAAGGTTTTCATCACCTTTTGATCTTCTGATTTCAATAATCTTATCTGTTATTTTTCTGACTTCATCTTTTAATGTTGTATCCATAATAAAATTTTTTGAGATTAATAGAATCTGTAATAATTTTATTCATAATTTATATTCGCGGATAAAATTAATTCTGTGAATTGTTATAATGAAAAATCGTATGCTCAAGATGAAATTGTTTGATATAATTTAACATTTAATACTAAAACTAAATATGATTTTATTAAGCCGGAAAAATGCCGGGTTTAAAAATTAACTCATACTGGAAGACCGGCAATTTTCATTATTTTTAAAGCATTTGTTGTCGGACACGGACCCGGATGAATCTTATAATCAAAAATCATTTCATTATTGATTATTTCTTCCCTGAAATGAAAATTCGTTACATTGAAATTTTCCTGTGAAAGATTTACAAGTTCAAGATCATGTGTACTGATAAATCCTGCGCATTTTTGACCTGACAGAAATTTTATAAATTCCCGGCTTCCTGTCAGTCTTTCCTTATTATTAGTGCCTTTAAATATTTCATCAATCAGAAAAAATATTTTTCTGCCTTTAGAATTATTTAAATCGTCGATCAGCTCCTTAAGCCGTTTGACTTCAGCATAAAAATAAGAAATACCGTCCGAAACTGAATCATTCACCTTTATACATGTGAATAAATTATATACTGAGCTTCTGAATAGATCTGCATTTACCGGCGCTCCTGCATTAGCGAGACAATGATTAATGCCGATAGTTTTGAGAAATGTGCTTTTGCCGGACATGTTGGATCCGGTTATCAGGATTATCCCTGAATTTTCAAAAGCGAAATCATTACATATCTTTTTATTTCTTACAAGTAAAGGATGTCCGCAGTTTTTAATTTCAAAGGTATTTTCGTTTCCTGTTTCGAAATCAGGAAAACAGTAATCCGGATTCAGGTAAGTGAAATTTGCCAGTGAAATTAGACATTCCAGTTCATAAAATTTTTCCAGCCATAGAGGCAGCTTGTGTTCAATATCAGAAATTAAGGTCAGCAATTTTTTACAGAGTATAAAATCATATGGAAGTAATAAATTAAATATTAATCTGTAAACAGGATTTTCTCTTAGTCTGACAAAGGCAATTAATCTTTCTAATTTTTTCAGTTCATCAGAAGCTCCTTCATTTTCTGCTTTAAAAATTTCAAGAAATTCAGAAGTCTTACCGTTATCATCAAACTTATATTTTTCTATCATTTGAATCAGAACGGAAAATTTCCTTACCTGATCACTTAACAATGCAGACTCTTCAAACACTGAAGATACCTGCTTCTGATATTTTCCGTAAAAAATCAAATACATCAGAAACACTGCAAACCAGATATTACCTGTTATTCCAAGACTGTATAAAATGAAAAGCGTAATGAATGTGAAAATAAATATAAAGGAAACCGGGATTAAAAAATCCGGAACAGTCGTATGCTCAGTTTTTTTAATCCACTTCAAAATGTCGCTGCCGCTCAGCGGTTTTAATGATATAAGACGGGCTTTTAGTATAAGTTTATCCCTGAATCTTTTCTTAACGGAAAGCTCCTTTACTATTTTCTGATTTCTATTAATTAACTTTACATCAGGTGAAAACTGAGAAATATGTTTTGCAAGCTTACCGCTGCCTTCCATTGAAACTGATGTATCCAGCAGCCGGTGAAGAGATTTACTCCCGGTAAGGTCCAGGTCTTTAAAAGTAGATGACTCTTCCGGCAATATAATATTAATATTTTCAGGAATACCTGACCAGTCAACTTTCATCCTTGCGATATTCTCATCCTGCAGTTTTTTAAAAAATGAAAATTTTCTTACTGACTGGAGAAGTCTGTTATGAAAATGGACTGTCACGGCAAATATGATAAGTGATATAACAGCAGCAATTAATCCTGCTGCTGAATTAAAATTTAAAAGAATAATTGTTAAGATTAATCCGGCTAAAAATATCCAAAGCCTTCTGAAAGAGTATTTATTACTTTTCAATAACAAATAATCAATTCTTTCATTAATTTTAGCGGAAAGGTTAAGCAGGTGATTCAACCTGCTCTCATATGAATTCATAATTAAATATAAATTTTATATTTCTTAATTTATACGAAAGAAATTTAATTGAATTAATGATTAAACTTGAAAGAGGTTGATGTATTAATAATCGGAGCAGGCGCTGCCGGTATGATGTGCGCTGCTGCAGCAGGTAAAAGAGGAAGAACAGTCTCGGTACTCGAACTTTCCGAAAAACCGGGTAAGAAAATTCTGATTTCCGGAGGCGGCAGATGTAATTTCACTAACAGAATAGTGTCTTATGAAAATTTTATTTCCGGAAATCCTGAATTTTGTAAATCCGCACTTGCAGGTTATACGCCGGAGGATTTTATAGAATTAGTTTCTGAATACGGAATAAGTTACCATGAAAAAAAGCTTGGTCAGCTTTTTTGCGACGGAAGCTCCAGGGAAATTCTTAAAATGCTGTCCGATGAATGCAAAAAATACGGGGTTAAAATTATAACTGACTGCAGAATTACTGAGATAAATCACAACGGCAGATTCGAAATTAAGTCATCTTATCAAAATTACTCATGCTCGTCTTTAATTATTGCATCGGGAGGATTATCCATTCCGAAAATAGGAGCGACAGATCTTGCGTACAGAGTTGCCGAACAGTTTAAAATTAAAATCTGTAACACTTTTCCGGCACTGGTGCCTCTCAGGTTTAATGAAAAAGAATGGAAAGAATTTTCCGGAATCAGCGGTGTATCGGTGGACTGTTCCGTCTCAAAAGGGAAAATTAAATTCAGGGAAAATATTTTATTTACCCATAAAGGGCTCAGCGGTCCTGCAATACTTCAGATATCTTCTTATCTGAATGATAATTTTGCAGACAATTGTAATAAATTAGCAGCATTCGAAGTAGACCTTCTTCCTGATATTGATCTGCTGAAATTGTTTTCAGAAAATACAGGTAGCAAAATTCTGCTTTCCAATTTCCTTTCAGCTTTATTACCAAAACGATTTGCTGATACCTTTACCGGAAAATATTTTTCATCAAAACCCATAAATCAATATTCCGGGAAAGAAATAAAATACATATCAGATAAAATCCATAACTGGAAACTAATACCGTCGGGAACGGAAGGTTACGAAAAAGCGGAAGTGACAGCAGGAGGTATTGATACGTCTGAGCTTTCATCCAAAACCATGGAATCAAAAAAAGTAAAAGGGCTTTACTTTATTGGCGAAGCAACAGATGTTACAGGATGGCTCGGAGGTTACAATTTTCAATGGGCTTGGTCATCGGGAGTAGCGGCGGGAAAACATTGTTAATTACGAATTACGAGTTACGAATTACGAGTTACGAATTACGAGTTACGAGTTACGAGTTACGAATTACGAGTTACGAATATTGAATTTCGAATTACCCAATATGAATTCTTAATAATGAATCACTTTACATGGTTTTTCAAATTCTGGAATTTGAAGAATTATTTTCAAAAATCGGGAATTAGTTTTACATAGATAAATAATCTTAAAATAATTTTGATAAGCAGGAAGGGATAAATTGTTAGAGCGTATGGGTTTAAATTTTAATATACAGGTCAACCACATCCCTGCATTTTTCGGAGCAGGTCTTTACCGTTTTTTCTTCACAATTGTCACAGCAGAGAAACTGAGTATGGCAGCTTAGGTTAGCGCAGTTTACATATCTGTCGCTTGGACTTCCGCAATGAAAACACTTTCCGACTATCATAGTGCCTTCAGCAAAATTCACATCGACAGCTATTCTTTCATCAAAGACATAACATTTTCCTTCAAACAAACTTCCTTTTGTATCCGGATGTTTTGAGTATGCTATTATTCCTCCTTTAAGCTGATTCACATTAGTAAAACCTTCCCTTACAAGATACCCTGAAAATTTTTCACATCTGACACCGCCTGTACAGTAAGCAAGAATTTTTTTATTTTTTAAAAGCTCCTTATTTTTTTTTGCCCACTCCGGAAACTGTTTAAAATTTTTAACATCAGGTCTTACAGCATTTTTAAAATGTCCGATATCATACTCATAATCATTTCTTACATCCACAATCAGAACATTTTCTTCTTTCATTGCTTCCAGAAATTCCGCCGGCTTCAGACGCTTACCGGTTATCTGATTCGGGTTAAGGTCGTTTTCCAGATTCATTGTAACAATTTCTTTCTTAGGTCTTACATAGAGTTTTTTAAATGCATGTTCCTCCGCTTCATCAATTTTAAAAACCATATCTTTAAATCTCGTATCCATTCTCATTGCATAAATGTATGCGTTTGTCTGCTCTGCAGTTCCTGAGACGGTGCCGTTAATACCTTCTTCAGCGATAAGGATTCTTCCTTTTAATCCGAGTGAAGAGCAGAATTTCATATGTTGTTTTGCGTAAGATTCATGATCTTCTATATGAACATACTTGTAATAGAGTAAAACCCTGTAATTTAAAATCTTTTTCATTAATTAAATTTTAATCGGTATGTATTTATAATCCGTTTAAAAAATTTTTAAAGTCATTTCAGTACTTTAGAATATTTCAAAAAATTATACGGGTTCATATTCTTTACTGACACTTTCAATCCAGTTCTCAGAATAACTGACAATTGATTTTACGATATTTTTCTCGAAAGGCGATTCAATTTTTGCGACTTTGATCAGTTCGAGGAAAGACTTGCTTCCGCCTTGTTTACAAAGATCCAGATAATCCTTCCATGCAATATCTCTGTCATGATTGCATTTTATCCAGAACTGCAGAGCACAGATCTGAGCCAGACAATAATCAATATAGTAAAATGGCATTCTGAAAATATGACCCTGCGCAAACCAGTAGCCTCCCCTCTCAAGAAAGTCATTGCCTTCATAATTTTTGTGAGGCATATATTTTTTTTCGATCTCTCTCCAAGCGGATTTTCTCTCATCGGGCGAAACTTCAGGATTGGAATATACAAAATGCTGATATTCATCTACTGTTACGCCGTATGGAATAAATGACAGCGCTTTATTAAGGTGAGAAAATAAAAATTTCTCAGTGTCTTCCCTGAAGAAAAGATCCATCCAGGGCCAGGTTATAAATTCCATACTCATGGAATGAATCTCACACGCTTCAAGAGTAGGATGCTGATATTCGGGAATTTCAAAACCTCTGCTTTCATAAGCCTGAAATGCATGACCTGCTTCATGTGTAAGCACTTTAATATCATGATCTGTTCCGTTCATATTTGCAAAAATGAAAGGTGTCTGATATTTCTGAATAAATGAACAATAACCTCCGGCGGATTTATTCTTTCTGTTATACAGATCCATGACATCATGTTCGATCATGAAATTAAAAAATTCATTTGTTTCCGGGGATAATTTATCATACATTATCTTTGCTTTCTCAACTATCCAGTCAGGAGAGCCTTTAGGTTTCGGGTTTCCGTTTTTGAAATTATATTCTTCATCATAGTAATAAAGCTTATCCAGCCCGATTCTTTTTTTCTGAAGCTCCTTCAGTTCCTGTGTAAAAGGCACTAAATATTCTTTAATATCTTTACGGAAATTTGAAATTTCATCGCTAGTATATCCTGTTCTTTTTAATCTGTCATATCCAAGCTGAATATAATTTTCATATCCCAGTTTGCGGGCTATTTTGGTCCGCACTTTTACAAGCTCGTCATAAATCAGATCAATTTCATTTTCATTTTCAGTAAAGAAATTCCATTTAGCATCATAAGCTTTTTTTCTTATCTCCCTGTTATCAGACTGCATGAATGGGTCCATACCCGCGATATTTCTGTCTTCTCCATCAAATTCTATCCTGGCAGAAGCAATGAGTCTTACATATCTGGAGACAAGCTGATTTTCTTTTTTCAGATCTTCTATTATTTCAGGCTTAAATGTTTTTACCGATACTTCAGCTATTTTGAAAATATGATTTCCGCATAATTTCTCAAGCTCATTCCTGAATGGAGAACTGATAAGCTCTGCATAAAAACTTTTTACAAGTCCGGAATAAACCGGTCCGATCTCATCAAAAAAATCATGTTCTTCTTCATAAAATTTATCCGAAGTATCAACAGTAAATCTTATTGAAGCAATTCTGCTCATTGATTCATAATCTTTCCTGACGTTATTGATTTTTTTCATAACCGAATATTGCATTTCCGCATCAGAAGCATTCCTGAACTCCTTCAGTAATTCATTAAAATCATTTTCAATTGAATTAATATCAGGACGCTTATATTCAAACTCATTAAATTTTAACTTCAAAATAAATTTTCCTTTCAGATATTTTTTTAAACAATAATTTTAAATTTTGATTCTGAATTCTTCAACCGGATTTCCGTTAATTAAATGTTCCGTAATAATTCTTTCAAGCACTTCCGGAGTGCAGTTTCTGTACCAGATGCCTTCAGGATAGACGACAGCTATTGGACCGTCCATGCAGATCCTGAGACAATTAGCTTTAGTTCTGTTAATACCGCCTTCATTAGTTAGACCAAGTTCTTTAAGTCTGTCCTTAAGATATTCCCATGATTTCATACCTTCATTATATTCACAGCATTTATCTTTTGCCTGATCACAGCATAGAAAAATATGTCTCTTAATTTTACCCAGCGCTAACTTTTCTACTTTTTCCTCAAGTGATTTTGAACTCATATTATTATTGTACTGCTTCTGTTAATTTCTGAAATGCTTTACCTCTGTTGGTATGTCTAGTCTGTGAAGATAATATTGCTTTTCTTAATCTTATAGTTTTCGGAGTTACTTCTACAAGTTCATCATCTTTTATAAAATCTATGGCTTTTTCCAGTGTCATAGGAACAACAGGCGTAAGGATCATACTTTCATCTTTTCCTGAAGCTCTCATATTAGACAGCTTTTTACCTTTGGTAGGATTAACATCAAGATCATTATCTCTATTATGTTCGCCGACTATCATTCCTTCATAAACAACATCATTCGGAACACAAAACAAAGTTCCTCTGGGCTCAAGATTATAGAGAGAATAAGATAATGCCTCTCCCATTCTGTCAGAAACAAGAGAGCCGGTTAATCTTGCAGGAAATTCACCTCTGTGTTCTTCATAACCCTGCAGATAAGAATTCATTATTCCTGTGCCGCGAGTGTCCGTAAGAAATTCATTTCTGTAACCGATCAGTGATCTTGAAGGAATAGAAAACTCTACTCTCACCCTTCCGGTACCGTGGTTAACGAGATTGATCATTCTGCCCTTTCGCTTTGAAAGTTTTTCGGAAATTACGCCGACAAAATTTTCATCGCAATCTATAAATAAGTGTTCTATCGGCTCTAACAGCTTTCCATCCTTTTTCTTAAAAATAACCTGCGGTCTTCCGACGCTTAGTTCAAATCCTTCTCTTCTCATTGTTTCAATAAGTATTACCATTTGAAATTCACCTCTGCCTTTGACAATGAAACTATCTCCTTCGTTTGTATCTTCTACTTTCAGACCGACATTACTCAGAGTTTCTTTCATAAGCCGTTCTCTGATTTTATTTGACTGAACAATTTTTCCTTCTCTGCCGGAAAGCGGAGAAGTATTTATTGAAAACTTCATAGAGATCGTCGGTTCATCAACTGCTATTCTTTTAAGAGCTTTTGGAGATTCTTTATTACAGACAGTATCTCCGATATGAACATCCTCAATGCCTGCAAGTATAGCTATATCACCTGCTTCAACAATTTCAGATTCCTTAAAATTGACACCGTCGTAAATCTGTAATTTTGATATTTTTAATGGCAGCGCATCACCATTCTCGTTAATGCAGACAAGTTCATCATTTTTTCTGATCACACCGTTAGTAATCTTACCGATTGCAAGTCTTCCGACATAATCGGAATAATCCAGATCAGCAACGAGCATTTGAAAAGGTTCATCCGGATCAAAGGACGGAGGATGAATTTCTTCAATAATTGTTTCAAAGAGAACAGAAAGATCTTTTCCTTTATCGCTGAGATTTTTCTGAGCAATGCCGTCTCTTCCGACAGCATAGAGCACAGGAAATTCAATCTGCTCTTCATTAGCGTCAAGGTCAATGAAAAGATCATAAACTTCATTAAGCACTTCCTGAGGTCTTGCGTCCTTTCTGTCAATTTTGTTCACGACTACAATGATTTTCAGATCAGACTCAAGGGCTTTTTTCAGGACAAATCTTGTTTGAGGAAGAGGACCTTCGGAAGCGTCAACAAGGAGAATAACTCCGTCGACCATCATAAGGGCTCTTTCCACTTCGCCTCCGAAATCAGCGTGACCGGGGGTATCAAGAATATTTATTTTTGTATCACCCCAGGTTACGGAACAGTTTTTAGCGGCAATAGTAATTCCTCTTTCTTTTTCAAGATCCATACTGTCCATAAGTCTTTCGGTTACTTCCTGATTTTCACGGAACATACCGCTTTGTCTGAACATATGGTCGACAAGAGTAGTTTTACCGTGATCAACGTGTGCAATGATGGCAATATTTCTTAATTTTTTATTAAATAATAAATTTTTCAAAAATAAAATTTTATTGGGGTTTTAAAATTGTTAAATCAGTAACTGGTAAAATAAATCGGGAGGCATTTCAGATATTAAAGTATACAAAATAACTTTATTAAGCGAGTGTTACAAGTGATAATAAAGGGGGTGGGGGTGTTAGTAAGTCTTCGCGGGATAAAATTGGAGGAATGGATTATTAGAAACAGGAGAAGGTGTCAGTGGGGAAAAACCGTTTAAACGGTTTTTCCCCAGAAGAAACCAAAACCTGCCTCATACACCAAATCTCAATTATTTCTACCTTACACTTTTTTAATTACCTAAAACTCCGTATCATTCACACTATCTGTATATTCCTCTAACTCTTTAGATATATCCCTGAACAAATCCTCGGAAAATGGCGAACGCAAATTTGCACTCTCTGCAAGTTTTAAAAATGTATCGCTTCCCCCTTTTTTACATAACTCTATATATTCACGTATTGAATTTTCAAAATTGTCATTAACGTTATGTATCGCCTTACTCCAGAATTGAAATGCGCACATCTGAGCCAGACAATAATCTATATAATAAAAAGGACTCTCATAAATATGCCCCTGCTTCTGCCACCTTCCTCCCTGCTCAAGAAATTCAATATCTCCGAAATCCAGATCAGGTATGTAAATTTTCTCCAGCTCTCTCCACCTATTCTTTCTTTCAGTCGGTGTCGCTCCGGGATTCTCATATACCCAGTGCTGAAAATGATCCACTAGCACACCGTAAGGAATAAACTTTATACATTCATTAATATGTGAAAACTTAAATTTATCCGTATCTTCTCTGAAAAATAACTTCATCCATGGATAAGTAAGAAATTCCATACTCATGGAATGGATCTCTGCTGTTTCAGATGTCGGATTTGAATATTCCCTGAAATGAAAATCACGGCTGCAGTATGACTGGAATGCATGGCCTGCCTCATGTGTCAGGACTGTTATATCATCTTCCGTTCCGTTCATATTAGCGAATATATACGGACTCTTGTAATCTGATATATAATCGCAATATCCCATATCTGCTTTTCCTTTTCTGCTGAACACATCAAACAATTCATTCTCCATCATAAAATCTATGAACTCTCTCGTCTCCGGAGAAAGCTCGTCATACATTTTTTTTCCTTCTTCCATTATCCATTCAGGATCTCCCTTTGGAACCGCGTTTCCGGATTTAAATCTTATTGAAGCATCATGAAATAAAAGTTTATTCAGACTCAGACGTTTTCTTTGTCTTTCTCTTAATTTTATACTTAAAGGTACTATATATTTTTTTACATTTTCGCGAAAATCCCATACCATCTTTTCATCGTAATCCATCCGCATCATCCTTGCATATCCGAGTTCTATAAAATTTTTATATCCCATTTTTAAAGCCATTTCATTTCTTAGTTTTATTAACTTATCAAATATTTTATCTAACTCTATTGTATTATCGGCAAAAAATCCCCAGTATGAATTTACCGCTTTATGCCGGATTTCCTGATCTTTGGATTCCATGTACGGCTGCAGCTCCTGAAGATTTTTTTCCGACCCCATAAAATCCACTTTTGCCGAGGCCTTTAGTTTTAAATATTCGCTCTTCAGGTGATTCTCCTTTTTCAGTTCTTCTATTATTTCATGAGATATGCTCTTCAGAAAAATTTCAGCAATTTCAAATAAATGCTTTCCGTATTTCCCGGAAAGCTCTTCCCTGTATTCAGAATTTACAAGTTCGCGGTAATATTCAGTTTCAATATCATTGAAAACAGGTTCCGTTTCATCAAAATAATCCTGCTCCGACTGAAAATTTTTGTTATCTGTATCAATCGAATAATTTATAAATGCGATTACTTTCATTGTGTAAAAATGATTTCTTAATGTATTTATTTCATCAAGAATGCGGTCCGCTTCATCAAATGATTTCGACTCCTTAAATTTCCGGATCAGTTCTCTAAAATTTTTACTTACATTTTCTATATCCGGTCTTGCATATTTCATTTCTGAGAATTTCATTTGGCTGTTATTTGTTTTTTAAATTATAATTTTTTAGTTAATCTTTCTAAACATTTTCTTCTGAAAGCGCGATCTTTATTATGTCATCGACGCTTAAATCAGTATCTAGAACTGCGTCTTTTAATTTTCTATTCTCTCCTGAAATTTCAAACAACTGATTCATATATTTTTCAACTGAAATACTTTTTTTGACTCCTATTTTTTTGTCATGAACTTCATCCAATGTTTTCAGCATTTGAAAAAATTTATATGATTTATCAAATTTTTTTGTTTTGAAAAAAACTTCAGCCATTCCGAATATGTTATTTGGAAGAAAATATTCAATGCCGTTTTCTGATCCTTTCAATACTGATTCTTTATAATTTACAATTGCTTTTTCAAATTCACCCGTAAATTTATATACTTCACCGATATATAATAAAGCAGGGATAACATTAATGATATAACCGCATTCACTGAATATTTCCATAGCTTTCTCTAAATATTCAAGAGCTTTTTCATAATCTTTTATACCTGTATTTATACAGCCGAAGTTTACAAGGTTTATTGAAATCAAATACTTGTCTCCTATCTGATACGAAAGCGCCAGACTTTCTTCAGTATATGACTGCGCTTTATCGTACTCCTCCATCCTGAAATAAATCACACCCAGATTTGCAAGTATCAAAGCAATCCTGTGTGTGTCACCGATTTCTTTAAATATTTCAAGCGCTTCATTTTTCATTTTAAAAGCTGTTTCCATATCTCCCTGCCTGTGCAGGATAAAGGATAAATTATACAATGAATTTGCTATATCACATTTCTCTCCCAGTTCTCTGAATATTTTTAGAGATTTATAATGATAATCCGATGTCTTTTTCAGATCATCTGACCTTGCATTGCAGATTATTCCAAGCAGCTCATAGCATTTTGCAATTCCGAAACTGTTATCTAATTCTTCATACAAGGACAGACAGCTGTTTGTAATATCTTCCATTTCTTTTAATTTACCTATTCCGTAAGCACTCAGTGCCTGGGAATACAATACATCCGCTTTTAGATTACCGCTTACTTCCGGTTTCTTCTTAAGTATATTTTTACAGGTCTGATATCCTTCCGAATAATATCCTTTGATTCTCCAGAATTCAGACAGATTATTTATAAATCTGAATGTCTCTTCAGTTTCATTATCCGTTCCCCAGTTTATTGCCGCTCTGATATTATCAGTCTCAGACTCCATAATATCTATATATTTCTTTTGATCCAGTCCTTTTGATATATGCATTGCATAATTTCCTGTATCTTTAAAATAAAAAAAATGTTTTGAAAAAATGTTATTACCATCTTTAATTTTATTTAAAGCATATTGGCGGATAGTTACAAGCATATTGAAACGGATTTCATTTTCGGTATCTTTTGAAACAACAAGAGATTTTTCAATCAGTCCGGAAAGAATATCTATTACTTCAAATTCTTCAATCATCTCATCCGAACATATTTTCTCGGCAGCTTCAAGAGTCCAGCCGCCTGAGAAAACAGATAACCTTTCAAATAATAATTTTTCTTTTTCATTTAACAGATCGTAGCTCCAGTCTATCATTGCGCTAAGTGTCTGCTGCCTCGGAAGCATTGTCCTGCTGCCGCCGGTTAAAAGTCTGAATCTGTCACTAAGCTTTTCATAAATTTTTTCAAGCGGTAATATTTTTACTCTTGCAGCGGCAAGTTCTATTGCAAGCGGTATCCCGTCTAACTGAAAACAGATTCCGGCAAGAGCAGATGCATTTTCGTTATTTACACGGAAATTTGAACTGACGCTTAATGCTCTCTCAATAAATAATCTTACTGCTTCATACTGAACTAATTTTTCTGGAGCAGGGTTATCCTTCGGTACAGGAAATTTTAAAGGAGGTACGTTTAGTAAAATTTCTCCGTGACATTTTAGCGCTTCCCTGCTCGTTGCAAGGATTTTCATCTTTGAAGAATGACGAAGAAAATTCATGCATAAATTTGCGCAATCATTTATCAGATGTTCGCAGTTATCAAGGATAATAAGTAATTCCTTATCCTTTATATAATCATAAATATTTTCTTCAATAGATTTTCCCTGCTGCTCATTCAGACCAATAGATTCAGCAATTTTCAGATAAATCAGATTTCCATCCTGCAGTGCTGCGAGATCTATAAACCAAACACCGTTAATATATTTATCAATTAGATCCGCTCCTGCCTGCAGCGAAAGTCTGGTTTTTCCGGAACCTCCGGACCCGATTAATGTAATAAGTCTGGATTCTGATAATAATTTTTTAAGAGTTGAAATTTCATCTTCCCTGCCGATAAAACTTGACAGCTGTAAAGGCAGATTGTTAGGCCGTGCATCGAGGGTTTTTAAAGGAGGAAATTCAGAAATTATACCTTCAGCTAAAGGCTGAAATAATTTTATAGGACGGATAAGATCCTTAAGTCTTCTCTCACCAAGATCACGGAATTTGATTTTGTCATTTAAATCTTCATTAATTGCATTTTTCGAATCTTCGGAGATAATTATCTGACCGCCGTTTGCCGCAGACATCACCCTGTGTGAACGCGCTAATGTCATATAACCCATATACCCTGATTCTGACCATTCAGCAGGTCCGGTATGAATTCCCATTCGCACCTTCATTTCAGCGCCTTTCCAGTCTTCGGAATTAAATTTTCTCTGAGCGGATACGGAAGCATTCAGAGCATCTTTTGGATTCTCAAAAGAACAGCAGAAAGCATCGCCGATTATTTTAAAAACGAATCCGTTATTTTCAGTTACTGACTGTTCAATAATATCATTATGCTTATCAAGAAGTTCTTTTAAAATTCCGGAATGCTTCTGAGCAAGCTTTACACTGCCTTCTATATCCGTAAAAAGAAATGTTACCTTTCCGCTGGGAAGTGTTTTCATAAAGACATAAAACCTGCATCTTTCAAAGTTTTATTTGAATGCAATTTATAAATTAAAATTTTAAAAATGTTACGGGATTGACAAATTACGAAGATTACTTCATTATTAATAAGAATTTTTATCTGACAAAGTAAAATTTTGAATCAATTTAATATCATTTTTTATGCTGGGATTTTCTTATCTGATAAGACATTTTTTTCCACTTCTTTTTTTCTTTGAGCATTGCTTTCTTATTGCTTTTATTTTCAAATCTGAAAATTTCTCTTTCAAGTTTTTTATAGCTTTGAAATCGCTTGCTGTCAAATTCCCCTCTTTCTATTGCATCTTTGATTGCGCATCCCGGCTCGGTATCGTGCTCACAGTCAGAGAATCTGCATTGACCTAAATATTTTTCAATATCAGGAAATGCTTCGGAAAGTCCTTCGTTACCTTCCCAAAGCTGTAGTTCGCGCATTCCCGGAGTATCAATTATTGATCCGCCTTCTTTTAAAAAAATAAGCTCGCGGTGTGAAGTAGTATGCCGTCCCTTGTCTTTGTATAAACTAATATCACTTACTTCCATAATCGGTTCACCGCAGAGATTATTTATAATTGTAGATTTTCCGACCCCTGAAGAGCCAATCACCGCCACCGTCTTATTGCCGGCAAAATATTTTCTCAGTTCATTCATTCCGGTATTTTTTAATGCGCTGATTACATGAATATCATATTTACCTGAGATCTTTTTTACTTCTTCAAGTTTCTCATCCGCATTATCACAGAGATCTGATTTACTGAGTATCAATACCGGTGTTAATTTATTATCAATAATCAGTGAAACATATCTCTCAAGTCTTCTTAGATTTATGTCCTGATTTAAGGATGATATTATAAACACAATGTCAATATTCGACGCAAGTATCTGCTCTTCCAGTTTCAGACCCGCTGAATTTCTGGACAGCTTGCTTTTTCTTTTCATAACGGATTCTATAATAGCATTATCATAACCGTCAAACTTTCTCATCAATACCCAGTCTCCGACGGCTGGAAATTCATCCTTACTCTCCGCGTTGAAGTGAAATTTACCTGAAACTTCTCCGGTAATTTCCCTTTCGCCAACACTGATAAGATAATTATTTTTATTACTGATAATAATTCTTCCGGGTATAAGATTTTCTTCAAGACCTTTCATTTGATCTTCAAAAAATTCATTCCACCCGACCGGAACAAGATTTGTATAATTTGTCAAATTTATTATTTGATTTATAAATAATTTAAACTGTAAAACTTGTTAATGTAAAGAATCTATAACTCCGTTTACTTTAAGTGCGTTAAGTCGATTATTTGCCGGATAACTTTCATAACCGGAGTTATTATTCTTTAACTGTTATGAACCTGTATTAACATTTCAGCATTTCATTTTCTCTTTGTTCTCTGAGCTGTCTTGTATACAGACTGTAATAACTACCCTTTGCATGCATAAGCTGTTTGTGGCTTCCGTCTTCGATTATCTTGCCTTTTTTAATTACTATAATCCTGTCACAGTTTTTTATAGTTGATAACCTGTGAGCGATTATAATGGAAGTTCTGCCTTTTATCAGTTCATGAATTCCGTTCTGTATCTTGGCTTCCGCAAGCGTATCAATAGAAGAAGTAGCTTCATCCATTATAAAAATTCTCGGATCTGCCAGTATGGCTCTTGCAAAGGAGATCATCTGTTTCTCACCGAGCGAGAGTTTCTCACCGCCTTCCCCCGCTTCTTCATCAAGTCTGTTTATGAATTCATCTCCGCCTATCAGAAGCAGCGAATTTACTATCTCTGATTCGTCCGCATCGTCTCTTCCGTATTTTATATTTTCTCTGATTGTACCGGAAAACAAATGCGGTGTCTGAAGAACGACAGCGAGCTTATTTCTCAGACTAACTGTGGTTTTCTCTGTATAATCCTCTCCGTCAATTTTTATAACTCCGCCTGTAGGTTCATAAAATCTGCAGATCAGATTTATTATGGAAGATTTCCCGCCGCCTGTTTCACCTACAAGAGCAATGGATTCTCCGGCTTTGATCTTCAGATTTAAATTTTCCAGTACAGGTTTATTCTTTTCATAGAAAAATGAAACATTCTCAAATTCTATGTCACCGGATATTTCACTGAAATCAGTTGCATTTTCCCTGTCCTTAATGGTTGGCTGAGTATCAAGTAATGAAAAGATTCTTTCGCCTGCTGATATACTATTCTGTGCCTGTGAATAGAATCTGGATATGTCCAGAATAGGTTCATATATAAGTGTCGCGTATCCGAAAAAAGCAGCAAGCATACCTACGGAAATTTCAGCCGGGAAAGTTACTGCCATACTGCCTCCGTAAAAAATTATCAAAGCGGCTGCTACAGATCCGCCGAATATCACTAACGGCTGATACAGAGCAGAGTAGTATGCGGATTTATATGAAGAGATTCTCATCTTGTCGCTTAATGAATCAAATTCTTCCGTTGCCCTGCTCTCCTGAACCATGCTTTTGTTAACTTCAACACCGACTATGTGCTCATTGTAACTTGCCGTGATCTCACTGTTGAATCTTCTCGACTCTCTTGAATATTTAAGTATGAGTTTTCTTAACTTTACTGAGATCAGAGTTAAAACCGGTATAGTTAGTATTACGATCATTGCAAGCTTTACATTATAAATAAGCATTGCGGTAATACAGAAAATTATCATTCCGACTCCCCATACAAATTCAATGAATCCCCATGAGATAAGTTCTGTTACTTTGATAGTATCGGAAGTGATCCTCGACATCAGCCAGCCGACCGCAGATTTATCATAAAATGAGAAAGAAAGTTCCTGAAGTTTCTTAAATAAATCCTGTCTTATGTCAAACATAACATATTCCTGTATCTTACCTGCAAAATTTATGAACATAAATACTGATCCCGACAATGCTACTCCGAGAAAGAAAATTATTCCGCAGTAGTAAGTCAGCAGACTCAGATCAGGATTTCCGTTCACGCTTCCCGCAGACGGAGATCTATTATTTTCTATAGCAGGCACTATTGCATTATCGAGCAGACTCAGCCAAATCAGAGGAAAAATCGCCTCTACTGCGGCTACACCAAGTACAAAAACTACAAACCCCGCCAGCCATTTTCTGTATCTTAAGCTGTAAGTAAAAAGTCTTTTCAGAAACGGATAAAGACTTCCATCGTTACTGAATTTTGTTTCATTTAGCTTACTCATAAATTTCTGTAAGTATAATTTTTAATAATAAATTTTAATAATAATTTTTTAAATCAGAAAATGAAAAATCTTCTCTTGAATTTTTTTTATCTAATTTTCTTCAGATACTGTCTCAGCATCGATCTCTTCTTCTATTGAAACCTGTATGTCCAGTATCTTTTTATAAAAGCCGTTATTTTTTATAAGCTCTTCATGAGTACCTTCCTCAAGTATCCTGCCTTTATCAAGCACAATTATTCTGTCACAATCCTGAATGGAAGTGATCCTGTGCGCTATAATAAAAGTGGTTTTATCTTTCATTAATTTCCTGAGCTTCCGCTGAATTTCAAATTCAGTTTCCGAATCAATTGCTGAAGTGGAATCATCCAGTATCAGAATATCCGGATCTTTCAGCAGAGTTCTCGCAATTGTTACTCTCTGCTTCTGACCACCTGAAAGCGTTACTCCTTTTTCACCGACAATAGTCTCATAAGATTCCGGAAACACCTCAGTAATAATATCATGGATTCTTGCAGCGCTTGCTGCTTCCACTACTTCATCAATATGCGAATCCGGTTTTGCATATGCTATATTGTCTTTAATAGTCGTAGAAAAAAGAAACGGCTTCTGCAATACAACACCGAATCTGCTGCGCAGATATTCTTTTGAATACTTTTCCGTCTCTACACCGTCTATCAGTATCTTTCCTGAATCCGGATCAAAAAATCTGAGCATAAGAGAAATTATAGTCGTCTTACCTGCACCGGTAGGTCCGAGCAGCGCGATTTTTTCACCGGCTTTTACTTTAAAGCTTATATTATTCAGGACTCTTTTCTTTTCACTGCCTTCATAGTTAAATGAAACATTCCTGAATTCTATTTCACCTTTTAATTTTTCATCTGAAAAATTACTGCCTTCATAATTTTCCTGCTCAGTTTCAAGTATAGAAAACAATCTGTTAATTGCAACTGTCGCCATTCCCATATCGCTTACTAGCTGTCCGAGTCTTCGCATCGGCCAAGTGACTAACATTGAATAAGCGTAGAACGCCGTGTATTCACCTACTGTAAGCTGATTATTAAGAGCAAGATATCCTCCGTAAAAAATTGAAACAGCAATCTGTGTATGTATCAGAAAATCCGCTGAGGGCCAGAATATTCTGTGCAGAGAATTCAGTTTCAGTCCCCACTTCCTTTTTTCAATATTCTGAGCTGTGAATTTATCAATTTCGAATTTCTCTTTTGCAAACGCTTTCACTACTCTGATGCCGGAAAGATTTTCCTGAACAATTACTGAAAGCTTATCCTGCCTTATTTCATGTTCTGCCCAGATCTGACTTTCCTTTTTGAAAAAAAGCAAAGTGCCGATCAAAATTACAGGTACCAGAAAAATAGCTATGAAAGCATATCCAACATTTATAGAAAGCATCATAATAAAAGCGCCGGAAAAAAGAGCAAGCATTCTTATAACTTCCACTACCTGCGTCGCAGCAAATTTTCTTACTGTCTCGACATCTCCTGTGCATCTCTGTACAAGTTCGCCCGTCGGAGTCCTGGAATGATATGCCAGCGGCAGCGCCTGAATATGCGAGAACAATCTCAGTCTGAGATTTTTTGTCGCCTTTTCTGTCGATGAAGCGGTAATTGCGCTTGATGAAAATGAGAACATCCCTCTCAATAATGATATGATAAGAAATATTATTCCAAGAGACACGAGTATCAGTTCAGGATTATCAATTTTAAATTCAGGCAGGACCGAATATAAAAAAACCGTGATCTTATCATCCGGCACGTATGCCACTTTTCCGCCTGTCTGAAAAAATACAATGACTTTATCAATTGTCATCTGAAGCACTTTGGGTTCGAACATTCTGATAAAAGTAGCGAGTATAAGCAGTACTCCTGAAAGCACATAATACCACTTCCATCTGCCGAGTATCTGAAAAAGTCTTTTAATATTATTCATTTTAATAAAATCTGAAATTTATTTTTTGATTTAGTGAAAAAAAAACCGCGAATACTTTTGGTATCCGCGGTTATTAAAATCTCTGAAAGATTCGGAGGTTATTCTTTTCTCCTCCGGTTGAACCACGGACTTTCCGGTGAATCCACAAAATTGAATACGGGTGCAATCATTCCCATAACTGATATGTATAATTTAATATTCAACATTGTTTTATTTATTAGACACCTTTCTGATTTGATTTATAAATTCCGTGATTAAGGTTTACAAAAATACGAATGATGATTTTAAAAAGCAACCTTTCGGCATAAAATATTTTCCGTCATAAAAAACTGAATACCAACAGATGCAAAAAAATGATAAGACAGAAATGTTCATTCAGATTTTTTGGATAAATTAGTTCAATACTCCGTTGAAAAATTAAATTAAAAATTCTAAATTAAACTATACAAACATTTCTGGAAAATAATATCCAACTTTATTAATTTAATCATTTAAATCATGAAAAAACTATTTTTACTTTTAGTTATTTTTGCAGTCGCGGGAATAAGTAATAACTCTTTCGCTCAATTGACAGGGACAAAGGCAATTCCGGGTGATTATGCCACCATAAAAGAAGCAATTGATACTCTTAATGCACAGGGAGTCGGCTCAGGAGGAGTAATATTCAATGTTGCAGCCGGTCACACTGAAACTGCATCGAATATTGTGATTTCAATTCCAACCAATCCTCCGACAGCTTCAAATCCTGTAGTGTTTCAGAAAAGCGGAGCCGGAGTAAATCCGCTTATCACCGCTGCGCCGGGTATCTCGACGTCATTTGACGGGATTATAAAATTTTCCGGAGCTGACTATATTACTTTTGATGCAATAGATCTTCTTGACCCGAATACAAATACCGGGGATGGAGTTGTGGAATGGGGTTATGCCTTACTTAGAGCATCCACTACAAACGGCTCACAAAACAATGTTATTAAAAATTGCGTCATAACTCTTCAGAAGATCAGTTCACTCTCTATCGGAATTTATATTGCTAACAGGGACATTAACGGAGCAACCGTAGTACCGGCTGACCTTGACGGACAGAATAGTTACAATAAATTATATGGCAATACTATTTCAAATGTTTATAAAGGAATAGTAGTGATATCCGCATCCACAACCCGTGACATTGACAATGAGATAGGAGTTCTGGGTGAATCTCCAAACAGCATAACAAACTGGGGCGGAAGCACAATAGCCGCCGAAGGTATCCGCTGCGAAGGTCAGATTAATGTAAAAATAATTAACAATGTGATTAACGGCGGTAACGGCACTGCTAATGCAGTTGTCGGAATTATCGCTACATTATTCGGCACAACAGCTCTTGCTCCGAATTATGAGATCAGCCACAATACAGTTACCGTTAATTCAAATCAGTCTTCAAGCGCTACATACGGAATCAGAGCATTGGCAACAGGTGATACTATAAGAATGAATAATAATATAGTTGAGAACTGTGTTACAAATTATACCGGTACAGCTACATTCAACGCAATGGTTCATGACGGTGTCGGGGTATCGGATGCTGCATATATTTCAAACAATATAGTAAGAAATAATTCTCATACAGGAACAGGAACGGCTACATTATTAGGGTGTTCATCTGATATTAACTATTTAGAAATGCGATCAAATGAAGTTTACGGGAATACACGCACAAGTATTTCAGGAACTATGAATTGCCTGCAGGCGGCAGCAGCTGTTACAATGTACTGTGATTCAAACCTGGTATATAATAATTCTATGCCAAACACTTCCGGAACCACAGCTTCAAATCTTTACGGTTACATTAACTCAGACAGTCCCGGTAATGAAAATGTTACCAATAATACAATTTATAACTTAACAGTAGGCGGATCAAACACGGCAGCAGGCTCTCTGACAATCGGCATTAGATCTAACGCAGCAGCAACTACAGTAAA
Source organism: Candidatus Tepidiaquacellales bacterium UBA2330 (assembly GCA_002344965.1). Lineage (GTDB taxonomy): Bacteria > Bacteroidota > Ignavibacteria > Tepidaquicellales > Tepidaquicellaceae > UBA2330. Next base: position 19,379 of record DDUU01000045.1, on the reverse strand, counting down.
GAATATTTACGGAAACACAATTTACGGACTAAGCGCAGTCAGCGGTACGTCAACAACAGGCGGAGTTTTTGGAATTTACAGCTCTTTGTCTGCGTCCGCCAAGATCCATTCCAATAAAATTTACAACATCACAAATAACGGCGCAAATTCGTTAGCAGGAGGATGCTGGGTTTCTTCAGGTTCAGGAATTGAAGTTTATAATAATTTTATATCCGAAATTAAAGCGCCGAATTCAACCAATGCAAACGGCGTTATCGGCATTAATATTACCAGCACAACTGCAAACAGTTCAATTGGTTTATATTTTAATACTGTTTATCTAACTGCATCAGGCGGTTCAACGTTCGGATCATCAGCTTTGTCTGTAACATCAAGCGCTACGGCTACTACAGCAGCACTCACTATGAAAAACAATATTCTTATAAATCATTCAACGCCCGGCAGCACAAGCGGACTTGCAGTTGTTTATAGAAGGAGTACATCCAGTTTTGCGAATTTAACATTAACAACTGATTTTGGAATGTTTGCAACGAGCGCTCCTGCGTCAAACAGATTAATTTTTTCAGACGGAACAAATTCAGATCAGAATATTAATGATTATAAAACAAGAGTAAGCCCGAGAGAAGCAAATGCTACTACAGGAACAGTAAATTTTGTTAACCCATCTACCGGAGATTTACATTTAACCGGAGCTTCAATCGGAGACTTAAATCTTGTTGGTACACCAGTAGCCGGTATAACAACAGATATAGACGAAAATACGAGAGACGCAAATTATCCATATAAAGGAGCTGATGAATCAACAGCATTTACATTACCGACTCTTAATCTGACTTTAGGACTGGAGGCAATCTCACCGGTTCAGGATACTGTTACAGTTTCTATACGGTCCGTAACTCCGCCATATAATTCAATCGGCAGCGACAAAAAATATCTTGATGCAAACGGAAATGCGTCATTCAATTTTCTAAACGCACAGAACGGAGTAAGTTATTTTATTGTAGTAAATCACAGAAATTCGATTCAGACGTGGAGTAAATCAGGCGGCGAACAGTTTTCCGGAGGAGTTCTGAATTATGATTTCACATCAGCTGCATCACAGGCATTCGGTAACAACATGGTGCTTGTATCAGGTGATTACAGAAATTATACAGGTGACGTAAATCAGGATGAAGTAGTTGATTTGGCTGATGTTGCTATTATTGACAATGACGCTTTCAATTTTGCAACGGGATACATTCTTTCTGATCTTAACTATGATCTCTTAACTGATTTAACTGACCTGACTTACGCTGATAACAATGCGTTTGGATTTGTTCAGGTTGCAAAGCCGTAGTTTAATTTTTTTTCAGTCCCTGCATTGTATGTATGCAGGGACTGTTAAATTTTTAAATTCAATTTTTCAATTAATTATTTAAACACCGGCAATAATACTAATTTTTTTCAATCAATTTAATTAAGACAAATCATGAAAACTATCTTAACAGCAGTTGTTTTTATTTTTATTTTTTCTACAGGATTTATAAATGGTCAGACTGATGACACAAAAGGAAAATCTGATTCCAAGTCCAAGAACAGTACGAATGATATTATTAACAGTCTTGGCAAACAGGCAGGTATCAACAGTCTGATGGGACAGTTTGTAAAAGGAATAAATACCAGTTCATTTACCGGAGGTAAATCAGGTAAAAACGATATTTTGAGCATGCTGTCGGGAGTAGATGCAACAGATTACATTAAGTATGCTTCAATTGCAGGGTCACTTGCCGGAGCATTAAAGGGAACATCATTTCTTCCTGACTGGGCAAATCAGAAGGACGGAATTTTGGATCAGCTCCAAAATGCAGGATCAATCGCAGATGTAGCTGGCGGAGTATTGGGTTTGTCAAATATGTTAAATCCATCTTCATTTTCGAAAGGATTTAAAAAGAACAAAAGTTCATGGACAAGCGCATTAGGAATATTATCTATGATCAAATAATTTTATTTACAAAAAAGTATAAAAAAATCCTCCCGAATTTTTTTCAGGAGGATTTTTTTTTCAGGAACTTGAAGAATTAAAAATATGATAACATTAATCCGGATAAAACTCATTATAAATTCTTTTAATATTTCCGTTCAGTAATTTACCATTATTTATATTTTCAATCAGATAATCTCTGAAAATATATTTTTCAGAATTGTAATTATCTTCTTTCATAATATTGTAAAGAGCAACAGCAAATACATGCATCCCGTCATCATTCTCCTTCCATCTTTTGCGCGGGTCTCTTTCAATATTCAGCTTTTCATTTATAATCTGATCGAGCGCCTGGACGCAGTCTTCTTCAATAAAACCTTCGAATGAATTATACCCGAAAGACGGATCGTGATTTAAAACTTTATCCATCAGAAATTCATCACTTTTAAGAAGTTCTAATTTTTCAATAAGAAGCGAGTCATTTTTAAGATCAAAAGGCGGATGCATCATTTCATGTGAAGCGGTTCGGATGAGAATTTCAAACGGCCATGCAATATCCGTAAGAAAACGGGTGCCTGTAATTTTAATTCCGTGCGGCCGGGAATAATACAGCATATAAACGGTAATTGTATCCGAACTAAGTTTCCGGCCAAGATGCTCTTCAGTTATTCCGATGATATTATATCTGTCTAATTTTTTACGAACAGAATTAATAGTGTCGGAAATTCTGCTGTTTATATTTTCATTCCAGTATTTTTCAAATTCAATTTTATCCAGCCAGCTGAAGACAGTTAAGAGATCACCTTTCAGAGATTCAAAATCTGACCAGCTATCATCCGAATAATAAGGTGACTTTTGAAAATTGGATTTCAGTTCAGAAAGATCTTGCGTTGCATTACTCATTTCAATCAGAGTTTCAGAATCCACCGCAGAATAATAAAGGCATAGCCAGGCGGAAACAATGTTACCGTTATCTTCTTTAATAACTTTTTTAAGATTTGCCAAAGAAGCAGATACTTCAGGATCCAGTCTGTCTTTAAATTTATTATATTCATCCTGATAATAGGTCAAATAAAATTCATCTCCCGTCATGATATTTACAAAGCACAGAGCGTCATACTTGAATGATGGATGGATTTCCCATTTAGTGGAATCGGAATATGTCATAGAAAACAATAAGTTATTGTAAAAGAAAAAAATTATGGCGATAAATATTTTCATAAACCAATGAATTTATAGCGAAGATAATAAAAACCATAAAATTATTAAAACCAGACTTTAGATTTCAGACTTATTTTCGGGAAAATTATTGAAAAATATATATTTCGATATAATTCTGTAGGATGCGGGATTATCCTTGGATTTAACTCAGATAAAAATTCTCAGATTAAGTTATTGGATTTTTTTTCAACAGCTTTTTTATAAAGCTCCATATATTCTTTAGCTGAATGTTTCCATGAAAAATCAATTTTCATACCTCTCTGCATAATTTTTTCCCAGGTATTTTTATCTCCGAATACTTCCACAGCTCTTAAGATAGCAGTGTACAAAGCTGCCGGAGACTGTTCATCAAATGAAAAACCGTTTCCGTTTAATTCATCCTTATGAAAATCAATAACTGTATCTGCAAGCCCACCGGTATTTCTAACAATAGGGACAGTACCGTAATTGAGACTGTACATTTGATTCAGACCACAGGGTTCATAAATGGAAGGCATTAAAAACATATCACTTCCAGCGGTTATATAGTGCGCGAGTTTATTATTATATCCGATGTAAGTATTTACTTTATGAGGGAAACTCATAGCAAGCTGTTCAAAAAACTTTTCAGATTTTTCATCGCCGCTTCCTAAAACTATAAGCTGCAACGGCAGCTGCATTAGTTCATTTATCACGGGAAACAATAGTTCGAAACCTTTCTGTCCGGCAAATCGTGAAATAATTCCAATTACAGGAACGTTTTCATCATACACCAGCTCAGCTTCACGGAGAAGTTCTTTTTTACAGATTATTTTATTGGATGTGTCTTTTGCGTTATAATTTGCAGGAATGAATTTATCTATTTTAGGATTCCAGATATTAGTATCTATTCCGTTTAACACACCGTAGATATCATCTTTTCTTATTTGGAGGACAGATTCCATCCCGGCTCCGTATTCCGGAGTGCGGATTTCCATTGCATAAGTTTTACTGACTGTGGAAATAATTTCAGAATAGAGGATCCCGGCTTTCATAAAACAGAATGAACCATTAAGTTCTAACGGACCGCAGTTATAAAAATCATTATATGAAAGTCCGGCGCTGAAAACAGATTTTTCGGAGAACCTGCCCTGATATCCGATATTGTGTACAGAAAAAAGAACTGATGTATTATCGAAAAGCTTGTCCCATTTATAAATGGTGTTAAGAAAAACAGGTATGAGACCAGTCTGCCAGTCATTGCAATGAATAACATCCGGCGCCCATTTTAATCTTTGAAGTATTTCTATCACGGCTTTCTGAAAGAGAATAAATCTTTCATCTTCATCGGGATCATTTGTATAGGGCATATCTCTGTGAAAATATTCCGGACAGTCAGCAAAATACACATCTATTTCTGTATCGGGAAGTTTGGATGTGAAGATTCTGAATTTAATTTCTTTGTCACCAATTGCAACAGGAATATCACCGAACTCTTCCATGCAAACAATATTATATTGAAGAGTTTTAATTCCTTTGTACAAAGGAAGAATTATTTTAACATCATTCTTAACCTTTTTCTTACCGCCGGTTTTCATACGGGAAATTTCTTTTGGAAGCGAGCCAACTACATCCCCCAGACCGCCGGTCTTTACAAAAGGAAAACATTCCGAAGCAGCAAAACAGATCTTCAAATATCTTTTTTAATTTTATATAAATTGTAAACTAAAGATGTAAATTGTTACGGTTTAAATTCAGGATCCCTAAATATTGGATACTATCAGAATTTTGTTTCAATAATATACGGGACCATTTTTCTCCAGGTAGGCCAGTCATGCGGAACGTCCAATCCCCATAATTCAAGATCATGCGGAACATTTTTTCTGTTAAGGATTTCAGATATTCTGACTGAAGCTTCGGGATTTTCATAATTTCCCTGTCCGGTAAGTATGTGGATATGCTCACTTTTTCTCATTTCATTCAGAATATTTTCATCATTAAGATTAGGAAGATAATGCATAGGAGAGTTGAAGTAGCAAGTCTGATCGAAATAACCTTTGGAATAATCACTCAGATCATATGAACCGCTCATAGCAATTGTTCCTGCAAAAAGATCAGGTCTTCTGAAAAAGAGATTAGCGCAGTGCAGAGCTCCAAGTGAAGCGCCGCAAGTAATAACGGGAACTTCACCGTTACAGTCTTCAAAGATAAACGGGACAACTTCATCGGTAACATAATCATTAAACTGCTGATGTCTTACGGCTTTATCGTAAGGATTCATTTTATCGTTCAGCCAGCTTTCATTATTTATACTGTTAATGGAATAGACCTTAACTTTACCTGAATTAATATATGGTTCAATAGTATCAATTAATTGAAATCTTTCATATTCGAGGAAATCAGCTGCAGCAGTAGGAAAAAGCAGTAATGCAAAACCGTAATCACCATATTTTACAATGTCCATTTCCTTATTAAGACTAGGGCTGTAATGTTTTGAAATTTCTCTTTTCATTTATAGTTTTATTATTTAATTATATAAGAAGTGAATTTTTTAATCTGCAAGTTAATCAAATTAAAAATAAATTATAAGTCGGTTTTAATAACCGGCGGCAGGAAAAATTTAATGTTACAGCAGATAAATTTTTATCTAAATGATGTTAATAAATGAATTGAATTGAAAAGAATTGAATTGAAAAGAAATTTTCCTGCATTTTAAATTCCCGATCAGATATTTTGAATGAGATTAGGTTAAAGCGCCGATAAACCGCTTAAGCGGTTTACCGGCGCTGAACGGAATACAATTCCGTTCTACATACATTTTATAAATTATATAACCCTTTCCCTAAAACGGCAGATCATTATCCGAATCACTTCCGCCGCCCATATCCCCGCTGCTCTCTGCAACCTGATCTCGCTTTCCGTTTCCTCCGCCTTCAGCCTTCTGTATCCTCCATGCATTAAGACTTGTAAAATATGTTGTCTCGCCGGACTGGTTTGTCCACGGTCTTCCTGTCAGATCGAACTGAATGTTGATCATATCTCCCTTACTGAATCCGTCGAGATAATCGCAGTTATTCTGCGTCAGCTGGAATTTTATATACTGCGGATATTCCGGGTTTGTAACATACTCCACTACAAACTCTCTCTTTTTGAATTTGTCAGTTACTTGTTTTGTCTCATAGATCTCAAACAGCTTTCCTGATATCTCCATGATTTTTTATTGTTTAAAATTTTAAAAAAAATAAAACCGGATGATTTTTTATTCCGGTTTTTTCAAATTAATTTTATCCTTCTAAACTGACAAGTCAATATATTAATCTGTTTAAACTATTTGTAAAAAAAGAAGCAGAAAAAATCTGTATCTTTAATCAACATGATTTCCTTTTAATTACCTCTGTTTGTTATTTTTTTTCTCTGAGCTATTATTTTTATCATTTCCGATTTTGTTCTCAAAATAATCATATGATTCATCCAGGTCCTCTGAGACTCTTTTCATATATCTGATCCTGCTTTCTGATTCTTTTAAATACATATCAGCAACTCCACGCTTCGTTTTATTGAAAACTAATTTGTTATTTATTGAAATAGAATCTGCAATCTTATCAACATCATGATCAGTGCCGATATATGTAAATGTCCAGTTGTTCTCTTTCAATTCCTCTATCAGTTTCTTAATCTGACTTCCGCTGAATTCTTTCGAAGCGTTTTCAAGACCGTCAGTAAGGATTGTAACAAGTACGTTGTAATTATTTTTATCCTGAAGGAAATATTTCAGTTCGGTAATTGAATTACCCATTGCATCAAACAAAGGTGTCGCTGCATTCGGACTGTAATTTTTTTCATCTATAACAGACATTTTTTTAATCTCTGATTTGTCACAGATTTTTTTTACGCCAACGGAGTTAAATGAAATAAATGTTACGAATTGATCCAGGTTCGGAAATTCTTTACCGGAATTTTTTACATTCTGTATAACTTCATTCAGCCCTGAGACTATCACATTTTTAATAGACTCCATTGAACCGCTCTCATCGAGTATGATGAGATTGTAAATTTTTTTGCTTTCCATAGTTGCATAAGTTTTTAATTAATAAATAATATTTATCTGCCGCTGAATTTTAGAAATTCATCGTATATTTCTTTTTTCAAATTCCGGTCAATATTCGATTCAAAACAAAGCCAAATAATGTAGTTAATATCTGATCTGAATACTTCATTAAGCGCTTGACCTTTATACTTTCCGAAGTTCAGGATTTTTCTCCCTCTTGCATCCCTGTTAATGTATGAGTCGCGTATATTTTCGAACTGGACTGAAACATGTATTTTTAAATCTACATAAAAAAGTTCTGCGCCTGTCATTAACCTTGTATTAAATCTTCTTTCTTTTCCGACTCCAATCCCTTTAAAAGTTTCAGATGATGTTTCCGAAAGTTTATTCAGATACATTGTAGTTAATTCTTTTATCTCTTCTTCAGAAGGTAATACATCGCTATTCTGAATTGTTAGAAAATCCACTCCCACGCTTCCTAACAGTTTGGGAAAACATTCTTCAAATATTTCAGTACTGTTGAATATTTCAATGCAGAATATTTTTTTGCCGAAAAATACTGCCATTCCGTTTGAACCCTTTTTTACTCTGAAGTGATTCATTGTTTCATCTATTTCTCCTCGCTTTCTGCTTAACAGTTCGGAAAGGTCAGATGTACTTGATTTCATTTTGAGTATTTCCTCATATTCATTTACTTCGTTCCAGACTCTTGACTGATTTGCTGAATGTCTGCCATCTGTACGAAGATTATAAAGAATATCCTTAGATTTATTTCTTCTCATGTTTGTCGGGAAATAAAAATCAGTACCGGTAAATTCTCTTGTTTTAAATTTCCACCTGCCGGCTTCCACACAGCTTACCGGAATATCCGTTTCCGAATCAGGAGCTATTAATGCCGACGTATTGATAACTCTGTTTTGCTTTGCTCCTGTGAGAATGTCTCCGTCCGAAATAAAAACATAAAATTCCGATTTGTTGATCAGTCTGATCTTATTTACTTCTCCATTTACATTTGTTTCACTGATTTCAACATATTTATCTCTCAAAGCGGCGTTGAGTGAGATGTAACTGAAAGTATCAGCATAATCAGTTTTGAACTGCAATATGCTTACACTGCCTTGCCTTTGTATATCATATTCCGAATTTTTCATTTAACTCCTTTCTTTTTAAATATTAATATAGTTATAGTTTTAGGACAATTAAATTCCCGCAATGTTTTCGAAATGTTTTGGAACTACATGCCTTTAATAATATATACAGTTATTTGTTTGAAATTTGGTGAAAATAAATTTTTATTTTTCAGTGAATTCAATTTTTTACAAACTATGTCTATATTACCGGCTGAATTTTCAACATCTTAATTTCATAAATTGGCAGTAGTAAGCGTCTGACCTGATTTATTGCAAACTTCAGAAGTTGTTAGTTTATTTGCTTAATCAAATTATGACAATGAATATTAAGGAAATCGCTGTCGCTTTTTCAAACGGAAAGTTCGAATCAGTCTATCCGGATCTGTCCGAAAACATAATCTGGAATATTGCAGGCGAAAGAATTTTATCCGGAAAGGCTGAGGTAATCGAATATTGTAACGGAGTTGCAGAATATTTCAAATCCGTAACAACGAATTTTACGACTTATAATGTAATAGTTAGTGAGGATAGAGTTTCAATTAACGGCGGAGCGGAATTTATCCGTGAGGGGAAAATTATATCAGCGGTTGAATCATGTGATGTATATGAATTTGATAATAATGGTAAGTTACTGAAAGTAACTTCATATTGTATTCATTTAAAAATATAAAATTATTCTTTCCTGTTAAACAATATCCTTGTTTTAAAAAAATTACTGATAAAATTTTATCAGCTTATCTAAATCCTGATCAGAAATATTTTTAAAGATATTTTTGAAATTTAAATCATAATGATTTTCATCTTCTCTGAATTTTACCGGACTTATACTTGAATAAATGATATTATCTTCTGAGACTATGTCATAACTATCTTCTACAGCTGTTTTTAATTTACTGCTTTTCTGGTAACAGATTTCGTTTGGTAAATCATAATTATTCTCAATCCACTTTTTCATTGACTTTCTCTGTATCTTTCTGAATATATCCCATCCCTTAGCGTTTGAAACACCTATAATCCTTGATGCTTCGGCTATCAGCTTTATATCTGTCTGTTCACATACCTGATAAAGAATTTCAAAAAAATTTTTTTCTTCGTCTGAAAACGAATCTTTAACTGATTCAATGAATTCTTTTGAGATCCGGTTTTTCTCAAAATTTTCGTAATCATCTCCGTCAGCATTTCTAAAAATTTCATCTTCATCAATTATCAGCAGAAAATAATTTGCTTTTATAGTTTTCTGAAAATTGATTAAGCGCCTCTTGAAAATAACTTTACAGAAAGACTCAAAATTTCCCCTGTCTTCGATAAAATCCTGAATGGCTTTTACTATTGCATCGTTGGCGATCTCTTCTACATCTTCGTAAGGTATATTAAATTTTCTGCCGTAAAGAAGAAGTGATTTCCTGAACCTCAGAAATTCGCTGTTATTTTTTAAAATATCATGCTTCAATTCTGAATACAAAATTAATTAGTTATTAAAATCAGTCCCTGATTTCTGCAAAATCAATATCATCTAAATCGTCAGTAATTATTTCCTCTTCTTCGGTTTTAACAGCCAGCTTTCTCGACAAGAATGAATACATAGCCGGTACAATAAAAAGCGTCAGAAAGGTAGCGAACAATAATCCGCCTACGACTGCTATACCAAGTGAAGTCCTGCTGCCCGCTCCGGCGCCGGCTGCTATTGGTAATATTCCGAGTATTGTAGTAAGACTTGTCATTACTATCGGTCTGAATCTTGCAACTGCAGCGTCTTTAACTGCATCAATTACACTAAGACCTGTTTCCTTCCGTTGATTTGCAAACTCAACTATAAGTATTGCATTCTTTGTTACAAGTCCGATAAGCATGATAATCCCGATCTGGGAAAAAATATTCAGAGTCATATCAAAAAGCCATAAAGAGATCAGCGCTCCGGTAAGAGCAAGCGGCACAGTAAGGAGTATTATAAAAGGATCTATAAAACTTTCAAACTGAGCTGACAAAACCAGATAAATCAGTATCAAAGCGAATATAAAAGTAAAAAGAAGACTTGAAGAACTCTCCGCAAAATCCTTTGACTCACCTGCCAGAGATGTTGTAAATGTGTTTTCAAGAATGCCGTCTGTAATTCTGTCCATTTCTTCAATCGCCTCTCCAAGCGCAACTCCCGGAGCCAGTCCTCCGCTTATAGTCGCAGAAACATATCTGTTGTATCTCAGTCTTGTAGTGGGACTTATGTTTTCCTCAACTTTTACAAGATTATCAAGCTGAACAAGTTCACCTTTATAATTTCTGATAAACAAATAATTCAGATCATAAGGGTCATCTCTGTATTTTCTGTCAAGCTGTGCGATCACCTGATACTGCTTTCCGTTTTTAACGAAGTAACTTATCTGCTGCCCGCCCATTGCCGTCTGCAGAGTTCTTGCAATGTCCCTGATAGATACGCCTACAGTAGAAGCTTTCTCTCTGTCAATACTGATCACTAATTCCGGCTTATTGACTTTAATATCTGCATCTACAAACTGAAGTTTCGGACTTTTTCTTGCTTCATCGAGAACTTTAGGAAGAGCTTCCATAAGCTTGTCAAAATTCGGTGCCTGTATTACATACTGCAGCGGCTGTCTTCCGAATCTCGATCCGATTGTAGGCGGCTGAGTCGGAAATCCTCTGATACCGGTAAACGTATTCAGATCTCTGCTGAGACTTCTGAAAATTTCCTGCTGAGTTCTTTTTCTTTCATCAGGAGGTTTTAAATATAAATTAATTATTCCGGAATTTGTAGCTCCGGGTGACTGAAAACTCGGTGCGATTATTGTGATAGGACTTTCAGCTTCGGGTATTGAGTCTATTACATACTGAGTTAGTTCGTCCAGATATTTTTCAGTGTATTCAAATGTAGATCCTTCGGGTCCAAGCGCTTGTATCCGGAGATTTGATCTGTCTTCAAGAGGTGCGAGCTCTGTCTGTAAATTTGAGTTCAGAATATAAATTAAACCTACCATTAAAAGAATTATTACAATAGCCAGCCATCTTACTTTCATAAAACCGAAAAGCATTTTCCTGTAAACTTCTGTCATCCATAAAAAGAAAGGTTCAGTAGCATTATAGAAACGGTTGGATTTGTTGTGTTTCTTCAGAATTCGTGAAGAGAGCATTGGCGTAAGAGTAAGAGCGACAAATGAAGAGACAATTACAGTGAAAGCGATTACTACTCCGAATTCTCTGAATAATCTTCCGGTAATTCCGTCAAGGAAAAGTATGGGAAGAAATACCGCCGCTAAAGATGCAGTTGTGGAAATTACGGCAAAGTAAATTTCCTTTGAACCTTTTCGCGCCGCTACAATCGGGTTCATACCTTCTTCAATTTTCGAATAAATATTTTCAAGCACAACTATAGCGTCATCCACCACCAGTCCTATTGCAAGTATAATAGCTACAAGCGTTAAAACATTAATTGAAAATCCTGCAAGATACATTATGAAAAAACCGGATATGATTGAAACCGGGATTGCAATAACAGGCACAAGAGTGGATCTCCAGTCCCTTAAAAAAATAAAAATCACAAACAATACGAGAATAAACGCCACAATAATTGTTTCCTCAACTTCACTAATAGTTGACCTTACAAATGTGGAAAAATCAAAACCTACTTCAAGAGCAAACTCCGGCGGGATTTCTTTCTTTAATATTTCAAATCTCTTATTAAATTCGTCAGATATGGAAATTATATTTGCACCAGGTATTGCAGTTACTGAAATTCCTATTCCGTTGATTCCGCCTTTTTTCACGGCTGTCCGCTCGTTTTCCGCTCCTAATACTGCATATCCCACATCTTTCAGTTTAATTGCTTTACTGCCGTCCTGAAATATCACAAGCTCGTTAAATTCATTTATATCCTTAAGTCTGCCAAGTGTTCTTATAGACAATTCAGTATTGTCTCCTTCGACTCTTCCTGAAGGCAGTTCTACATTTTCTCTTTCGAGCGCTGTTTGTATATCAAGCGGCGTGAGTTTATAAGCAGCTAATCTTTGCGGGTCAAGCCATAATCTCATTGAATATTTTTTCTCTCCGAATATATTTACTCCGCTGACTCCTTCAATAGTTTGAATTCTTTCTTTGATTACATTAGTTGCATAATCACTTACTTCGAGAATGTTTTTGGTATCGCTCGTCAGAAACATAAAAATTATCGGAGTAGCATCTGCATCAGCTTTCTGAACTATAGGATTGTCAATATCACCAGGTAAATTTCTCTGCGCTCTGGATACCCTGTCTCTCACGTCATTTGCAGCATCTTCAAGATTTCTGCTTAATTCAAACTCAAGCGTTATCCTGCTCGACTGCTCGCGGCTTTCGGAAGTTAATGTCTTTATTCCTTCAATTCCGTTAAGCGACTGCTCCAGAGGTTCGGTGATCTGCGATTCTATAACATCAGAATTAGCGCCGGGATATATTGTCGTTACATTTACTATCGGAGGGTCAACGCTCGGATATTCCCGTACTTCCAGATAAAATAATGAAACAAGTCCGAATATTACAATAATAAGCGACATTACTATTGCAAGTACCGGCCGGTTTATTGAAGTATTTGATAAAGACATTTAATATAAGTTAAAAATTTTTAACTGGTTTACTCAGAATACATTTTATCTATGATTACTGGTGAACCGTCTTTTAATCTGAGAATGTTTGTAGTAAGTATTGTATCTCCGGGATTAAGACCGGATACTATCTGAACTTTTGATTCTGTCCTCATTCCTGCAGATACATCAATCAGTTTTGCTTTTCCGTTTTTTATAACAAATACATCATGACCTTTTAGCTTTGGTATAAGCGCCTGCGTCGGTATTAATATTGCATCTTTAACGCTGATGAGATTCAGATTCACATTTGCAAAAGTGCCCGGGATTAATTTCCTTCCGGGATTCTGACTGACCGCTCTGACTGTCAGTGATCTTGTGCTGCCGTCAAGAGTCGGTTCGAATGCCGTTATGAGTCCTTTAAATTCATCACTTAATCCTTCTACAGTAAAAGAAATAGTTTCACCTTTTCTGAATGCAGTTATATATTTCTCCGGAACTGAAAAATCCAGTTTTACTTTTCCGATATCCTGTATGCTCGCTAATACAATATTAGGAGTGACATAACTTCCGTTGCTTACATTTCTGAATCCTATTATTCCGGAAAAAGGTGCTCTGATGTTTGTTTTGTCGATTTGAATTTCCAGTATCTCCAGCTCTGCATTTATTGCATCAAACTCATTCTGAATAACATCATATTCTTCCCTTGTCGAAAGATTCTTTTCAAACAATTCTTTTGTCCTGTTTAGTTTTATTTCTGTCAGCTCTGACTGTATAATGAGTTTATTCATCTGCGCCTGAAGATCAGAATCATCAAGTTTAAACAGCAGCTTGCCTTTGGGAACATATGTGCCTTCTTTAAAATATATTCCAGATATTTTTTTTGAAAGCTCGCTGCGCAATTCCACTTCCTCATTAGCTACAATAGAACCTGATACTCTTATTGAGTTATCAAGCTCTTCGGCATTTACGACAAAACCGTTTGCCGGAAGAGGCATGTTCTTTGAATCCGGACCTGATTTCTGCACATTATCAGTCTTGCTGCCGGACAGTAGCTTAGGCAGCAGAAATGCCGCCGCAATGACAACTAATATAAAACTGATTAAAATGTATTTGATTTTTTTACTCAAGGAAATATTGTAAGATTTTTGTAATTATACTTCTTTATATAATTAATTTAAATGTAATATTCTGAATGATTGATTCATCAATTGCTTTGCTGTCCAGAAAATTTTTAAATAAGAAAATTTTCGTCAAACTTATATTATTATTGCAGTATTATCAATCTGTTTAGAAGACCCGCCTTTGAAAAATTGCCTAAAGAATTCATGAGCAATTGCGTCAGTAAAATTTCCCTGCTTGAGAAATTTGCGAAACAAATTTTGAGTTGGAAATTTTTTAGCAATTGGGAAAATTAATTCCGGCAATATTTCATTAGCGGAGATTTTTCTTTGGTACTCTCTTTTGATCTGTCAAAAGTAAGTACTGTAAATGCGATTCAACTTTAATATTAAAACTAAACGTTTTTGACAGATGAATCAATTACCGATAATGAAAATTCAGAATCGAAAATTTATATAAAAGACTTTATTCAATTAAAATTCCAATTTCTGAAATTTTTTCTTTTCTCTTTATAATTCTTCTGATACAAATCTGCAGCAAACCCAATCCGGAGATTAAATATGTTATGCATACAATGTATGAAATTTTTAAATTTATTATGATTCTGCCGATCCTAATTGCTGCCGTATCTAATACTGAGATTGTGAACATGTTTTGTAATTTAACTTCTTTTTGAATTCTACATTTAAAAAAATTTAACATTTCAATCTCACTTTTCTTAAAGTTAACTTTGCAAAGAATTTTTGATTCATTTAAATCAAAATTATATTTAATTAACTTATTCACATAATTCAAAAGGAGTAAACACGCATTATGAATGCAGCTCATCTTCACCTCGTGCTTAATCACATTCCCGTTATCGGTTCTATGTTCGCAATTTTTATTTTAATAATTGGTATTTTGAAAAAAAGCGATGATATAAAAAAAGTCTGTATGCTTGTTGTTTTACTTACTTCTTTGCTTACAATTCCCGTTTACATTTCCGGCGGTGACGCTGAGGGAATGATAGAAGGAAATTATGAAGATGTGGATGAAGAATTTATTGAACCGCATGAAGAATTCGCATTATACAGTTTTATTGCAATGAATGTTACCGGAGCTGTTGCGCTATTATCTTTGTTCCTATTCAAAAAACCAAAAGTCCTGCCTGACTCATTTGCTTATCTAATGCTCGCACTCCTGTTTATTGTCAACGGTATGATGGCTTACACCGCTAATCTCGGCGGGAAGATTCATCATCCTGAAATCAGAGAAGATAAGCTTCCGTGGGAATCTTCCGCCGGAAGTAATGTAAACGTTAAGTCCGGTGATACTGAATCCGAACATGAACTTGAAGATCATGATGACGCGGAAAAAGAAGATGATAAAACAGATAAAGAAAGACTGAAGGAAGAAAAGAAAAGTATTAAAGATGAGAAAAAGTAAAATGTATTTCTTAAACCTTATTTACTTCTGTTAAAATTTTTTTCATATCATCAGGAAGTTCTGATTCAAATCTCATTTTCTCATTAGTAACGGGATGTGTAAATCCCAGCACTCTTGCATGCAGCGCCTGTCTGTCAATTTTCTCCAAAAGGTTCTTAATTCTTGATTTCAGATTTGAAGTAAGATTAACCGAATGCGGCTCCCTGCCTCCGTATGTTTCGTCTCCGAACACGGGATGAGCCATGTCAGACATATGAACTCTTATCTGATGTGTCCTGCCTGTCTTGAGTTTCAGCTTTATCAGTGAAAGGAAATCATACTCTTCCAGAACTTCATATAATGTAACAGCAGTTTTACCTGAATTATCATCACCTTTAAGTACAGTAACTTTTTTTCTGTCCTTCTTATCCCTGCCGAGCCGGTTTGATATCTCCCCTTTCTTCTTTTTCAGCTTTCCCCATATTATCGCATTGTATTCTCTTTCGATCGTATGATGAAAAAATTGCTCTGACAATTTTCTGTGCGTAACTTCATCTTTCGCTATCACAATCAGTCCCGATGTATCTTTATCAAGTCTGTGAACAATACCCGCTCTTTCAAATCCGTTCAGATTAGAAAGACTGCCTTTGGTCTTTTCGGCATAATGAAGTATTGCATTTACCAGCGTACCGGAATAATTTTTATATGCAGGATGCACTACCATTCCGGGCGGCTTGTTAATTATCATCAGATATTCATCTTCAAATACTATATTCAGCGGAATGTCTTCCGGAAGTATATCCTGCTTATCCGGATAATCAAGCTCAATATCAATTTCATCTTCGGGTTTTACGATATAATTGGATTTTACAGGCTCACCGTTTACCGTGACAAACCCCAGATCAATAGCTTTTTTCACCTTTGTGCGGGAAGCGTTCTCTATAAAATTTGAAATATACTTGTCTATTCTCTGCTTCGTTCTGACTTCAGGTACGGTAAATGAATAATTTTTTTCCAATACTTATTGGCTATTTAAGGAATTTTTTTAACAATTTTGAATTTACTTGAATTACTCTACTTTATACTGAACTTACATAGGATATTTTTAAATTTAAAGTTTATACTGAAATTTAAAAATACTTTATTTATTTTATAATCCGGTTCAAATTTAACTTTACAATAAATTTCTAATGTATCTATTTTTATGAAATTTAAATATTAAGAACATGCAAAACAAAAATACAAACTACATTTCAAAATTCTCATATTTAACTTCACTTCTTTTAATACTTTTATTTATTTCTGTTTATATGTCAGGGTGCTCTTCATCGGAAGAGGAGGAAGTTCAGTCTCAGAGAGAACTGGATTCGCTTGAATTTTATTCTCAGCTTCAAAAATCATTTGGTATTTACAACCAGGCTTTAAGTTATAATGAAAATTCCGACACTAAAAACGCAGCAGAATCTTTTGAAAATGCATTAAAACAATTAAGTAAGATCGACTCCAAAATTTTAAATGAACCCGGTAATTATACCTGGAAACAGGATTATAATGAACTTGCCGTAAGCATAGTGCAGGATTACATCTCAACGCAGAGTGAGATCAGCAGCGGAAGTCTTGTATTTGATTTTGCAGAACAGTTTGATGTTAAGTATCAGAAGATTGAAGAAGTAAGCGGCGACAGGGAGGAATTGCCTGACGGCAGTGATATTCCGCTTGACAGAAATGCAGCCGTGGACGGATATATTGAATTTTTTACAAACACTGACAGGGGAAAAAGTTTTATTGATAAAACACTTTACAGATCAGGAAAATATTTTCCGCTGATGAGAAAGATTCTGAAATACAATAAAGCTCCGGAGGAATTGATTTATTTATCTGTTCAGGAATCAGGTCTTGCTCCGCAGATAATGTCTCACGCCGGCGCTGTCGGCCTCTGGCAGTTTATGCCGGCGACCGGTTACGCTTACGGTTTAGGACAGGATGAATACAGAGATGACAGAATGGATATGGAAAAATCCACTGACGCTGCAGCCAGACATCTTAAGGATCTTTACAGAACATTCGGCGACTGGTATCTTGCTTTTGCAGCTTATAACGCCGGACCCGGCAGAGTCAACAGCGCTATTAAAAGAAGCGGCTCCAGAGACTTCTGGACTTTACGCGGATTCCTGCCAGGTGAAACCAAAAATTATGTACCTTCCATTCTTGCTCTTTCTTATGTATTCAGAGATCCTGAAGGTTTCGGATTCCGTGATGTGGAATACGGCAAGCCGATTTCTTTTGACAGAGTAAATGTAAACGCTCCAATGACTTTACAGCAGGTTGCTGATCTATGTGAATCCGATATTGAAACAATTCGCGAATTAAATTCCGAACTGACTCAGGATATGGTCCCTGATTATGAAGATTATTATCAGCTTAGAATTCCGCATAAAACTTATGAAAAATTTCTTGCAAATTACAATAAAGCTACAGGAATAGATAAAAGCGGAAGCAAAGAACCGGTTTTTGCAGGAGATGAAGCGGGCGGTTACCGGTCAAGCATAAACCTTACTTATTATAAGGTCAACGGTTATGAACCGGGCGATCCGAAGTCCATTGCAAGCAAAAACGGCAGAAAAAAAGTTACTTATAATTTCAAGAAAAAAGACGCGCTATCGGCTATTGCTGTTTTCTATTCCGTCAGACCGGTTGAGATAAGGATTTGGAATAATCTGAATTACGGCGAACCTATCAAACATCAGCAGCCGCTGGATATTTATCTTACCGAAGAAAAATATAATCTTCTTCATGGTTTAAATAATATCAAAGGCGCTGACATTGTCAAAACAAATGACGGCAAGAGAAAAGCGATTGATGAATATACATTGACCAATACCGGTGAGGATAATGCTATAAAAAATTCTGAAGAAAAAAATGAACAGTCAGGTGAAAATAAAACTTCATCTGATAATAATAGTGACAGCTTTTTGAATTCAAATAAACCCGGTAATGAAACTGTCCCGGAAAAAAATAATGACACAGAAGTTAATACCGGCGATAATAAAACAACAGAGAATACTAACACCGGATCCGTTACCAGAGAAGAAACTGAATATTCAGAAGAAAGCTATACTGAAACAGTAAAAGCCCCGGAGAATAAAACCAAAACGGTAAAGGAAAAGAAGAAAACTACTGCCAAAGGAAATACAGTAATATACACAGTTTCCGAAGGAGATAATCTGTCTTCCATTGCGGATGAGAACGGATTGACTGTCAATGAAATAATGGAACTCAACGGGCTTGAGTCTGATAAAATACTTGTCGGTCAGAAGCTTAGACTGTCCGGCAGTAACTCTTCCGCATCAAAGACTTCTGTTCATACGGTTTCTACAGGTGAGAATCTGACTATGATAGCAGATAAATACGGTATGTCTTTATCCGAATTAAAGGATATAAATGATCTTGATTCCGATGTAATTGTAAAAGGACAGAAATTAAAAGTGACCTCCGGTCAGACGGAAGGAAATACGAACTCAGGAAAGAAAAGCACCGGTAAGACAACACACAAAGTAAAAAGCGGAGAGACACTGGCATCTATTGCTTCTGAGTTCGGTGTTTCTATTTCCGAACTTAAAAAATGGAATAATCTTAAGAGTGATAAAATAATGTCAGGTCAGGTTTTAAAACTTTCGGACGGCTCCGGAAAAAAGAAAAAGCAATAAGACTGAATCTGTAAACTGAATTGAAAGAAATATATATTAGTCATATATTGCACTCTGTTCAAAAATATTGCTGGCATAGCTCAGTTGGTAGAGCAGCTGATTTGTAATCAGCAGGTCGGGGGTTCAAGTCCCTCTGCCAGCTCATAAAAACCCTGATAAACATTGCGTTTGTCAGGGTTTTTGATTTTTAATAATTTATGTTAACAGTTTTGCCGGCATTTATCCTCCTTCCCAAACCCCGGAGCCTGTGTGAAAACAGTATTC